>DASRBV010000417.1:0-7026 GCA_035653455.1 Pseudacidobacterium sp. | reverse complement strand
CGACTCGCTGGCCTGCTGACTTGCTGCGATAATCAATTTCATGACCATCACCATCAAACGGATTCGGGCAGTGATCGTGGCGCTCGCCTGCCTGCTGCTGGTAGTGGTCGGCGGATTTCTGGTCTACGCGCGTTACCGCATCCGGCACATCGGTAAGGACCTCCCGGGAAAGCTGGGCGTGAATATCCAGCGAACGGCGAACGGATTCACTTATTCGCAGTCGCAAAAGGGACACACGCTTTTCACCATTCACGCCTCCAGGCTTGTACAGTTCAGCAGCGATGGCCACGCGACTCTGCACGATGTAGCGATTACGCTGTACGGCCCTCCCGGGACCAACCGCGAAGACCGCGTCTCTGGCAGCGATTTTGATTACGACCAGAAGAACGGTATTGCCACAGCCATGGGCGAGGTGCAGATGGATCTTGAAGCCCCTCAGAACAGCAGCGATGCAGGAAACGCTGAGAAAAACACGATCCATGTAAAGGCCAGCGGAGTGGTCTTCAATCAGAAGACCGGGACCGCTACAACAGATCAGTTTGTAGAGTTCCATCTGCCCGGCGCCACGGGACAGGCCATCGGCGCGACCTATGATTCTAAGCAGGGCATTCTCGTGCTCGACAGGCAGGTGGCGATAACGTCGAGCACCAATGGCGGCCCTGCCATTCTCCACGCGGCCCACGCGCAACTCCTGCGCGACTCACGACAGGCATTTCTGCTTCAGGCAGAAAGCGAGTTCCGCAATGCACGCAGCACTGCCGACCAGGCAATTGTCTACTTCCGCAAAGATGGCTCGGCAGAGAAGATTGAAGCCAAAGGCAATGTTCACACCGTCATGGACAATGGAGCGCAGTCCAACTGCCAGGCCACGACGATTTACCTCGACGAAAAAAGCCGGCCCATGCAGGCACTGCTTGGCGGCGGTATTAATTTCGTGGATAACGACCCATTACGGACGATGCATGGAAATGCCGTGGAAGGCACCTTGACATTCGGCGCAAATTCCGAACTCAGGCACGCACAATTTCGCAATGCCGTCAGTTTTGTAGACCAGCAGAAACTGACGAATGATCCGAATGGTTCAGCCACGCGGCAGATTGCAGCTTCCCGGCTGGATATTGATTTCGCGCCCGGCCCAGACAAATCGTCCGTTGCACAGAAGGTCCTGGCTACCGGAAACGCTGTGGCCACCCTGCGCACCATTCCATCGAAAGGTGCTCCACAGAGCACGACAATCTATGGAGACCAGCTATTGGCCACTCTGGAAGGCGGACGGGAAATCCGTCAGCTTGATGGCTCTGGGCACACAAAGATCATGGATACAGCCAAAGACGGTGCTGCCAACGTGACCACAAGCGACATGCTGCGCATCACGTTTGCCAATCAGAAGACGCCGAAAAACATACAGGAGTCGCAGATTGACACCGCCATTCAGGAAGGCAATGTGACCCTGACGCAGACTCCTGCAAAAAGCGCGAAAGCAGCTTCACCCTTCCACGCATGGGCCAGCCGGGCGGAATATCATGCTTCGGATCAGGTGGTGCATCTGACCGGAAGTCCTCGCGTCAATAACGGTGAGGTGGACCTTACAGCACAGACAATCGCCTATCAGCGTGACTCCGGTGACGCAACAGCAACTGGCGATGTGCGGGCAACCTATCTGCAGGCCAAAGATCAAGCGCAGCACGGGGCAATGTTTGGCGGGCAGGGCGCGACCCACATCATTGCATCGCAGGCAGAGTTGCATCACTCGAGCAGCGACAGCATCTTTCGCGGAGACGCCCGCATGTGGCAGCAGTCCGGCAACACAGTCACTGCTCCAGTCATCGAGCTTTCACGCACACAACAGACACTGAAGGCCTTCGGAGGAAATGTAGATACGTCCATCGCTTCCATCATGGGCCCGAAAAAACAGCAGAGCGTCGTGCGCATCAGGAGCCGGATGCTCGTCTATTCTGACAAAGACCGTCGTGGCGACTTCAGCGGAGGCGTACTGGCCGTGGCTCCGAATGGCACCATCCGCTCTGACCAGGCACAGTTCTTCCTCGGGCCTGCGAAAAAGCCGCCGTCCGCCACGGCTGCCGTCACACCCTCCTCGCAGATTGAAAAAATCATTGCCTCCGGCCACGTCTTACTCACGCAGCCGGGCAGAAAAGGAGAAGGAGAACAACTCGTCTACACCGCGGCCGATGGCAGATACGTGCTCACAGGGACCCCTGCGGCCCCGCCTTATGTCATGGATGCCGTCAAAGGCACAACAACAGGCGCCGCATTGATTTTCAATGACCAGGATGATAGCGTCGAGGTGAGTGGGGGGCAGTCCGCGGCCGTCACAAAGACGCGCGCTCCTAAGTAAATTTGTAAATGCAAAAACTTTCAACCGATGAAATCGGGAAGTCTTACAAAGGCCGTCAGGTCGTCCGCGGCGTGAGCCTTGAAATTTCGCAGGGAGAGGTTGTCGGGCTTCTCGGTCCGAACGGCGCAGGAAAAACCACCTCCTTCTACATGATTGTGGGCCTGGTTCCGCCAGATTCCGGACGCATCCTTGCTGATGGCGAAGACATTACGCGCGTTCCCATGTATCTGCGCGCTCGGCAGTATGGCATCAGCTATCTCCCACAGGAACCGTCTGTCTTTCGCAAGCTCACTGTCGAAGAAAACATTCTGGCAGTGCTGGAAGTGCAGCCGCTTACACCCGAGATGCGGCGCGCGCGCACGGAAAAGCTGATAGACCAGTTAAATCTCGGCCATATTCGCAAGACGCGCGGCTATGCGCTTTCCGGTGGTGAACGGCGCCGTGTAGAGATTGCCCGTTGTCTGTGTATCCAGCCATCTTTTATTTTGCTGGACGAGCCCTTTTCGGGAATTGATCCCATTGCGGTACTCGACCTTCAGGAAATTATCTATGACCTGAAAGCAAGCGGCATTGGCGTGTTAATTACAGATCATAACGTGCGTGAAACGCTTTCGGTGACGGACCGTGCGTACATCATCAATGAAGGACGCATCTTCCGCCACGGGACGCCGGAACAGTTGGGCAGTGACCCGGAGGTGCGGCGCGTCTACCTGGGCGAAGGGTTTTCGCTGAATTAAACCAGATGACTTCCGTATCACTGAAACTGCCGCTTGTACTGAGTTCCGGCCTACCAGTGGCCCCATTGAAGCGTGTAGACTGTGGTTATCTCCCCCACGAGAGCAGACATATAGGTAAAGAATGGCGCTTCTTCAACCCAAACTCAGCTTAAAGGTATCTCAGCGGCAGATACTCACGCCCGGCCTGATGCAGATGGTCAGCGTGCTCGCCCTGAACAAGCTTGAGTTGAAGGAGATGATTCAGTCTGAAATTGCTGAAAACCCCATCCTTGAAGAGATGGAAGAAAACGTTCCACTGCTGGATGACGTTGCCAGCCGCGAGGAGCAATTGGCCCAGCCCGCCGAAACCGAATTCGGCGATGCGGCGCTCAAAAAAGCCGACCCCTTCGATGAAATTGATTTCGGCTCCTACTTTCAGGAGTATCTCGACCCCGGCTTCCGTTCCCCGGACAGCTTCGAAGTTACAGAAAAACCCTCAATTGAAAACTTTCTCTCCAAGCCGAGCACGCTCACGGACCATCTCTTCTGGCAGCTTGGTTCCCTGAATCTGTCGCCCGCGGTTCGGGATGCCGCAGAGTACGTTATCGGCAACCTCAATGAAGACGGCTATTTAACAGCTACAGATGAAGAACTGCTTGAAGGTTACCTGCGCGAACAGTTGGAGCCGGAACCGGAAAACAGCCACTCTCCGCAAGAGCATTCGGTCCTCCATTTTGCTGAAGTGCCCGAAGCCATGCGCGTCCGGGCCAGGGGCCACCTGGCCGCGGCATTGGATGTCGTCCGGACCCTCGATCCTCTGGGAGTAGGTGCGCGCGACCTACGCGAGTGCCTGCTGTTGCAGCTTGATGCCCAGCGTCATGAATTCGACCTGATCTACAAACGGCAGAAAAATAACGGCCATGCCCCTGCCCTCCCCGAAATTGTCGAACTTCTTGAACATGATGCTCATGCTCTGAACGGCAACGGAATGGCCGGGCGCATTGCTGTTTTTGAAGCAGCGCGCGAAATTGCAGACAAACACCTTCTGCTCCTTCAGCGGCGCGATATGCGTGAAATTGCAAAGGCCGCTGGCTGCTCACCAGAGATCGCACAGCAGGCAGTGGACCTGATTCGCACTCTCGACCCACGTCCCGGACAGCGTTATAACCGCTCAGATGCGCGCCTCATTGAGCCTGACGTCGCCTTTGTAAAGCGCGGCGATGAATATGTGGTCATGATGAATGATGAGGACATGCCCACGCTGCGCCTGAACCAGGGCTACCGGCGCATGATTACTCAGGACGGCACGGAAAAAGACGTAAAGGACTACGTGAAAGAGCGTTACCGCTCTGCGCTCCAGCTCATGCGCAACATTGAGCAGCGTAAAAACACCATTCTGCGCACATGTGAGGCCATTGTTCGCAGGCAAAGTGAGTTCCTTGAAAAAGGCGTAGATGCTCTGAAGCCGATGATGATTAAGGAAGTTGCAGAAGAAATCGGCGTGCATCCATCCACTGTGAGCCGAGCCGTATCTAACAAATACGTGCATACGCCCCAGGGAGTGTATGAGCTGCGCTTCTTCTTCTCAGAAGGAGTAAATGGGCCGGAAGGCGCCGGCACTCCGCTGATGCTGCTGAAGCGCAAAGTGAAAAAACTGATCGAGGAGGAAGATCCCCGCAAACCACTCACAGATGATCAAATTGCGAATATTCTCCAGTCACAGGGAATCAGTGTGACCCGCCGCACTGTGGCCAAATACCGTGAGGACATGAGAATTCCAAGCACGCACCAGCGGCGTGTACGGAGTTGATGTAGAATCACTGAACCCGCCGGAGCGACAACACATCTTCGGCGTTAAAATCTTTGGGAAGGGAGCTTTCGCCATGCAGGTTGAGTACACTGGCAGGCAGGTGACCGTCACCCCCGCTCTTCGCGCAATTGCTGATGAATTCATCGCGCGCATCGCAAAAATCCTTGGGAAAACAACTGGCGCCCATGTCGTGCTGACGGCAGAAAAATACCGTCAATTTGCTGAAGTCACCATCACAACGCGTCTGCAAAACATCGTCGCCATGTCGGAATCGAACAACATGGAGACGGCGCTGCGCGAGGCACTGGACAAGGCCGAAACACAGGCCATCCGCTGCAAAAAGAAAATCCAGGCAATCAAACGCCAGCCGAAAGAGGAAAAACTGGCTGCTGAACCGCAGCTTGCGCGTCCGCGTCGTGCTGCGCGTATCCCCCCTTTGGCAGAAGAGGCCAAGGAACCCCCTGCCCCGAAAAAACCAAACGGAAACGGCCATACCAGACAGATGGTGCCCGTTACTGTACATTCCTTCCCTGCGCGTGTTCCCGTGCACGAACCGCACATCGTGCGATCAGCGGATTCCGTAGCCATCCGGCCCATGACCCTGGAGGAAGCCGTCAAAGAAGCAGAGTTCCGCGACCGTGACGTGTTCGTCTTCCGCGACCATGAAGGCCAGGTAAAGGTGCTGCATCGCAAACGTGACGGCAAAATGGAACTGATCGAAGCACCGTGAGTAGTCACCAGTCCTCAGCCGCCAGTTATTGGTCCACAGTTTTCAGTTGATAGTCTCCAATATGCCACCAACTGAGGACTGACATCTGGAAACTGGGGACTAACAACTGGGAACTGGGAGCTAACAACCCGCTACTAACCGGTGAAACCAATGGTACGATGGGCACATGCCGTCCAAATCTGCGCGCAAAACAGCAGGTGGTCCCGCAAAAAAGAAGAAAGACTCTCCGGCTCTGGTGCCGGTTGAGTCCCGCGTGCTCGTCATTATCACTGGCCTTTCCGGCTCAGGAAAGCTTTCTGCGCTCAAAGCGTTTGAAGACATGGGCTATTACGCGGTGGACAACATGCCGATCGAGCTTGTCCCACGTTTTGCCGAACTGATTGGAGAATCGGCCACAACCACCAGGGCCGCTCTGGTAGTGGACGCGCGCGAAGGCAGGGGCCTTGAACGCTTTCCGCAGATGCTCACGCACATCCGGCACATCCTGCCCGCAACGGTGGTTTATCTTGAAGCGTCTGAACCAGTGCTTCTCCGCCGCTTTTCTGAAACGCGGCGTCCGCATCCGCTTGGCCGGCAGGAGATGGTGGCCTCTGCAATCCGCTCTGAGCGCAAGCTGCTCGATCCGGTACGCAACGTTGCAGATGTAATCATTGATACTTCGAATTTTAATGTCCACGAATTGCGTGCTTATATTCAGGACAAATTTGCAGGAACAGGCGATGGCAAAGACCTTCTTATCTCCTCCATCAGTTTTGGATATAAGAACGGAATTCCGCTCGAAGCTGATCTGGTCTTTGACGTGCGCTTCCTGCCGAATCCGCACTTTATACCGGAGTTCCGCCCCCTCACCGGCAAACATCCAAAACTGGTTGCATATCTTCGCAAGTTTCCGCAAACGCGCGAGTTTCTCGATCGCGTAACAAAACTGCTACTCTATCTCCTTCCGCACTACATCCATGAAGGAAAGAGTTATCTGACCATTGCCTTTGGATGCACCGGAGGCCAGCACCGCTCTGTGATGATTGCCGAAGAAATCGGGAAGCGTCTGGGGAAAGAAGGCTATCGCGTGAAAACAGCGCACCGCGACATGCCACGCTGACCAACAATTGTCATCCTCGGAGAAGCGCAGAACCTGCTTTTTGAAGTCAGACCGCTTCAGTCAGGGCCCCCGGAAACACTTGCGCGCTCACCTGAGGCGGTATCTCCAGGTCCCGTTGAGAGGGTCTTGCGACCACCCAATGTTTCTGAAAATTTCACAGGCAGGCTCCCGTGTTGCGGAGTGCCGCATACTGCACAAGCCTCTGCCTTAGGTGTAATTTCTGCTCCGCAACATGCACAAAAAGCCGCCATCGTTTCATCTCCCGGTTTCCTCTTTTGGATGAAATCAGTGATGAAAAGATTCGCGCGTAGTCCT
>DASRBV010000416.1:0-5354 GCA_035653455.1 Pseudacidobacterium sp. | reverse complement strand
GCCAGGATCGGCTCGATAAAAATATCGAGCGAGCCGCCGCAAACCAGTCCCGTGTCATACTCCGGATTGGCGTTCAGGTTGAAGTGCAGGCGGCGAGGCTTCTCCTCCCGCATCACATCCTGCGCTGCCGCCCAGACATCGGCCTCGACGCATCCGCCACCCACCGTTCCGACAATCGAACCGTCATCGCGAATCAGAATCTTGGAGCACTCGTAACTGGGGATTGAACCTTGCACCTGAATAATCGTGGCGAGCGCTCCCCTGCGACCCTCTTTCCGCAGCTTCACAATTTCGCTGAAAACGTCGCTCATAAAATTATTTTCAGGTTAATCTGGCACGGTATTGTTGTCAATCAGCACTCTGCTTTCATTTCATGACAAAAAGCATCACGCCGGTGTGCAAAGACGCCAAAAGGGAGGACGCGTAAGATTTTCTGCGCCGGCCTTGTTCCCTTCGGAATATTGCGCGGGTGCTTCTTTCCGTCGCTCAAGTGACAATGCCCCGGTCGGTGGACCTGTCAAGATTTGTTAACATACCAGCATCTGAATCAGGAGGTTTTGAATGAAAGCGGTCCGGTTCCATGAGCACGGCGGGTTGGATGTTTTGAAATACGAAGACGCGCCCGAGCCGCAAATCCAGGCAAACGAAGTGCTGGTGAGGGTCAAGGCGTGCGCGCTGAACCATCTTGATCTTTGGCTGCGCACGGGCGTGCGCGCCTGGCAGCTTCCGATGCCGCACATTGTGGGCAGCGACATTTCAGGCGAAGTTGCACAAGCGGGAAATCTGGTACCTCACGTCAAGCCGGGGGACAGGGTCCTGCTGGCTCCCGGAATCAGTTGCGGATTGTGCGAGGCCTGCTGGAAAGGGCTCGACAGCGCCTGCCGCAGCTACACGCTTTTCGGGGTGATGGTGGACGGCGGCTACGCGGAATACGTAAAGTCCCCCGCAGCCAATGTGATTCCAATTCCCGGCGACCTGACCTTCGATGAGGCGGCTGCCGTACCGCTCGTCTTCCTGACGGCGTGGCACATGCTGTTCACGCGTGCGAGGCTGCAACCCGGTGAGGATGTGCTGGTGATCGGAGCAGGCTCGGGCGTCGGCAGCGCAGCCCTACAGATCGCGAAACTTTTTGGGTGCCGCGTGATTGCAACCGCCGGGACCGATGCAAAACTTGCGAAAGCGCGCGAACTGGGCGCGGATGATGGCATCAACCACTCGAAGCAATCCATCTCCGAAGAAGTCTCGCGTCTGACCGCGAAGCGTGGCGTGGACGTGATTGTCGAGCACGTCGGCCAGGCCGTTTGGGACGAATGTTTCAATTCGCTGGCGACCTACGGGCGACTGGTGACCTGCGGCGTGACGACCGGCGGCGAGGTCAAGCTCAATGTTCAGGCGCTGTTCGGACGGCAACGCGCGGTCCTCGGTTCATTCATGGGCGGCAAAGGAGAATTAACGGACGTCCTCAAACTGGTCGGGCAGCGCAGGCTGAAGGCGGTCATTGACTCCGTGTTTCCACTGTCGGAGGCACGCGAAGCACAGAGGAAGATGGAGAGCCGTGATTTCTTCGGCAAGATCCTTCTGCGCCCGTAAGACCTATGGAGATGGCACTATCCATCAGATTGGGGCCGGCCCTTGCAGCGGGTCTCCCTTAAAGCGGTGGAAGAGTTAAACAGATTGTCAATATCGACTCTACAGCTTGTTATACAAACTTGTAACAAGGCATTGACATGGTAACATCCGCTGAATAGAATCTCTTCAACATTCCAACCTTTGCGCGTGGAGGTGATTCATGACCCCCAAAGACCCAAAAATAAGTGTTGGTTTGGGGTAATTTTAACCATTGGGGCCGCGCTAATATTAAGCTCTCAGTTCGTGGCCTCGTGCACATATGGCCAGTACGGCTGCTGTCTTTCCCTGGACGATGTTCAAGTTAATTGCCCGTCAGGCTCCTGTTTGTTCCACGTTTGCGGCTACAGCTACTACACCGGCGAAACCATCCAAAGCCAGTGCGTGGTTTGTGAGTGCGGCACTTACACAGACTGGCTTTTCACCGGCACAAACTGCAGTTTAGCGTCACCCACGAAGCAGCCTCCCTCAGCCTAATCCGCGTACCGCCCTCCGCTTTACGCTTACGTGCGCGGGTGCGATGGGAATTACTCGTTTATGGAGATAGCAAAGGACCGCTAACATGATTTGCGCTTAGAGACTGGGGCGTTTCAGGTCTTATTGCCTGAAGCGCCTCGGCAAAGCCGTTGGAGAAAGGAGGAAGAACGTCATGTCTTGTCGAAGGCATTCCGGGCTTGTTTTCGTGATGATCCTGACGGGATTCTCCCTGACAGCGGGACGCCTGCGTACCTCGCAAGGTGAGGTCCAAAAAGAACGACAAACTAAACAACGCGCCGAGTCCCCGCCAGTACGGGAGCTCGAGTCTGCCGGCACAGCCGACTTTGGCGTTCCGGGGCCAGTCGCTGTTTTCGCAGGGACGCAGTGCGATGCCGATGGGAATGTATATTTCGAATCGACCCCGTCTTTAGAGTTTATCGAGCAAAACGCTCGATCGGGCAACCGTCCTCCGCTCACCAAACTTTCCATGGAGTCAAAAAGTGCGACCCGGTTTCAATACCCTCCATTGGGAGACTATTCCTCGCACTTTGACCAGGGCTTTTATGTGACGCCCCGCGGAGATGTTTTCGCGCTTGTCCAAGCTTGCCCTTACAAAGACGGCTGCAAGCCTCCGCACTTTCCGGTTAATCTGATTGTCAAGTACAATCACGATGCTTCTGTGGATTCCATCATCAAACTCACCCCCCCTTCTGATCTGCCGTTCCTGGCGTTTAAGTTTGCAGTGTTTCTTGATGGGAATGTGCTCGTGACGGGTCTGGAGGGAGCGGCAGAGGAAGATGAAGCAGGGCGCTCTCATTACCGGCCTTCAAAGCCGTTTACGGGTATTTTTGACCGTGACGGAGCCTACGTCGGGCCGCTCAGTTTACCGAACGATATTACGCCACCTCCCAATGCGGCGGCTGAGACGGCACCTAAGAAAGGGAGCCCGGCCGGAGCTACCGGCGCAACTGGCCCGGAGCAATCGGTCGCCACGGCCAAGCCGGGGACCTTTTGGGCACAGGGCGTTATCGGAAGCGTGTTGATGGGTGGGTTGGATGGAAACGTCTATCTGCTGCGTGCGAGCTACCCGCCCCTGCTCTACTCGATCTCACCCGACGGCAGAGTTCTTGACGAGCGCACCATGACACTTTCCCAACCCGGCATGTGGCCCACACTGGGGAGCTTTACGCAGGATGGAAGACTGTTCGTAGAATTCTCTCAGGCACCAACGGCGCCCCGGAATGAGCGACTCCATCCGATTTTTGCGGTGATTGACCCGCAGACTGGGTCGATCCTCGAGACGTACGACGTGCCATCTACGGCTGGCATTCCAGCTTGCATGGATCCACAGAACGAATTGCTGTTCCTGAGATCAGACAAGACGGGGCAACTCGAAGTTGCAAAGTTTGTGGCGCATTAACAGAGTAAATGCAGTTCTTGCCGTCTGGAAGGCGCAAGTCCGTAACGTACAGGGCAAAGCGGTCGGAGGCAGCAGGCTACCTTCCCGTATTTCCTGACGGATCACCCTCGGCGCAGGTAGGCCGAGATCAGGATCACTGCCATGGCGAGTCCGAAGGCGATCGAGAGCCACAGGGCGCGGCGGCGACGGAACCCATTGAAGATGCTCAGAGGGATGGTGAGGCACAAAACGATGATGAAGATGAGCAACGCAAGCACGATTTTGGCGGTCAGGAATTTCCAGTAAGGCCCCCAGGGGACAAGCCAGACCAGTTTGACGTTGTAAAGCCCCGAAGCCAGCAACAGCAGGATGACTGTCCACGAAACCCAGCGGAACCGGCTGAATACGGCCTTCAGCAGACCGTTGCGCCGCTCTTCGTCGAGAACGTCGGCCGAGGGGAAAAGAACGAAAAGCATGAAGGCCATTCCTCCCACGCCGATCACCGCGGCGCTCAGGTGGACCCACTGCGCAAATGTTGCCATTACGTTTTCCTTATGTCGTGGATGGATCTGCTGCCCGCGGGTCCCTTTTGTTCCGAATGCGGCGAAAAGCAGGCCATCCTACGATTGGGCTTCCGCCAACTGGTCGATCTGTCGCGCGAGGTCGAAATCCTTCTGGGTGACGCCGCCTTCGCTGTGCGTGGAAAGAGAGATGCCCACCACGTTGTAGTTGATTGTGATGTCGGGATGGTGTCCGGCCTTTTCAGCGAGTTCGGCGATCTTGTTCACCAGTGAGATGGCGGGCATGAAGGACTTCAGCGTGTACCGCTTCTGGATGGCTTTTCCCATGTGCGACCAGCCGCGCATGTCTTTCAGCTTCTGCTGAATTTCAACCTTGCTGAGTGCTGCCACAACCCCTCCTTTGCCTTGCTCATTCCGGCTTGAGTATAAAAAGCCCTCGGAGACAAGTCAACGGGCGGTCGTTTGCTTTCATGACTTATCGTGGCGAGCATGCCTGGCCGACTCCGGACTTGCACCGCGAACTTGACCATCGAAAATCTGTGCCATTTGCAATCCCGCAAAAGAGAGCGCCAAGACCGCCGGTGTCATGTAACTGAAATAAGCACCGTCATCAGGCACATCAAGACCACGCAGAGCAAAACGAAGCAGCGCGGTTTTTCCTCGAAAAGAAATGCCGAGGCCCGTCGCTCCGAGTGCCAATCCATAGACTTTGTCTAGCTTCTTTTGCTACGCTACACCAGTTCAGTGCGTCAGCAATATCGGTTCACATCGCGTCCACCTTCACGTGGACGCATGGCGAGATAAGCCCCGGCGGCGCATTGCAACGGTAGAGCACCATGCCCTTGAAATAAGTGTGCACGCCTTTGACGCACTGGACTAGAATTTCAGTTGCTATGCTTCACGAAATTCTTCCCGTTGGCCTGCTTCAGTGTAATTGCTCGGTGGTGGCCGATGACGAGATCAGGGAGGCAATTGTCATCGATCCCGGCGATGAGATCGAGCGTGTGCAGAAGATTCTCGCGCGGCACGATCTCACCGTAAAGTACATCATCGCCACGCACGCGCACATTGACCACGTCGGTGGGCTGAAGAAGCTCCGCGAACTGACAGGCGCGCCGGTATTGATGCACGAAGCCGACCTGCCGCTCTATCAGAACCTTGCCACGCAGGCCGCATGGCTCGGCGTGGAAGCGCCCGGCATGGTGGAAGTGGATCAATTTTTAAAGGAAGGCGACCGGCTGCGATGGGGATCGCTTTCTCTGGAGGTCCTGCACACGCCGGGGCACTCGCCGGGCAGCCTTTCGCTTCACCTCCCCGGAGAGCATGCTCGT
>DASRBV010000415.1:0-6795 GCA_035653455.1 Pseudacidobacterium sp. | reverse complement strand
GAATACCGCACGCAATAGTCATAGGCAAGCCCCGCGAGAAATACCCGTTGAAATCCGCGCTCGCGCAGATAACCTTCAAGACCGGTTTTTGTTTTCCTGTCGTTTTCCTGAAAGGCCGAGTACGAATCAATTTCGGGCCGGAAGCCTTTGCGCAGGACCAGTTCCGCATGCGGGACCTTCAGGTCGGGGTGAAACTCTGCTCCGCGACTTGCCTGTATGCAGTGGTCGGGCCAGAGCGTCTGCGGTCCATAGGAAACTTCGACCACATCAAAAGGGGACTTTCCAGGATGGCGTGAAGCAAAAGACAGATGGCCTTTTGGGTGCCAGTCCTGCGTAAGAATGACGTGGGCGAACTGTTGCGCAAGCTGGTTGATGACTGGGACAATCTCGTCTCCGTGGGGGACGGCGAGAGCGCCGCCGGGGCAGAAATCGTTCTGAACGTCAATGATCAGCAGGACATCATGGCCCGCAGTTTTGAATGACATGGATGCACACTCCTGCCCTTTCCAACTGTGCTCTCAACGGTATATGTTAATAGGTCGCCATAGGAGCAGGAACCGTTGGCTGGCGCTTCTAATTCATTCGATGGAGTAACTTCGATGTCCACTCTTGCGCATCCGGAAGTGCAAACGCAAAAAGATTTTCTCCCGCTCAACGGGACCGATTATGTTGAGTTCTATGTTGGCAATGCGCGGCAGGCTGCCTATTATTACCGGCTCGCTTTCGGAATGAGGCTCGTTGCTTATGCCGGGCCTGAAACCGGTGTTCGTGACCGCGCTTCTTATGTTTTGCAACAGGGCAAGATTCGTTTTGTGCTTACGACTCCGCTTCGGCCTGACGGTGAGATCGCTGAGCATGTGCATCGGCATGGGGATGGTGTACACGACATCGCGCTGTGGGTAGATGATGCGAAATATGCATGGAAGGAGACGACAAAGCGCGGCGCGCGGAGCATTCGTGAACCGTTTGAGTTGCGCGATGAGCATGGCGTCGTAAGGCTTTCCACAATTGCCACCTATGGCGATACTGTCCATACCTTTGTTGAGCGCAGTGAGTACAAAGGCGTCTTTATGCCGGGATATCGCCCAGTGGAAGAAGACAAACTTGCGCGTCCGGTCGGGCTGCTGCACGTTGACCATATGGTGGGAAACGTCGGCTGGAATGAGATGAACCGCTGGGTGGATTTCTATGCGGATGTGATGGGGTTCTCGCTTTATCAGCATTTTGACGATAAGGACATTTCGACGGAATACTCTGCGCTTATGTCGAAAGTCATGGCGAATGGCAATGGACGCGTGAAGTTCCCCATCAACGAACCAGCCGAAGGCCGCAGGAAATCGCAGGTAGAAGAGTATCTGGAGTTTTATCACGGCCCGGGCGTGCAGCACATTGCCATGGCAACGAACGATATTCTGCACACGGTTTCGCAGCTCCAGGCACAGGGAGTTGAATTCCTCAAGGTACCGCATACGTATTACACGGAGCTGGAAAAGCGAGTCGGGAAAATTGACGAGCCGATTCAGGAGCTGGAAAAGCTTGGAATCCTTGCAGACCGCGATGATGAAGGATATATGTTGCAGATCTTTACGCGTCCGGTAGAAGACCGCCCGACACTCTTCTATGAGATCATCCAGCGCAAAGGCAGCCGCAGCTTTGGGAAAGGCAACTTCAAGGCGCTGTTTGAAGCCATCGAGCGCGAACAGGCTGCTCGCGGGAATTTATAACCCCTGAATAAAGCAAAAGCGGCCCACTGCGGACCGCTTTTGTCGTGCAAGGCAGATTGGTGCTACTGCTTCGACGCAGAAACATTCAGCATCATCTGCGTTCCTGTCACCAGAGAAATGTTCTTTCCCTGAGCATTCAGCTCTGCGCTGTTGCTGGCGCCGGCTTCAGAGGTGAAATTGACTCCAGGCATGTTTGTCACCTGTTCCCTGACGGTATCGGTGGTCTGATGTACAGCCTGTGATCCTAAAGCTGTCGTTGTGTGCAGAGTATTGCCTGCAGTGGATGTTACGCCACCTAGCGCGCTCCCGGCTCCACGCAGTGCGCCTCCGCCCAGAAGACCACCGCCCGAAGCGCGTCCACCTGCTGATGTTGCGACAGGAGCGGGCGCAGGGCCGGCACTCATGGAATCATCATTTTCCGCCATGGCTGCGGCTGATACAGGAGCGCTCAACGACATCACAGTAGCGTGGATTGGCAGCGTGCGGCCGCTTCGCAGCACAGCGCGATCAAATGTAAATGCCAGCCGTGATTCTTTCTGTTCCGCCGACTTCGCCTGAACATCCGTCACTTTTCCTAACAGGCGTGTTCCCTTAGGCAATTTTGTCCCGTCGCTCAGTTGTGCTGCACTGGTGGTCCGCGCAACTACTTCGTCGCCGACTTTTGCGTTTTTCGTATCTACTTTCCTGGTCAGCTCGGCGGACAGATTTGTGGCCTGAGCGGCAGATGCCTTCTGTCCCTCGACCACGGCATTCGCCTGTGACGCTGTTGAGCCACTCACCTGGCTGGAAGGCGCGGTTTGTACGGTGCTCTGAGTGCCTGCCGCGGTAGAAGCCGTTTGTGCATGTATGCCGAACGTGAAAAATGCTGCTGCAAACAACGGAAGATATTTCATGGGCCTTTCCTCACTTGCATTTCAACTGAACACGCAAGTCTCGCATCAGTTGCGTTTCTCACAGATGCAAACAAAAAGCCATAAAGATGTCCGATGCTATAAATCTATAAAAATTAAAGTATTTAGAAGCCGGCTTTCTTCCGCGGGAAAAGAGGTGCCTGGATGCACAGATGCGCAGATTTCTCATTTCATTGAGTAAATTCTTCGTGTTTACCAGAAAGACATCTATCTGTTTCCGTTAAAGAGTGTCGCGCTTCGAAAATGCTCCACTCCGTAAGAACAGCGTCAGGGAGAGATAAGAACTTCCAATAAAGTATGTTCTGCAAGGCGCGGAAATTGTGGAGGTCATCAATGTTTCCCCGGATCGTCCCGGCGAAGCATCAGGACAGGAACAAAAGTGCCGTATCGCCTGTATCCATGGTCCTGGGCCGTTCGAGATGCAGAAAGAAAGTGAGATGGCTGCTGCGCTACAATCAAAATTGGTAAATCACGCAAATGTTACGTTTTTCTACCGCAGGTGAGTCGCACGGCGAGAGTCTGATTGCTTTGGTTTCCGGGCTTCCGGCCGGTATTGAAGTTGACTTAAGTTTTATCAACCGTGAGTTATGGCGGCGCCAGCAGGGCTATGGCCGCGGCGGACGCATGCGCATTGAGCAGGACACGGCACATATTCTCTCCGGAGTGCGCCACGGCAAGACCATCGGCTCGCCCGTTGCTATCGAAATCGAAAACCGTGACTGGAAAAACTGGACTGAAGTGCTGCCGGTAGAGAAGGGCGACCCTGCGAAGCACAAAGCTGTCGCCTCGCCGCGCCCGGGTCACGCCGACCTTGCCGGTGCTCTCAAGTACGATTTTCCTGATGCCCGTTATGTGCTGGAACGCGCTTCGGCCCGTGAATCTACTGCGCGCGTGGCTGCCGGGGCCCTGGCGAAGCTGCTTCTGCTTTCGCTGGGAATAGAGATTGGAAGCCACGTCATCCGCGTGGGTCATGCCGAACTTGAACGCGACGCCGCTTGGGAAGAAATCGCGGCTTTGCGGGAGAGGGACGAAGTGCTGCTGGGCTGCGTGGATGCGGAAGCCGAGGCGCGCATGAAAGAAGAAGTAGACAAGGTCCTGCGCACGGGTGATACCGTGGGCGGGGTCTTTGAGGTAGTGATTCACAACGCGCCCGCGGGTATCGGCACCCATGCGAATTGGGACGAGCGCCTGGACGGAATTCTTGCCCAGGCTGTCATGTCTCT
Source organism: Pseudacidobacterium sp. (assembly GCA_035653455.1). Taxonomy (GTDB): domain Bacteria; phylum Acidobacteriota; class Terriglobia; order Terriglobales; family Acidobacteriaceae; genus Pseudacidobacterium. The sequence continues at coordinate 2,937 of DASRBV010000415.1, read as the reverse complement.
GCAGGCAGTCAAAGCAGTCGAAATTGGGCGAGGTGTTACAGCGGCGGAGTCCTTCGGCTCCGAGGTGCACGATGCTATTGGATACGCGAGTGAACTGCCAGATGGCCCGCGCACGCGCTTTACTCGCGAGCGAAACAATGCCGGCGGTGTGGAAGGCGGCATCTCCAACGGAGAAGACATTATCGTGCGTGGATATTTAAAACCGATTTCAACCTTGCGCCGCCCACTGCAATCAGTGCGCTTCGACACGCGGGAGACCACAAAGGCGGCCTACGAACGCAGCGATGTGTGTGTTGTCCCGGCGGCGGGAGTTGCCGCAGAGGCCATGGTGGCGCTGGCCTTTGCCCGGCTGGTGCTGGAGAAATTCGGCGGCGACTCACTGCGCGAGTTGAAACGTAACTATGATGGTTACGTGGAGCAGATTCGCGCTTTTTGAACAGGGCCAAACCATAAATCGAACAGAAGTAAATGATCCGAGAAATCGTCAAATATCCAGACCCGGTTCTTCAGCGTCCCACGGAACCCGTCACCGAGTTCAACGATGAGCTCCGGAAACTTGTGGACGACATGTTTGAATCCATGTATGCCGCTCAGGGAATCGGCCTGGCCGCGCCCCAGATTGGCGTGTCAAAGCGGCTAACAGTCATTGATCTGAGTTTCCAGAAAGATCCCAAAGAAAAAATCGTCCTTATTAATCCGGAAATCATCCACAAAGAAGGCAGGCAGGTGGAAGAAGAGGGTTGCCTGAGTCTTCCGGAAATCCGCGAAAAGGTCTCCCGTGCCCATAAAGTCCGCGTGCGCGCACAGGACGTTGAAGGAAAGTGGTTTGAGATAGACGGGGAAGAGCTTCTGGCCCGGGCCTTCCAGCACGAAATTGACCACCTTGATGGGGTCCTTTTCATTTTTCGTGTCAGCGCGCTGAAGCGGGACCTGCTGCTGCGCAAAATTCGCAAAATGCAGCGTGCGGGTGAGTGGTAGAGTTTAGCGCGCAGGTTTTTCAAGCGGTCTGCCCAGGGGAACGGGTTTGCCGAAGTTCGGAGAACCATCAGGGTTCCAGGTGAAAGGCTGAATGCGAGGCGACCGAAGGTCCCCGCAGCCTTCGTCAGGTCCGGGATTGGCGTGATAGATGATCCAGTTCTGCCTGCCATCGGGGGAAGTGAAGAAGCCGTTGTGCCCCGGTCCAAAGGCATGGGCTTCTGCATCTGTGCTCAGGAAAGGATGATCGAATTTCTTCCAGCTTCGGGCATCGAGCAGGTCAGCCTGAATGTCTGCCTCCAGCACACCCAGACTGTAGAAGTCCGTCCAGCAGCCGGATGCCGAATAGACAATAAAGATTTTTCCATCATGCACCAATGCTTCCGGGCCTTCATTTACGCTTACGTGCCTGCCCGGTAGATCGCCGTGCGTTTCCCAGGGGTAGGTTGGGGCTGAAATCAGCGTTCGCGGCGAGTCAATCGTCCAGGGGTTGCTCATGTGGGCAATAAAGAGGTCCTGTTCGCCGTCCGTATCGCCTTTCCAGCCCGACCAGACCATATAGTGCTGTCCACGCAGTTGGAATACTGTGGCATCAATGGCCCACTTGTCACTTGGGTCTTTTACCTGGCCTTTGAGGTTCCAGGTGCCCTTGATCGGATCGTCATTCTCGTTCTCGACGACGTAGATCCGGTGGGTGGCATTGTCGCCAGCATCGGCGGCGAAGTAGATATACCATTTCCTGCCCCAGCGATGAAGCTCAGGCGCCCACAGATCATGCGACCACGGATGTCCAGGACCAGGTGTCCAAACCACTTTCGTCTCTGCATGTTCAAGATCTGTGATGTCGGCCGTTTTGCGAAGAGTCAGATTGGTGCCTGTGGAATTCGAGTAATAGTAAAAGCCCTTCCACCAGACCACCCACGGATCAGGACCGGTATGGAGCAGAGGATTGCTAAATGTGTTGGCGGTGAGGGGGCCGGATGTGGTCTGGGCAACGCTGAATGATGTGCCCAAAAACAGTGCCATGCAGATGCAGGCAATACGGTTGATCGTGTACATGGCGGTCTTATAGGGCAAAAGATGCACCTGGGAAAGATTTTATGCCTTCAGGGTCAATGTTCTTTTCGCACGATTCATCTTTTCGTGCCATTTCAGGGTGCAGGAAACAATGCAAACGCTTGCGTCGCGTTCAACCGTGCAAATTTTGCGTCGCGCGGCACTGACGGAAATATGCTTATGCAGCCTTTTCCGGATACCATGTTTTTTGCTGTGGAAATTACTGGCAAACGGCGGCGACTCTCCTTCTGGCAGCTCCAGGCCGGAGGCTGGCTGGCCTATTTCATTGTCCAGCTACTGAGCTTTTTGCCGTCGAAAGAACTGCGCGAAGAGCTGCTCTATAAAACGGTCTTTTGCGCCATCTGCTTTTTTGCCAGCTTTGCACAGCGCATTGTTTGCAGGCGTTTGTGGCGCGAACAGGCACTATGGCCGCGGATCGTCAGAAGGACTGCGATCAGTTGCTACCTGCTGGGATGGGTCTGCGGAACGCTCCTGTTGTGGCTGGACGCGACGTACATGATGCCATCGTGGGAGAAGTTTGAATGGAGGGCGACATTCGCCAACGCCATCAGTCCTGCATTTGTGCTGGCGCTCTGGAGCGCGCTCTACTTCATCATCAAGTATTACCGCGCGCAAAGCGATGAGCGAGAGCGGCTGTTGCACATGGAATCGCTGGTGCGGCAGGCGGAATTAAAGGCCCTGCAATATCAAATCCATCCGCATTTTCTCTTCAACACGCTGAACTCGATTTCCACCCTGGTCTACGAGCATGACACGGCAACAGCGAACCGCATGATTGCACGGCTTGCGGATTTCCTGCGCGCTACACTCGATGATGATGGCGCCTACGAAGTCCCATTGCGTGATGAGTTGGACATTACCAATCTTTATCTGGAGATTGAAAAG
>DASRBV010000414.1:0-3338 GCA_035653455.1 Pseudacidobacterium sp. | reverse complement strand
GGACTGACAAGCAGGCAACTCGAACAGGGGCGTAAGCTCAACGGTTAAACTGCCGGTCTCCAAAACCGGACTTGGGGGTTCGAATCCCTCCGCCCCTGCCAGATTTGAATGAGAAAGATGCGGCGTGTCCGCAGAGGTTGGGCGAGATGCCCGTAGCAGAAAAGAAAAAGTCCATGGCAAAGGCAGCTGCGTTGGCCACAAACGAAGGCGGCGAACCAAATCGCGTGACAGGTTACCTGACGCGCGCCACTGATTTTCTGAAAGACGTGCGCAATGAGATGCGCAAAGTGGTGACACCCTCGCGTTCAGAAGTCCAGTCCACTACGGCCGTGGTGATTGTGACGGTGTTTGTCTTCGCGGCATATTTTTACGTGATTGATTCGGTTTTTGGCAACGCACTGAAGTGGCTGTTGCACTGGCTGGGTGGCACGCAATAGGCGGGTTGAAAGAAGGAACATGGCGGAAGATATCCAGAATGGAAATACCGGTGGCGAAGCTCCCGGACAACTCGAGCCACCAGCCAACGAGCGTTTCAAGTGGTACATCATCCACGCGTACTCCGGCTTTGAACGCAAGGTAAAGGAATCTATCGAGACGCGTGTGCAGGCATTCGGTTTGCAGAACAGAATTGGCCGCGTGATGATTCCCACCGAGCCGGTGACTGAGATTGTCAACGGGAAGAAGCGCACCGTCGAGAGGGTATTCCTGCCCGGATATGTGCTGGTCGAGATGGACCTCGACAACGACCTGTGGCACGTAATTAAGAACACGCCGCGCGTAACGGGCTTTCTGGGAACGGGTGACAGCCCTGTGGCGTTGAGCGAAGAAGAGGTCAGCTCGATCCTCTTCCGCACCGAGGTTTCGAAAGAGAAGCCGCGGCTTAAGGTCAAGTTTGAGAAGAACGAGTCGGTACGCATCACTGAAGGGCCATTTGCCAATTTCAATGGCATTGTGGACGAGGTCAATGAAGACCGTGAGACCCTCAAGGTGATGGTGACGATTTTCGGACGCTCCACCCCTGTTGAGCTTGAGTTCAACAAGGTGGAAAAGGTGGTTTAAGAGCAGCTTTTAGCTTCTGGCTGTTAGCTACCAGCTTTCAGTTTAAGGGCTGCTGATTGAGTGGGCTTTGGCCCACGAATAGCAGACGCAAATCAAAGAGCCTTCTACCTCTTGAGATGCTCTGCTGCAAATACGTGAATTTGGCTAAAAGTTATTAGCTAGATGCTAGTAGCTGCCGTAGAAAGGTTCAGAAATGCCTCCAGCAACAGGAAAGAAAGTCCAGACACAAGTAAAGCTCCAGATTGAAGCGGGGAAAGCGACGCCAGCGCCTCCGGTGGGACCGGCGCTTGGCCAGGCCCAGGTCAACATTATGGAGTTCTGCAAGCAGTTCAACGCGCGTACTCAGAACAAGGAGATGGCGGGCCTCATCATTCCGGTCGTCATCACCGTGTATCAGGACCGCAGCTTCACGTTCGTTACCAAGACGCCTCCGGCATCGGTGCTGCTCAAGAAGGCGGCGAACCTGGCGAAGGGATCGGGTACTCCGAACAAGAACAAGGTCGGCAAGGTGACCGAGGCCCAGGTTCTCGAGATCGCCAGGCAGAAAATGCCTGACTTGAATGCAGCTTCAGTTGAAGCGGCCGTGAAGAGCATCAAAGGTACGGCGCGCTCTATGGGCATTGAAGTTACGGCGTAACGAATTTAAAGGAGAAAGCGGAATGTTCGTCATTCCGTCTGCTTCATGGAAGTGAGTCGCGGCTTCCGGAGTTTCCGGAAGCCGTTTGGCTTTTTTGCGCTCGATTTCATGGCCGCTCGTGCTGGATTCGCAGAGACACTCTTCGTTATCACTTTCTGTGGATTATTGACTCAGTGCTGATAGAAGCGCTGTTCCATTGGGAGAGCCGAGTCCGGTGCAGGCGTCCCAGCCGGGGCCAGCGGAGTAGGCCCCGTTGTTGCCCTGTGTGATGTCGTGGAAGTCGCTCCCGTTTTGGTAGAGTGTGGGGTTTATGAAACCTGCGGTCTGCTTTCCTTGTTGTACAAGCTGCTGATTGATGAGCGCAATCAGTCCCGCCCACAGCGGAGCAGCAGCGCTGGTGCCTCCTACAGTTTCCTGCTGGCCGTCAACGACAACGTTGTACCCGGTGGCGGGGGCCGCATTTGCGGCGACATCAGGGACACCGCGTCCTGTGCTTCCTGAAGGCACGGCGCTGGTCTGCCATGAGGGTACTGAGAAGGTAGCGCTAAAGCCGCCTCCTGTTGCGCCTCCGCCGGAGGACTGGTCGTTCCAGACCACCTCCTGCGAAATCTGGTTGCCGTTGGCGAGCAGCTCTGTTCCGCCGCAAGAGAGCACATGCGGGCTGGATGCAGGGAAGTCCACCGTGTTGGTACTGGTGCCGTCGCTTGAACCACTGTCACCGGATGCAACGGTGATGGTGACGCCGAGAGCGGCGGCGGACTGGCAGGCGTTGTCGAGCGCGGTCATGGAAGACTGCGACCAGCTTGATTCCGGCCCGCCCCAGCTGATGGAAAGTGTAGATGGCTTGTTCGCCGTGTCGTGGACGGCAGTGGTGATGGCGTCAATAAATCCCTGGTCGCTGTTGGGAGCAAAATAGACAGCGATACTTGCGCCAGGAGCAACGGCCCCGGCCACCTGAATATCCAGTTCGACCTCGGCGTCGGCGCCGCTTGGGTCACCAGGAGAATTGGTTGCGCCATCTACGGAAACAGCAGTTACTGTGGGAGTGTTCAGGCCGAGTCCCTGGAAATACGTTTGCAGGTCGCTGTCTGTATAGCCGCCGCCGAGTTCAAGAATACCGATGGTCTGGCCTGTACCGTCCAGATTGGCAGGGAAACTGTAAAGCTGCGCCACCTGCGGTGCAGTCAACGGTTGCGGAGTGGCCTGCGCGCTTGCGTCCAATTTCCGAAAATGTGGTTGAGCAATGGGACGTGCGTCAAGCCCGAGCACCGCTTCAACGATTCCCGATATATCTTCAGGAAGAGTAATGGCCCCTTCAAAGCAATGAAACCGCTTCTTGTGTTTGTCACCCTCATAATCATGCAGGGCCACGCCAAAGGCCTTTTCCATGTTGGAAGCCGTGCCGCGCAGCACAATTGTCCTTCGTGCAAGGCTCGATGCAGCTTCAGCTACTGCAAGATTGTGATTCTGCGCAAAGGTGCGGATGCGATCAAAGTCCGATGGGTCTGCTGCGTATTGAGCATTGAATTCTTCGTGCGAGAGGCGGCGGCCTTTGAGTTCGTTCAGGTTCAATGGGTTCTTTCGCCGCACAATGACGGAGACGCTGATCGTCTGTTCCGGCGATGTAGGGCCAATGCGGGTT
>DASRBV010000413.1:0-5293 GCA_035653455.1 Pseudacidobacterium sp. | reverse complement strand
GCGGATACTTCTTCCGGTATTCCTCCAGATATTGCTGTTGCATCGCGTCGGCAAAAGTCGAGACCGTGTAGCCCGGCTCGGTTGCCGGAGGGACGCGTGTGACCGTAACGGTATTCCCGGCAATCGCCATCTGGCCCTCCGATCCGGTAAAGAGAAAGCCTTCGCTCTCTTCGCCGCCGTCTACAAAGTTCACGCGCAGGGCCAGGTTGAATTCCTGCGGATAATCGAACAGTGCAAGCAGTACGTCGTAGGCATCTCGGCCATCTTTCCAGTAGCGCAGCCCGCCTGTGGCCATCGCGCGTGTAGGGCCATTCGCCCCGGTGATGAAATGCGTGCCGCTGAAAAGATGCACAAACAGGTCGCCGGCAACCCCGGAGCCGTAGTCCTTCCACTTACGCCATTGGAAGAAGCGTTCCGCGTTCCAGGGAATCTTAGGCGCAGTACCCAGAAAACGCGGCCAGTCGCAGGTTTGTTCTGAGGCGTCAAGCGGTATCGAGTAGTCCCACGCGCCAATCGCAGAGTTGCGGTCCCAGTATGCGCTGACCATATTCAGCTTGCCGATAATACCCGAAGCAAGCAGTTCCTTCGCCTTTGCATAGACCACAGAACTTACACGCTGACTGCCTACCTGGAGTATACGGTTGGTCTTGCGCGCTGTTTCAATGATCTCCGGCCCATCGCTGTAGAGATGAATCATGGGCTTTTCCAGATAAACGTCCTTGCCCGCCTTCATCGCGTCTACCGCGGCCTGCTTGTGCCAATGGTCGGGAGTAGCAATCAGAACAGCGTCCACATCGGAGCGCGTAAGAATCTCGCGGTAGTCGCGCGTAGTGAACACATCCTGTCCCCAGAGCTCCTTCGCATGCGTAAGGCGGCCATCATAACAGTCAGCCACGGCAACCAGTTTCACTCCCGGCACCTGCACTGCGACGCCGGTATCAAACTGGCCCTGAATGCCCGCTCCAATCAACGCCAGATGGATATTGTCATTTGGCGAGCGCGGAGCAGGGGATTGCGCCTGCGCAAAGATGGGCTTCAGATAGGTTGTGGTGGCAGTTGCGGCAGCAAACTTCATGAACGTTCTGCGGTCAAGCATCAGTAACGCCTCACTTTTAAGCGAAAATTAAATTCGTCGGCAATTGTATCTGATTTGTGGAAACGCTTCCATTTTGCGACGCATTGCTACACTGGTAAGTGGGCCTTTTTCGCATTGCTGCCATCAACTTTCTGAATCCTGCGCCGCTCATGTGGGACTTCGAACATGGACCGCGCATGCGCGAACTCGCACAGCGCTATGTAATTCATCAAACCACTCCCGCCCGCTGTGCCGATGAACTGGTGCAGGGCACTTCCGACATTGGGCTGGTCCCGGTTGCCGCGTATGCGTCGGCTCCTTCATGGAAGATCATTCCAGGATGCACCATCGCGTCACTCGGCGACATCCGTTCGATCGTATTGATAGTTCGTCATCCTGACGGAGTGTCTGGTGTCCGCAAAGTTGCCCTTGATACTTCCTCGCGCACATCGGCCACATACACTCGCATTCTTTTTCACAGGTTTTGGAACAGGGAAGCGAAATTCATTCCGCACCCGCCCGATCTGGAAGCCATGCTGAAGGTCGCCGATGCCGCTCTCCTTATTGGCGATCCGGCACTGTTTGCGCTCGAAGACCGCGAAGCCCGCAGACAGCGCACAGGCGAGACGTTGCAATATCTCGATCTGGGCCGCGAGTGGCGCAAACTGACCGGATCAGCCTGGGTCTCTGCCTTCTGGGCCGTGCGCGATATTCCGGTGAATGCGGCGGTTGTCGTGCGCGACTTTCAGCAATCGCGCGACAACGGCCTGGCGCACATCGAGGATTTAGTGCGCGAATGGTCAGCGCGAATGCCGGTACCGGCTTCGACCATCCGGGCGTATCTTACGAGCAACATTCATTACCATCTCGATGAAGACTGTCTCGAAGGGCTTCGGCTTTTTTACCGTTACGGTGCAGAAAGTGGGGCGCTGCCGGGCCTTCCTGAATTGCGGTTCCTCTGATTCACATCTCCCCCCTGTAAACTGATTTCTGCCGATGCCCACAACTGTCCAGCTTGAGAATGTCTCCAGGCTCTTTGGAACATTTGCCGCATTGCGAAAGATTTCACTCACTCTCGATGCAGGACGCTGCTATGTTCTGCTGGGCGAAAACGGGGCAGGGAAATCTACGCTGTTGCGCGTGATGGCCGGCTTGCTTCGGCCCTCTTATGGAACGGTGAGAGTTTTAGGTCAGGACCCGGAACAAGTACGCGACCGCATCGGATACATGGGCCATGCGCCCATGCTCTATGACGAATACACGGCCATGGAAAACCTGCAATACTTTGCCAGCCTGTATCGCACGCGGACCTGCCTCAGCGGAGAAGAAGCATTACGCTCCGTTGGACTCGATCCCACGCTCGGGCGCCCCATCGGGCAGTATTCGCAGGGCATGCGGCAACGGACATCCCTGGCGCGGGTGCTTCTGTCGCAGCCCGAGCTCTTGCTTCTGGACGAGCCGTTCTCAAATATGGACATCGGCAGCGCGTACCAGATGCTCGCATTACTTGAAAAAATCAAAGGACAGCAGCGCACGATTGTTTTGACAACACACCAGCGTGAACTGGCCGCACCTCTGGCAGATGCCATGATTACACTGGTGGCCGGTAGTGTGGATTCCATACAGAGCGCAGGGCCTGCGCAAAAGCTATGAATGAAGACAGAAACATGATTGATCTTCGCAGCGATACCGTAACCAGACCCACTGCGGCCATGCGTTCCGCCATGGCCGCTGCTGAAGTCGGCGATGACGTTTACGGCGAAGATCCTACGGTAAACATGCTGGAGGCCAGCGCCGCCCGCATCTTTGGCCGCGAAGCCGCGCTCTTCGTTCCTACAGGAACGATGGGCAACCAGATAGCCATCAAAGTCCACACACACCCCGGGCAGGAAATCATCTGCGAGTCACGCGCGCATATTGTGGACTGGGAAATGGCAATGGCGGCAGCATTTTCCGGCTGTCAATTGCGTCCCGTCTTTGCCGAACGCGGCATTCTCACATGGAAACACATTGAATCCGTCATTAAGCACCCCAGCACGCACAATGCCCCTACCGGCCTGATTGCTCTTGAAAATACACACAATATGGCTGGCGGAACGGTTACGCCCCTCCACGTCTTTGGCGAAATCTGGAACGGCGCGCGTGAGTACGGCATTCCGCTGCATCTGGATGGGGCCCGCATCTTCAATGCTTCGGTTGCGCTGCGTGTCCCGGTTTCTGAACTGACCAGTGGCTTTAACACTGTAATGTTCTGCTTGTCGAAAGGTCTGTGCGCGCCGGTAGGCTCTATGCTCGTGGGCAGCCGGAAGACCATTGAGCGCGCCCGCATGGTGCGCAAAGCGCTCGGCGGAGGCATGCGCCAGGCAGGTGTTCTGGCCGCGGCCGGCCTTATCGCGCTTGAGGAAATGCCCAAACGCCTGCACCAGGACCACGCTAACGCGCGCCTCATCGCCGAACAAATCGCTGGATTGCCGCAGATCGAGCTCGACCTGGCCACAGTGCAGACGAACATTGTCATCTTTACCCCGAAGACGGAAGGGAAGGCCAGCGAACTCGTAGCGCGTCTGAAGCAGCGCGGTGTGCTCTCCGGGACCGTGAACAGAAACTCAGTCCGCTTTGTTACGCATCACGATGTGGACCGCGCCGCCTGTGAAACAGCAGCGAAGATCACGGCAGAAGAGATTGCAAAGCTTTAGCGAAGCCCGGTGTTATAGCATTCGACCGAAGGGACGAAGGACGTTGGTGGTTCGAGGCGCTTGCCAATAAAATCCGTTATAACAAATAAATTCAACCTTCATCGGCGTCATAGCATCACATACATAGCTTGCACAGGAGTAGCCCTATGAATGCCGTCTTATTCGGCGCCACCGGAATGATCGGTGGCCGCATCCTGCAGGAATTGTTGTCTCGTGGACACAAGGTAACGGCAGTCGTTCGCAACCCGGAAAAAGTTCCGGCAAACCCTGCCGTAAAGGCCGTCAGCGGCGATTTGCTAAACACCTCGCAAAGCGCAGGGCTCATACAGGGAGCAGATGCTGTCATCAGCGCCTATAGCCCTGGAAACGAGCCTGCCATGATCGTGGATGCCACCCGCTCGCTTATCGCCGCCGCACAGCAGGCCGGAGTGAAACGCGTCATCATGGTGGGCGGCGCCGGCAGCCTTTTGGTTGCTCCGAATCTGCGCCTCGTAGATACGCCCAATTTCCCCGCTGAATGGAAGCCCATCGCCACTGCTCATACCGATGCCTTCGAAGTGCTGCAAAAATCCGATCTCGACTGGACCTACTTTAGTCCCGCGGCCTTGATTCAGCCCGGAAAACGCACGGGTAAATTCCGCCTCGGAACAGACAACCTCATCACCGATGCCCAGGGAAACAGCAGCATCTCCGCGGAAGATTATGCAATTGCTTTGGTAGATGAGCTCGAAACGCCAAAGCATATCCGTCAACGCTTTACTGTCGGATACTAAACTGTGATCTTCTTGCTCGGCCACTCTGGCTTTCGCTTTTCCAGAAAGGCACGAATGCCTTCTTTAAAGTCCTCCGTGGCGCGCGCATCCACATTCGCGGAAATAGCTGCTTCCAGTTCGATATCCAGACGTTCCTTCGTGTATTGGTTGAGCAATCGTTTGGTCGCGCGCATGGCTTCAGGACTGTTCTTCGTCAGACACTGCGCCAGTTGTCGCGCTTCGGGCATCAGGTCCTGTTCACTTACAACCCGGTTTACCAGCCCAAGCTGATGGGCCTCATCGGCCTTGAACAACCGGCCTGAGAGCAGCAGGTCGCGGGCAACCTTGTCCCCAACCTGCCGGACAAGAAATGCGGAAACGATGGCTGGAATAAATCCAATCTTCACTTCCGTATAACCAAATTTTGCTTCAGGAACAGCAAAGGTGAAATCGCAGACCGTGGCCAGCCCCATGCCTCCTGCAATGGCCGCTCCGTTGACTGCCGCGATTGTGGGCTTGCTCAGGTCATACAGCGTGCGCAACACACGGGCAATGTTCTCGGAGTCAACACGGTGCTCCTCCATCGTTCTGGCATGAAGCGTCTGCAGATGGTCAAGATCAAGCCCGGCGCAGAATGCCGTACCCGCCCCGGTAAGCACCACCGCGCCAATATGCGAATGTTCCGCGGCCTCCAGCGCATGCGTCAGTTCCTGAATCATCTCAGGATTCAGTGCATTGCGCCGTTCAGGTCGGTGCAGGGTAATGGTGAG
>DASRBV010000412.1:0-3232 GCA_035653455.1 Pseudacidobacterium sp. | reverse complement strand
GGGTCCGCGTTTTTCAATTGTGAGGTACGAGATGCAGCGGGTGGCGTCCATCTGACGCGGGCCGGTAAGAGCGCCTGTAGGGCAGGCATCTATGCAGCGGGTGCAGCTTCCACAACGGTCGGCGGCAAGTGTGGCGCGATGATCTTCCGGAACCTCAAGCGATGTGAGAATGACTCCGAGGAAAATCCATGAACCGAGGTTCTGGTTTAGGATGCAGGTGTTTTTGCCTGTCCATCCTATTCCCGCGTAGCGGGCGTAGACGCGCTCCACCAGCGGGCCGGTATCTACATAGCATTTTGACTCGAATGCACCGAGGTGCTCTTTGAGCGCGATGTCCAGCTTTTCAAGCCGTTTGAGCAGGACGTTATGGTAGTCACTGGGAACCAGCCCGCCATTACCGGATGGGCGCCCTGTCCATGCGTAACGGGCGATCCATCCGGAGCCTTCCGGCGCGGGGTGGACCGAAAGCGGTTGCGCAGAATGGTAGGTGGCTGCGCAGACGATGACGGACCTGGCCCAAGGAACAGCTACGCGCAGAGATGACCGCACCAGATCGCCTGCCTCATTGCGGCGTTTGAGATACTCCATTTCTCCTGCATTGCCTTGTTCTATCCATTGGGCGAAGTTTTCGCGCTCGTGAAGGTCCTCAGGTGAGCCTGGCTCGGGCACGGACGCGATTCCGGCGGCAGAAAAGCCGGCTTTTGTTGCTTCCTGCGAAATGAACTGTTGAAGTGCGGACTGCATGAAGAAATGCTCTACTCTATGGTAGTTGAGAAACGAGGGAGTAGTTGAGGAGCGAAAGTACATTGCCGGCAGATGCAAGCCTGACTACTGGAACTGTTCCGCGACGCCGCTGGAGGATTGCGCTGCTACTTGCAGTGGGCGTGTTGGTGAATTACCTCGACCGCGTGAATCTGTCTGTATCGCACAACGCGCTTTATGCTGCGTTTGGAATTTCAGATGTCATGTTTGGCTATTTGCAGAGCGCGTATAACTGGACCTACGCACTCTGCCAGCTTCCTATCGGCGTGGTGCTGGACAAGTTTGGAGTGCGGCGCGTGGGGCGCATCAGCACATTCCTCTGGAGCATGGCTTCCTTTGCGGCTGCGATTACACCGAATATCGGGGGATTTTTTGCTGCGCGGTTCCTGCTTGGTATTGGTGAAGCGCCTACATTTCCGGCAAACGCAAAGGCAACGGGTTACTGGTTTCCGCCGAAAGAGCGCAGCTTTGCGACGGCCCTGTTTGATGCGCAGGCAAAATTTTCTTCGGCCATCGGAGTGCCGCTGATAGGCATTTTGCTGTTGCATGTGGGCTGGAGGTTGAGCTTTGCGGCTACCGGACTGATCAGTTTCTGTTATTTTCTGCTGTTCTATTGGATTTACCGGGACCCGAAAGACGATCCCGGCCTGACGCAAATCGAACGAGATTACATTGCAAATGCGAATGCGGCAGAGGAAAGCGATGCTGCGGCTGAGTATGCATCATTGGCGTATCTGCTGCGAAAGAAGAAAGTCATTGGTCTGGCGTTGGGATTTGGTTCTTACAACTATGTCTTTTATCTTTTGCTGACGTGGCTGCCAAGTTACCTTTCGCGCTCATTGCACATCGATCTGCTGCAATCGTTTCTTTACACTGGAGTGCCGTGGGTATTTGCAACGATAACTGATCTGATGATCGGTGGATGGCTGGTGGATGCGCTTGTCCAGCGTGGATGGAATGCAGACCGGGTCCGCCGGACGGTACTGATATCGGGGACCGCACTGGGACTGGGAATTTTTGGAGCGGCATACGCCCACACGCCTGCGCAGGCACTTTTCTGGATCAGCCTTTCGATTGGCGGGCTGGCGGCGGCTGCGCCGGTTGGCTGGTCCGTACCCTCATTGATTGCGCCACGCGGCAGCGTCGGGACATTGGGCGGCATCCTGAACTTTTCCAACCAGATTTCAGGCATTGCCGCGCCGATTGTGACGGGATATCTGGTATCGGCGCAGCACTCGTTTGCGCTTGCGTTTGGAGTTGCCGCCGCGTATCTGGTTGCCGGTATCCTGGGCTATATCTTTCTATTGGGGAAGATTGAGCCGATTCCCGGCGAGCATTATTTAAAAACATAAAGAACATCCCATTGAGATGCATCCCATAAATATGGGAGTATGAATCTATGAAGACGACACTGGAGATTCCGGACAGCATTTTTCGCCGCGCAAAATCGGCCGCGGCCCATCGCGGGATCCCTTTTCGTGAATACGTCACTGAAGCAGTAAAGGACAAGTTGACCGCAGAGTTCAGGTCGCAGGAGAAACCGTGGACGGAAGTTTTTGGAAAGCTGCGCCATCTTCGCAATGAAACAGCAAGAATCAATCGCATGATTGCGGAAGAATTTGAGCAGATCGAGGCCGAGGACCGGTTGTGATTCTGGATACGAGTGCCCTCTCAGCCCTGGCTGATGGCGATGTGGGGCTGGAGCGTTCTTTGCGAAGCACGGTGCAGCTCGCCATTCCCGTGATCGTCCTCGGCGAATACCGGTACGGAATTTCGCAATCGCGCTACCGCAAGCAGTATGAACAATGGCTAAGTGAGTGTTTGCAGAAATTCCGTGTTCTTGAAGTAGACGAGCAAACTTCGGCCTTCTATAGCGCAATTCGCGCAGAGTTAAAGAAATCCGGTAGGCCCATCCCGGCGAATGATGTTTGGATTGCAGGACTTTGCCGCCAGCATTCGCTCCCGCTTTTGAGCCGCGACGCTCATTTTGATTACGTAAAAGGTATTCGCAGAGTGGAGTGGTGATTTTGTTGGCCTTCTGCGAAATGACGTATGAAGAAGGCCACTCTAGTTCTGGCACTCACTTGGTTGTGTAACTAAACTTCGCGCCTGTGCGCGAATTCAGCACGGTCAGAGCGCCTGCGGGAGTCAGGGTAAGCTCAATGTCATTGCCAGTATCCGGGCCCTGAAGATTGGCGATGTATTTCTCGTTCGTGTTATCAGCGCCACCTTCGTTGGAGTAATGCAGTTGCCATAATGTTTCGAGGCCGGCATCTTTTTGGAAGGTTTCAAGGGTTGGCTTAGAGCCGCCTTTGGTTGCGCCGTTGTCCATGATGGCGACCTGCGGATGGATGGCGTCTACCAGCGCTGGGCTGGAGCTTTGATACCATCCGTGGTGCGAGACGATGAGGATGGGGACATGGCCAAGCCTGTTCACAGGGCACATAAGCTGCATTTCCTTGTCCCAGGT
>DASRBV010000411.1:0-4102 GCA_035653455.1 Pseudacidobacterium sp. | reverse complement strand
GCCTCGCACTCCGGACCTCCGTTGCAGCTATACATCTGAGCAACAGCATTCACTTGGTCCCGCGCCGCCTGCGAATCCCAGAGCTTTGTTGTAATATGCAGCAGGTTCGCATTGCACAGAATCGCTAGCAGCAGCCCCAGTCCAAACAGCGCCCACTGCGTCTGCCGCTTATAGAAGCCATTCACACGGTCCATTGTGTTGTCATACCACTGCTCAACAGCCAGCCTGCACGCATTCGCATCATGCAGAATTCCCGTCATAAGCGTTTGCAGCTTTGTTTTCAGCGATGACTCCGGCATGATGGCCACCAGCCCCGGGAAATCGGTCACCACAGCATCGTGCCGGATCACCAGCGAGGCCAGCAGCACCCTGCTGAACAGCTCAGACGGAATGTACGTGGGCCGCGGCCTGTCTTCTGAAAGAAACTTCAGCTTCAGAAATTTCGGAGGACGAAAGGAAATGTTCTGAATCAGAGGATGCTCAAAAAAAATCTCGTAAAGCTTCGGATCATCCAGCATCTTCAGGATTGCAATCTCCAGCGTCCGTGCGCGGCTCGACACAAAGGACGCAAGTATCTCCTGCACGTGCGAAGCAATGATGCTCAACACTAGACAAACCAGCGCGATACCAATGGCTACCCCAAGGACCTGCTCCATTTCGCAAGACCTCCTCAATCAAATGCAGCCAGTATATGTCGGCCCATCGCCTGCGGGGACACATCATTTTCACGGCCCGATGAAATCTATAGAATCTGTGAAAATGTCGTAGAATGCGTCACAGGCGCAAAGAAAGTGGATTCAACCAAGCGTACACTTCTGATTATTCTTGCCGCCATCGTCATTGTTGTGGTGGTCACCGGCCTTTATGTGTACACGGGGCAAAAGCCTCCGGCCGCCACTGGCGAAATCGTAAACCTTGAAATATTCCCGGTTCACAGCCAGTTGCGCGTGGGCGCAGGCGCCCAGGGAATCCAGGGCGGCATGGAAACCTACGACCAGCTCCTTGTGCTGGCCCGGATCAAAATCCACAATCAGGCAAAAATCCCGCTTTTTGTGCGCGACGTTTCAGCCAATCTGGACCTGAACAACGGAGACAGCCAGCACAGCACGGCTGCCAGCCGAAGCGATTTCCAGAATGTCTTCACCGCCTATCCTCAGCTTGCATCCTTTAAGGGCGAACCGCTGCCCTGGGATCTTACCCTGAATCCAGGCCAGACGGTAGAAGGACTCGCAGTCTTTCACTACCCAATCACGAAAGACCAGTGGGACGCGCGCCGCAGCTTCCATGGAGTCATTTCTTTCCAATACCAGCAAGACCTCCTGCTCCCCTGGCCACCGGGAAAGAAATAGCTTCCGGAGCTCAATGCCCCGGATTCACCGGCACCGGGGCATTTTTGGGCGTGGAAATATACCCCTGTATTTCATTCTTGCTGATATTGTTCACTACCAGCTCATAGAGATAATTGTCTTTGCCCGTATAGAACTGCACCGGCTCATTCAGTCCGCGGTCTTTCTTCTCGATCTTTTTATCGTCAGCATAAACGTTCAAAGTATAGCGATTATGCTTCGTATCGGCCTTGCGAAGCTCCAGTCCTACAGTAGAAACGGCCTGCCTCTGGCCTTTATGCAATGTGAACTCGTAATAGTTGCGGTCGCCTTTGTGCTTCAGGACCTCCAGCTCATCATGGTTCTTCGCAATCAGTCCGCTCTGGATGCCGAGATCTCCCTTCATGCTCTGTAGCTGGGCTTCTGCGCTCTGCAGCTCGGTCTTCGTCTGTGCAACATCGGTCTTCACGCCACCCACGTCCGTCTTCACGCTGGAAACATCGCTGGATACGGCGCCAATCTGTTGCTTGGTTGCCGCCTGCTCACTTTCCAGCCGTTTTGCATCTGACTCCTGACGCCGCATCAGTTCCTGGGCACGCGCTTCGAGCTGTTTCTGGGTCAACCCAACCGAATCCGATGTAATTTTCAGCTTCGCATTTGTCTCCCGCAGATCTGACGCAATCTTGTCCCGCTCCTGTTGCGCCTCTAAAAGCTGCGCTTCTGCTCTGGCCAGCCTGTTGTTCAACAAATAGCTCCAGATCAGTCCTCCGGCCGCGGCCAGCACCGCAAGTACAAGCAGTCCCAGGAAAACTCCGGAGAAGCTGCGCTGCTCCCCGCCTGTTTCAGAAACCTCGTTCATATTTCCCCTCTGTTTTCAAAACTGTATGCCGAGACTACGCGACTCTATAGATGGTGGCAAACATATTTTTTACTTCACAACGCCATAAAATAGAACCATGACCGCATCTGACGTCATCATTGCCGGAGCCGGGATCATCGGGCTTTCCACTGCACTGGAACTTGCCGCAAAGGGCATGAAGGTCACAGTGCTGGAACGGCAAAGCGCCATGTCAGAGGCATCCTGGGCAGCAGCCGGAATGCTGGCCGCCCACGACCCGGAAAATCCACCGCAATTGCAGCCCCTTTCCAACCTCAGCATCTCTTTATATCCGGAGTTTCTGGCAAAAATCGAGCACCTTTCCGGACTCCGTGTCCCTCTGCGCACCACTGGAACGCTTCAGGAATCTCCTCAAAGCAAAGACACACTTTCGCAGAATGAAATTGCAGGCCGTGTCCCCGCTCTCCATTCTGCTGGGCGGCAGTTTATCTGGCTGGAAGAGCACAGCCTTGATCCGCGCGATCTTTGCGCCGCCCTGCCAAAGGCAGCGAAGGCCGCAGGAGTCCATATCCATGAAAATTCTCCTGTGACCGTGGTCCACACCACCTCCACAGGAGTGGAAGCCGTCACGCCAAACGCAACATACTCCGCCGGACACTTCGTCAACTGTTGCGGCGCATGGGCCGGGACCATTGCCAACCATCCTGCGATAGGGCCCCGCAAAGGCCAGATGGTGGTCATCAAGCTGCCTTCAAACCTGCGTCTCGATTGCGTCATCCGCACGCCGGAACTCTACCTTGTGCCACGCGGAGATGACCGCATCGTCATCGGCGCCAGCGTCGAACAAGCCGGTTTTGACAAAACCGTACACGAAACCACCATCCAGGAGCTTCTGCGCCAGGCAGCCAGTCTGTGGCCGCCTGTCCGGGAAGCCGAAATTGTCGAGACCTGGGCAGGGCTCCGCCCAGGCTCCTCCGATGGACTTCCCCTCATAGACGCAAGCGGTGAACAAAACTGCTGGGTCGCCAGCGGACACTTCCGCAACGGCATCCTGCTGGCCCCTGGAACAGCGCGCATCCTGCGCCAGCTCATTTTTCACGAACCTCTGTGCATAGATTTGTCGCCTTTTCACTGCGACCGCTTCACTGAAGCTGTTGTCTCATGAAAATCATGTTTCAGCAGCTCTGAAAGCATTCGGAACACAGGCCCGTAAAGTGACAATCCAATCTCTGCGCTGATATAAAAAATAGTTGGGCTTCCTGCGCGATTTCTGGTTTCTGGTCGCCATTCCTGCTTCCCCCCGCCCGGGAAGCACATCAAACAATGTTCATTCTGTACTGGAGGAATCTTACTCAGCATGTCAACCGCAGTAGCAGCTAAAGGACTCGAAGGGATTGTTGCAGCCAACTCTGGCATTTGCTGGATTGATGGAGATGCCGGGGTGCTCGCCTACCGCGGTATTGACATTCACGACCTTGCCGAAAAATCAACATTTGAGGAGACGACTTATCTCCTCTGGAATGGCAAGCTTCCTACCGCATCCGAACTCGACGCCTTTAAGAAAAAACTCTCCGATGCCCGCCAGCTTCCTCCAGACATCATCAGGCTCCTCAAAGAATTTCCCAAAACGGCGACCCCGATGGAAGTACTGCGCACGGCCGTTTCCGCGTTGAGCTTCTATGACGAAAACGAAAAGGCCGTAGACCACGATTCAAACCTGCGCAAGAGCTTCGCACTCACCGCGCAGATTGCCATGATCGTCGCCGCATTTGACCGCATTCGCAAGGGCAAGCCTGTTGTCGAGGCAGACAAGTCGCTTTCGCACGCAGGCAATTTTCTCTGGATGCTCAATGGCGAAAAGCCGTCGGAAACCGCAACGAAGGCCTTCGACGTTGCCCTCATCCTCCACGCCGACCACGAACTGAACGCCTCCACCTTC
>DASRBV010000410.1:0-4491 GCA_035653455.1 Pseudacidobacterium sp. | reverse complement strand
TACTCCGGCATCAAGACCAACGAAGACCACTTTCACACCGTCGGCCTCCCCGATGCCGCTGTGCGCGAGAGCCGCGACCGCGTCCGCGCCGCTATCAAGAACTCCGGCTTCGACGTGCCTTCCACGCACATCACCATCAATCTCGCCCCTGCAGACATCAGAAAGGAAGGCTCGGGCTTCGACCTTCCTATGGCCATCGGCATTCTCGGAGCGTATGGCGCGCTCCAGTTGCGCGACCTCAGTCAGTTTCTCCTAGTGGGCGAACTGGGTCTTGATGGCGCTCTGCGCGCAGTCCCCGGCATCCTTCCCATTGCCGTGGCCGCGCGCTCACGTGGCATTTCCAACCTGGTTTTGCCCACGGCCAACGCGCGCGAAGCCGGGGTCGTCGAAGGCGTGAATGTCTACCCGGTCGAGTCCCTGAACCAGGCGCGCGAGCTGCTCAATGCCGCCGCCAATGGAGGCATTCACACACAGCCTTTCCGCATGGCGGCGACGGAAATGCTTGGCGAGTTGCAGCACTTTCATCTCGACTACGCTGACGTGCGCGGCCAGCAGACAGCCAAGCGCGCACTCGAAGTTGCAGCCGCAGGTGGACACAACATCCTGATGATAGGCCCTCCTGGCTCCGGCAAGACCATGCTGGCCAAGCGACTGCCTTCGATTCTCGCTCCACTGACGTTTGAAGAGGCGCTCGAAACCACGAAGATCCATTCCGTCGCCGGAGTTCTCGATGCCGAAGCCGGACTCGTGACCCAGCGGCCATTCCGTGCGCCACACCACACCATCTCCGATGCCGGACTCATCGGCGGAGGGGCAGTGCCGCGTCCGGGCGAAGTGTCGCTCGCGCACAACGGCGTGCTCTTTCTCGATGAGCTGCCCGAGTTCCCGCGCAATGTGCTTGAAGTGATGCGCCAGCCGCTGGAAGACCGCCAGGTGGTCATCGCGCGCGCCTCCATGTCGCTGACCTTTCCTTCGGCCTTCATGTTGGCAGCCGCGATGAACCCGTGCCCCTGCGGATACTTCAATGACAAGTCCCGCGAGTGCTCCTGCACGCCGCCAATGATCCAGCGTTATGTCTCGAAGGTCTCCGGCCCGCTGCTCGACCGCATTGACATTCACATCGAAGTGCCCGCCGTTCAGTACCGCGAACTGCGCGCAGGAGCAGCCAGTGAGAGTTCATCGGATATTCGTGCAAGGGTCCTGAAAGCGCGCGAAATCCAGCACAGCCGTTTTTCCAGGGCCAGGGAAAAAATCTACTCCAACGCGCAGATGACCACGCGCCAGATCCGCGCCTTCTGCGAGCTGGGCCCCGACGCCGAACGCCTGCTTGAACGCGCCATGCAGCAGCAGGGACTCACCGCGCGCGCCCACGACCGCATCCTGAAAGTGGCCCGCACCATCGCCGACCTCGAAGGGGCCGCCTCCATTACCGTGCCGCACATCGCCGAGGCCATCCAATACAGGACCCTCGACCGAAGCTACTGGAGTTGACGGCCCACTCTATACCATTTTTTCGTGTATGGATGGCCCGTCATTCTGACAACCGGAACGAGGTCAGCGATGTGAGGGTCAGCCAACACCGCGAATCTTGTTACGCCTCCTAACAGCATATTTTCGCTGACTCCACATTTTTTCTGTCTCTTCTTCTCGCGTTATCCTGAGCTATGTCTATCAGCAAGCTCCTGGCGTATGCTGCCATCTACATTCTCTGGGGCGGATCATTTCTCGCCATTCGGGTGATTGTGGCCGAAGTCCCTCCCTTCTTCGCCGCGGGCTTTCGCTTTACCCTCGCCGGATTGCTGCTGATTGCCTATAGCCATCTTCGCGGAGAGGTCGCCTGTCCGAAGCGGGCCTTGTTCAACGCCGCCGTGCTCGGCTTCATCATGTTCACCATCATGTACGCGGCGCTCTTCTGGGGCGAGATTCACGTCTCCTCGGGCATCGCCGCGGTCGTGTCGGCCATGATCCCGGTCTGGATTTTCGCCGGAGAACTAACTGTCCTGCGTACACAGAAGGCCACCGTGCTCTCGATCGCCGGTATTTTGCTTGGGCTTACCGGAGTCGTGGTGCTCGCAGGCGGTACCCGCTCCACCGCAGGACAGACCTCAGGCTTTGCCCTTGCTGCGCTCGTCGGCGCCACCATCTGCTGGTCCGGCGGAACACTGCTGTCGCGCAGACTCACCCTTCCTGCACCTCAGACCGACAGCGCAGGATGGCAGATGGCCTCCGGAGGCGTGCTTCTGCTGGCCTTGTCCCTGGTTTCAGGAGAACTGCGCCGCCTGCCCGCCAGCGGCATTTTATTCAGCGCAAAGATACTGATGAGCATGGCCTATCTCGTCATCGCCGCTTCTATTCTTGCCTATACTGCCTATGTCTGGCTGATTGCGCACGAGCCTGCCACCCGCGTCTCCAGCTACGCCTATGTGAATCCGGTCATCGCGCTCATCCTGGGCACGCTTCTGGCCGGAGAGCGCCTTTCCGCCTTCCAGATGACAGGCGTTGCGCTTGTCCTTGCCGGAGTTGTGGCCACCCTCGCCGCCAAACGGCCGGTTGCAGAAGCAAAGAAGGTCGCTGCGTGAGTTTCATCCACTAAAATCAAACCATGTCTTATGCTGCGGCCATTGAAAGCCTGTTTGCGCTTGCAGGAGAGTTGCATTCTGCGCCCGGCCAGACCCGGCGCAAGTTCGACCTGGAACACATGCGCGTGCTCGCCGGCGCGCTCGGACATCCGGAGAGGATGTTTCCCTCCGTTCTGATTGCCGGGACCAACGGAAAAGGCTCGACCTCTGCCACGCTGGCCTCCATTCTGCATACAGCAGGACTTCGTACTGGCCTCTATACCTCTCCGCATCTGGTGCGCGTGAACGAGCGCGTGAAGATCAACGGCAGAGACATCAGTGATGACGATTTTGCGCGGCTCTATTTCTATGTAGACGATGTGGCGCGCAAGCTGGTAACAGAGGGCCGCCTGCCAAACCACCCAAGCTTTTTTGAGACCATGACGGCCGTCGCGTTTACTGCTTTCGCCGAAGCGAATCTGGACATGGCCGTGCTCGAAGTCGGGATGGGCGGACGCCTGGACGCAACCAATATCGTCGGGCCGCTGGTCTCTGTTATCACAGATATTTCGCTTGACCACACCGAATGGCTCGGGCCGACCATCAGCGCCATCTCGCGCGAGAAAGCCGGCATTCTGCGTCCCAACGGAGTCATGGTCACGCTGCCGCAGCATCCGGAAGCGAACCAGGTGCTGGGAGAAGTGGCGACATCGCTCAACGTTCGCGGCGTAAATGCGGCGGAGTACATTCCTTCGCGCTCCACCGCGGGCGAATATTATCCATTGCAGGTGATGGGCGAAACCATTGAGATTGAACCTCCGCTCGCCGGACAGCACCAGCATCGCAATATCGCGCTTGCCATTGCTACGGCCGTAGAATTACGTAACCATCATGGTTACAAAATCACTCCGGCAGACATCGCTGCAGGAATTCGCAATACGCGATGGCCTGGCCGCATGGAGAGATTTACATCTAAAAATGGAGCGCAGGTTCTCCTCGACGTCGGCCACAATCCGGCAGGTGCCTGGGCGCTGCGTTCGGTTCTGGCAGAGATGAGTGAGCAGCCGCGCGTGCTCATCTTCGGCTGTCTGCGCGATAAAGCAGTGCAGGAGATGGCGCAAATACTCTTTCCTCTCTTTGACCGCATTTTCCTCACCCCTGTGGATTCACCCCGTTCAGCGAGCATAGAGGACCTGGAAGCAGCGGCCATTGCCACAGGCGCGGTGTACGAGATCATGACGGATGCCCACGCTGCGCTCCAACGGGCGCAGGAAACAGTTCCATCGCAGGGGTTGATCGTGGGGACAGGTTCGGTCTACCTCGTCGGCAGACTACGCGCGGAGCTGACATCGTGATCCGGCATCCTCTGGGGCCGAGGCCGAAGAAGCTGCCTCTGGCCAATCGCCTTTTCTCCAATTGCATCCAGGCCCCTGCGTTCTTTACCGCGACTGCGTTTTTTGGCAGCCTGTCTCTGCTGGCGTCGCTGTTTGAAAAAAATGGGCGCATGCAGCACCGTATTGCCCAGACCTGGGCGCGGGTTTCGGTGTGGATCAGCGCCGCTCCCGTGACCATCATCGGGGCGGAAAAGCTGCACAGGCACAAAGTCGCGGTCTATGCCTGCAACCATCTTTCTTACATGGACACGCCGGTCATCTTCAGCTCACTGCCGTTTCAGTTTCGGATCGTGGCTCGGCATGATCTCTGGAAGCTGCCTTTTATCGGCTGGCATCTGCGCCGGTCCGGACAGGTGGCCGTGAATGTGGACAATCCGCGGGCCTCTATTTCGAGTCTGGGGAGCGCGGTAAAAACACTGAAGTCAGGAATGCCGCTGTTTATCTTTCCTGAAGGAGGCCGCAGCGAGAGCGGGCACCTCCAGCCTTTTCTGAACGGGCCGGCATTTATGGCCATCCGCGCCCAGGTCCCAGTGGTTCCC
>DASRBV010000409.1:0-2429 GCA_035653455.1 Pseudacidobacterium sp. | reverse complement strand
CAGACCTGGGGTTACGATGGACGCGGCATCTGGGTAGACCGGGGATGCAGGGCCGATTTCTTTGTGGGAAACAGTTTTGGCGGAGGGCGGGGAGGCAATACAGTCACTTGCTCTTCAGACAACGGAGGACGGCAGTATTGTCCCGCAGATACACGCGGTGGTGTGCAATTACAAAAACAACGGAGTGGCTCTCCCTGTATTCAGGGGCAAACCTGGGGATACGACCGCAATGGCATCTGGGTGGACCGCGGGTGCCGGGCAGATTTTGTGACTGGCCTCAGTAGGTAGCTTTCAATCGGGGTACGCTGGTTTGTCTGGTTGTTATGAACCATTTCACAGTGTTAGCGTTTACACGAAATCAGAAATCCTGTAATAAAAAAGGGAATGACTTCACGACGCTCGTTTTTTGCCTTTGCTTTTTTCGCCTTGTGGATTTCAGCTTCGGCTTCAGCCCAGGAGCCCATCACGGCCCGCACACCGACGACTCCGCTGGTGCTGCATGATCCTTATTTCAGCGTGTGGTCGTTTGACGATGCTCTCACCGATGGTCCGACGCGACACTGGACTGGGACTCCGCAACAGATGGCTGGACTCATCCGCGTGGATGGCAAGGTGTATCGCTTTATGGGCGGGGAGCGGGGCGATGATGGCGTCCCTGCGCTAAAGCAGGTTTCGCGCGCGATCTGGCCGACGCGTACCATCTACGATTTTGAAGACGCTGGTATTCACCTTACCCTTACATTCTTCACACCGGCCTTACCACAGGACCTTGATGTGCTATCGCGACCGGTTACTTACATAAGCTGGGACGTGCATTCCACAGACAGCCAGGAGCACGCAGTTTCGCTCTACTTCGATGCGACTTCGCAGATGGCTACAAATACCGGCGAGGACACGGTCGTGTGGGGGCATGCATTGATTGGCGATATGCAGACCCTGCGTGTGGGAACGAATACGCAGCCTGTTCTGGAGAAGTCCGGCGATAATCTTCGTATTGACTGGGGATGGCTCTATGTTGCTGTTCCTCCCCAGCAAGGAGTCGCGACTTCCGCCACCAATGCTGATGCGCGGCAGCAGTTCGCAAAAGACGGGGCATTGCCGAAGAGCGACGATCTCGACATGCCGCGCGCTGTAAGACATGGCTTGCCGCTGCTGGCTGTGCGGTTTGATCTGGGCAGTGTTGGAAGCACTCCGGCGTCGCGGCGGTTGATGATCGCTTATGATGACCGTTTCTCGATTGAGTATCTGAATCGCCGTTTGCGTGCATACTGGCGTCGCAACGGGATGACCACCGCGGAAATGCTGGAAAAGGCCGAGGCCGACGAGCCGGAGCTGCGCAGAAAAGGCGAGGAGTTCGACAGAGAATTGACATCAGACCTTGAGCGCGAAGGCGGAGCGCACTATGCGCAGCTGGCGACGCTTGCCTATCGGCAGACGATTGCAGCGCACAAGCTGGTGGCCGATGTAGACGGCACGCCCTTCCTTTTTTCAAAAGAAAACTTCAGCAACGGCTGCATTGATACCGTAGACGTGACCTATCCATCATCGCCCTTTTTTCTACTTTTGAATCCAAAGTTGCTGCAGGCGCAGCTCGAGCCGATGATGCAGTATGCCAGCCTTCCGCGCTGGAAATGGCCGTTTGCTCCGCATGATCTGGGAACGTATCCGTTGGCGAATGGACAGGTGTACGGTGGCGGCGAGCGCACCGAGGACGACCAGATGCCAGTAGAAGAGAGCGGCAATCTGATTATTCTGACGAATGCTCTGGCCCATGCCGTAAATTCCGCAGCTTTTGCACAGAAATACTGGCCGTTGTTGACAAAATGGGCCGAGTATCTGAAAGAAAAAGGCATGGATCCGGAAAATCAATTGAGCACAGATGATTTTGCCGGACACCTGCCGCACAACACGAATCTTTCCATCAAGGCCATTGAAGCTTTGGGCAGCTATGCGCAGCTTGCGCAGATGTTGGGCAAAACAAAGGAGGCGCTCGCTTATCGCAAATTGGCCCAGCAGATGGCCGCGAAGTGGAAAGACATGGCCTTCGATCAGGACCATTACAAGCTGGCCTTTGATCAGACTGGTACCTGGAGCCAGAAGTATAACCTTGTGTGGGACCGTATTCTGGGGCTGCATCTGTTCTCGCCGCAGATTATCGAACAGGAGACGGCGTTCTATCTGAAGCACCAGAACACCTTTGGGCTGCCGCTCGATAATCGCAAAACTTACACCAAGCTCGATTGGATCGTCTGGACAGCAACCCTCAGTGGCAAGCAGGAGGACTTCGTTGCGTTGACGGACCCGCTCTATAAATACATGACCGAATCGCCATCACGCGTTCCCCTGAGCGACTGGTTTGAGACCACTGATGGCAAGCAGGTTGGATTTCAGGCGCGGTCTGTAGTCGGTGGCGTGTATATCAAGATGCT
>DASRBV010000408.1:0-4156 GCA_035653455.1 Pseudacidobacterium sp. | reverse complement strand
AGAGATGAAAGGCGATCCCCCGGCGGCTAAAGCCGTGCACCTTCAAAACCGGATGGCCGGATGATTTAACGCCGGGAAAGGCGGGGATTGGCTAAGCTTGCATCGCTGAGATTCTTCCTCCCTTCGGTCGTCAGAATGACGGAAATGGGGTGGTCGTCAGAATGGCGGGGTCTCGATATACGAATGCTTCGAAGCCGGCCCTGCGGCTGTTTTCAGCACTCCAACTGACTGCGATTCAGCTTTACTCCATCGAGACGCCCGAGCAGGGTCACGGCCACCATTTCCGGCTGGAAGAGATGGTTGGCCATTGCCATGACCTGGTCCTCGCTGACGGCCTCCACACGGTCGAGGATCTCCTGCATCCCGAAGAAGTGGTCGAAGTACATCTGCTGCCGCGCCAGGTTGGACATGCGCGACATCGAGCTTTCGAGCGAGAGCAGGAGGTTGCCCTTGAGCTGGTCTTTGGCACGGCGCAGCTCGTCGGCCGGCAGCGGTTCGGTCTTCAGGCGCCGGAACTGCTCCATGACCAACTGGACCACCTGCAAGGCGCGGTCTGCCGAGGTGCCGGCATAGACACAGAGCGAACCTGTATCACGGTAAGGATTCAGGTCGCTGTAAATGGAGTATGCCAGTCCGCGCTCTTCGCGCACGGTCTGGAAGAGGCGGGAACTCATGCCTCCGCCAAGAATTGTGTTCAGCACCAGGGTCGTATAGCGCGACTCGTCGGCAATGGGAGGAGCGGGCACGCCCAGGCAAAGCTGCACCTGTTCGAGAGCCTTCTTGTTCTTGAGGATGATGCGCGCAGCCGTCTTCGGCGGTGCCTGTGCCGTTACCGGAGTTCCGGCAGGCAGGGACTCGAAGCGGCGGGTCACCTGTTCGACAAATGAATCGTGGTCAATGTTTCCGGCGGCGGAAAAAATCATGTTGCTGCCGTGGAAGCGCTGTCCGTAAAAGTCAAAGAGCGTGTCGCGCTCAAAGCGGCGCACCGTTTCGCGTGTGCCCAGAATGGGGCGGCCCAAAGGATGGTCCTTCCAAAAATTCTGGGTAAAAATTTCGTGCACGAGGTAATCCGGATTGTCCTCGTCCATCTTGATTTCTTCCAGAATGACCCCGCGCTCGCGGGAGATTTCATCGGTGGCAAAGACCGGGTTCAGCACCAGGTCGGAAAGGATGTCCAGCGCTACGGGGACGTGTTCGTCCAGGACCTTGATGTTGAAGCAGACGGTCTCCTTGCCTGTAAAGGCGTCGAGGTTGCCGCCAATGGCGTCCACTTCGCGGGCGATGAGTTGCGCGGAGCGCGACTTGGTGCCTTTGAAGACCATATGCTCTACAAAATGGGAGATGCCGTTGATTTCCGGGGTTTCATGCCGCGACCCGGTGCGTATCCACACGCCCATGGCGACAGACCGGATGTGGCCCATTTTCTCGGTAAGAATCGTCAGCCCATTGGGCAGGGTCGTCCTTTGGATGTTCCGTTCGTTGTCCATCGTGCTTTTACATGGATGCTGCCGGGGCGTCAGGTAGATTGAGGAAAGATTGCGTTATGCTGTCTCTATATGCCGCCGGGCAGGAAAAATTCTGTCTCTCTTATTTTAGACGCTCCGGCCGCCTCTGCGACCCAGACTCTTTTTGGCCTTAATCATCAACAACTTACGTCGCTAGTACAAGAATTTTCGGTCCCGGAGTACCGGGCGAGGCAGCTTTCTGACGCCCTTTACCGGCAGTGGGTCGAGGATCTGGACGAGGTGTCCACCTGGCCAAAATCGCTGCGCGAGTCCCTTGACGCCGCCGGATATCGCGTCGGACGGCCGCGCATTGTGGAGGCGTTCCGGTCTGTAGATGGAACGGAGCGATATCTGATTGCGAGCAGTGACGGCCAGACGGTTGAGACCGTCTGGATGCCGGAAGGCGACGATGGCGAAGAGGGTGACGGGTCTGAGGCGCAGAACGATTTCCATCGCGCCACCATCTGCGTCTCCAGCCAGATTGGCTGCGCCGTGAATTGCCAGTTCTGTTTGACGGCGAAGCTGGGTATCGTCCGCAATCTTACGGCTGGGGAAATCGCAGGCCAGGTGGTTGCCGTGCTGAAGCGGCAGAAGTTTGAAGTTGGGAAGCAGCGCATCAACCTGGTCTTTATGGGAATGGGCGAGCCCTTCCTGAACTATGACGAGTTTATGGCGGCCGTGCGCCTCCTGGTCGAGGAAGTCGGGATCTCCGAGTCGCGGATGACGGTCTCGACTTCAGGCATTGTGCCGGGAATTTTGCGGTTTGCGCAGGAAAAGACCAGGCCCAAGCTGGCCATCTCACTCAACGCGCCCAACGATGCAATTCGTTCCGGAATCATGCCCATCACGCGCAAATGGAAGATCAACGAGGTGATTGAAGCAGTGCGGCAGGTGCCGCTGCGTCCGAAGGAAAAGATCACCTTCGAATATGTGCTGCTGGGCGGAGTGAACGATCGCGTTTCCGATGCGGACGAAGTTGTCCGGCTGGCGCGGAAGGCCAATCTTCCGCTTAAGGTGAATCTGATTGTCTGGAACCCCGGGCCTGGGATGGACTTTCATATGTCTGATGCAGAGACGGTCGCAAAATTCCAACAGCGGCTCCGGTCGAGTGGCATTCCGGCGTATATTCGCCGGCCTCGCGGACGCGACATCTACGCCGCCTGCGGGCAGTTGAAGCGCATGACAGAATTAACCACCCTGGCGCAATGAATGCTCCTTAGCGAGGGCCTCTTCTACCATCTCAGTGACTTTTCTTTGCGCTCGCCCCTCGTCGCCAAAGCCGTGGAGCCAGAAGATGTCAGGCTCGCGGCGGAACCATGTCAGCTGGCGCTTAGCGTAGTTGCGATGGCCCTGCTGGGCCAGGGCAATGGCGTCAGCTTCACGAATTTCTCCGCGCAGAAGCGCTTTGGCCTGTTTGTATCCCAGCGAATCGAATGGCCGTGCATCGCCGTATTTTTCCAACAGCATTCGGGTCTCTTCGACCAGGCCGTTCCGGAACATTGCCGCGGCGCGTTTATTGATGCGGTCGTACAGGCGTTCGCGGTCCGGCTCCAGACCGATGCGCAGGATACGGAAGCCTCGCAGTGGGTCGCGGCCTTCTTTCCATGCTTCCGACATGGGCTGTCGCGCGGCAATGCAGACCTCAATGGCGCGAATCAGCTTTGGCGTGTCGTTGGGATGGATACGTTCAGCGGACCTGGGGTCGAGCCGCATGAGGACTTTGTAGAGCCATCCGCGCCCGTGCTTTTTACCGCTCAGCTTGAGCCGCTCGCGCAGCGACTCGGAGCGCTGCGGGCCGGCAAAGAGGCCGTCCAGCAGAGCGCGAAGGTAGAAGCCAGTCCCTCCGGTAACGATGGGAACATGGCCGCGCGCGGCAATTTCTTTCAGCGCGCGTCGCGCATCGCGGCTGTAGTCGCCCGCGGTGTAGTGTTCAGTGGGGGCGACAACGTCAATCAAGTGGTGCGGAAGGCGCTCACGGTCGGCCTTGACGGGCTTGGCTGTGCCGATCTCCATGTCGCGGTAGACGGCGACGGAATCGCAGCTCACGACTTCTCCGTTATACCGTTCGGCGAGATGAAGTGAGAGCGACGTCTTGCCGCTGGCCGTAGGCCCCGGCAGAACGATGAGGAGCGGGTCTACCAAACGTGCCACCATCCGTGCGGGAAAATGGTGTGCGCAGGCGCGCGCAGCAGGGCAATTACAAGCACGGCCGCGGCGATAATGAGCAGGCCGAAGATCTGGCGTTTGCGAAATTCGGTGGAGAGGGGCACTGTGTTTAGATTAGCGAAGAGGCGGCCAGCAGTCAGCGAAAAAGCGGTCAGCGCGCCTGCGGCGCAAGCAAAAAGGCAAAAGATGGATTGCTGAAACGGAGAGAGCCAGATGCGATAACGCGGAAGATGTACAAGGCGAAGAGCCATCTTTTCGCTGACTGCTACTCTTCCCCGGGCTTGATGTTGTACAGGAAGAGGAAGCGCAGTTCCAGGAACGGCCCTTTGAACTCTTTCGGCAGCGGCGGATAGGGTGAAGCTCCGGTGATACCGCCCCAGGCGGCGCGGTCGAGCGCCACGTCTCCGGAAGGAAGTTCGAGGACCATCTCCTTCACGCTGCCGTCGGGCAGAATCTTAAAGCGGATGCCGACTTTGCCCTGTTTG
>DASRBV010000407.1:0-4682 GCA_035653455.1 Pseudacidobacterium sp. | reverse complement strand
TTCTTCAATGGCACCGTCTGCTGCTCTCCAGAATGGTTCAGCACGTAGACCCAACGCTTCCCACCCGACTCGCGTACGGTGACTTCCACACCATACGGAGCATCCAGCTCGGCCTTTGCTCCCGCTGAGGCAGCGAGCGTGTTCAACACCCGCCCCAGGCTCGCAGAATCAAGCCCCGCGCCGATGTAAACAGCCTTGCCTTTCCCAAATGAATGACTGGTGATGGCCGCATCTCCCGCATAACGGCCAGATGTGTACGTGGCAAGCACGTCGGCCTTTTCCGGAGCAAGGACGTCATACCAGAGCTGGCAATCTCCCTCAGCCCCGCCGAATGTCTGTGCAAGCTTCACTTTCTGTTTTTCTGAATAGACCGGCACATACTCCTTCACTGTGACGCCCATCACATCGCGGAGCAGCCCGGGTAATGGAGTGGTCACAATGCGGCTGGCCGGGTCCTTCACTCCGAGACGGTAGCCGGTGATAAATACGCCTCCATTGCGCACGAACTGGCGGATATTTTCCGCCTGCTTTTCTGAAACTACATACATGAACGGAGCCAGCACGACTTTATAACGGGAAAGTGGACGCGTCGCATCCACTACGTCTATGCCGTAATGTCCGGCGGATGCCGCCCCATACCATGTCATCACCTCGTTCATGTACTTCAGCTTTGGATGGCCCGGCTGAATGCTGACCGCCCAGTCTGCATCATTGTCAAAGACGATTGCCACGTCCGATGCATACGATGCATAGAGCGCCTCCGGCCCCAGCGCCTTCAATTCGCGCACCGTTTGCACAATCTCGTCAAAAGCGGGGCTCTTCGAGCGGTCGTGGTTCAGCATTCCGTGCCAGTATTCTTCGGCGCCGAAGGTCGCTGTATCCCACCGGAAGTACTGCACGCCCATCGCTCCATGCGCCACTGCCTGATAAGACCACAAACGCACCTGGCCCTTCTCCGGCTGCGGAGAGAAGGTCGGCTGCCCCGCTTTGCCCACCTGCTCTTCCATGATGTAGAACGGTCTGCCGTCCTTGATGCTGCGCCCATAATCATGACCGAAAGAGATGGAGGGGACCACTTGCAGCGCCGTGGCGCCTTCCATGTACATAGCGGCGAATCCGGGGTAATTGTCGGAGGCAACAAAGTCCAGGTTCGCGTAAAGCTCGCGCTGATTGAGCGTGTCCACCAGAGGCACATTGTTTGTCGTAATGAAGTGCTGTGGACACAGCCTGCGCAACACTGCCAACTGCTCTTCGAGGAAACTGGTGTTGGCATAGCTTTGATAGCGGTCGTAATCGAGCGCCATGCCTGGATTCGGAGGCGCACCGGAAGGCAGCGGCACCGGGACCTGCGCGAAGTCGGTATAAATCTGGCTCCAGAAGGCCGTGCCCCAGGCCTGGTTCAGTTTGTCGAGCGAGCCATACTTCGCGCGCAGCCACTCTTGAAACCCTTCGCGGCAATATTTGCAATAACAGCGGCCAGAACTGCCGAGCGTCAGCTCATTGTCAATCTGCCAGCCAATGACGCCCGGAGTGCTGGCGAAGCTTTTTGCCATCTCCGTGGCCATGTTCACCGAAAGCCGCCTGTATGTCTTGTTTGTCGGACAGGTGAAGCGCCTTCCCTCCGGCCCAAGCGGCATTCCGTGATCATTGACCTCAAACACCTCCGGATACTTCTCGGTCAGCCACGGCGGAGGCGCCGCCGAAGGTGTCCCCAGGATCACGCCAATGCCGCGCTTATGCAGAATGTCTACCGCGCGATGGAGCCAGGTGAAATCGAACTTCCCCTCCGATGGCTCCATCAGTGCCCAGGCAAACTCAGCGATGCGCACGGTGTTCAGTCCTGCCTCGGCGATTCCGCGCGCGTCCTCTTCCCACAGTGACTCAGGCGTCTGGTCAGGATAGTAGTCCACGCCAAACATCAGCCGTTGAGAAATCGTTTCCTCAAAACCGCGCATTGCGCCTGATAGAGGCCGCGCCAGCCACAACCCTGTGGCTGCTCCGGCACTTTTTAAAAAATTTCTTCTATCCATCGGAAGGAATTTCCTTTCTGTGTGTACCTTTGTACCCAAATCAGAAAGGATGCGCCACTCTCATGTGAAAACCCGAGCAAAATGCTGTCTGACACAGCTATAATCAAAGGTTCACAAGAAAAAGGAGCGCAGCTTCACCATGCCCATCCAGCCCACCAGCAAGATTTGGCACAACGGCAATCTTATTCCCTGGGAAAAGGCCCAGATCCACGTCATGAGCCACGTCGTCCACTACGGCTCATCGGTCTTTGAAGGGATCCGCTGCTATGGACAGCCGCAGGGCGCGGCCGTGTTCCGTCTGCCCGAGCACATGCAGCGCCTGATTGACTCGGCCAAGATTTATCGCATGAAGCTGCCCTACTCGCTTGACCAGCTCTGCTCCGCAACTGTCGAGCTGATTGAAGCCAACAGCGTGGCCCCCTGCTACATCCGTCCTATCGCGTTTCGTGGGTATGGCGAGGTCGGTGTTAACCCGAAGAATTCTCCCATTGAGGTCTATATCGCCAACTATCCCTGGGGGAAATACGTTGGCGGAGATGCCGGTGCTGATGTCTGCATCTCTTCATGGAACCGCCTCGCTCCGAACACCATGCCTTCGCTCGCCAAGGCCGGAGCAAATTACATGAACTCGCAGCTCATCCGCATGGAGGCCGACACCAACGGCTACGCTGAGGGCATCGCGCTTGACAGCAATGGCTATGTGTCAGAAGGTTCGGGCGAAAACATCTTCGTTGTGCGCAATGGAGTCATCTACACTCCGCCTCTGGCCAACTCCGTGCTCGCCGGAATCACCCGCGACTCTGTGCTGACGCTGGCCCGCCATCTCGGTGTCCCCGTAGTTGAGCAGGCGCTGCCACGCGAATTGCTCTACATCGCCGATGAGGTCTTCTTTACCGGGACCGCCGCCGAAGTCACGCATATCCGCTCGGTGGACCGCATCCAGGTGGCCGATGGCAATATCGGGCCGATCACAAAGCAACTCGCCGATGAGTTCTTCGGCATCGCGAACGGCCTTAAGCCCGACCGCTTCGGCTGGCTCACGCCTGTAAATGTGAACGCCGAACAGGCTGTAACAGTATAAAGAGCATCCATTCCGGACGATACGTACGGCCTCCTACTGGGCTTGTGTGAGTACATGGGCGGCCCATCCTTTCGAAAGCAAAGGGTGGGGCCTGTGCTCTCATCGCGAGCCGTCGGGTGCAATACCATAGAGAAAATATGGCGAGATATCTAGTCACCGGCTGCGCAGGATTTATAGGCTCCTGGATTGCCCAGGCGCTTGTCGAACGCGGAGAATCTGTCCGTGGCTTTGACAATTTTGAAACAGGCTACAAAGAAAACCTCTCCGGCCTTCTTGATCGAATTGACTTCATTCAGGGCGATTTGCGTGATGCAGACGCTGTTGCCCGCGCCTGCGACGGTATGGACGTGATCTTCCATCAGGGCGCTTTGCCTTCCGTCCCGCGCTCGGTAGAAGATCCGCTCACCAGTCATACTGCAAATATCGAAGGCACATTTCATGTGCTTCAGGCTGCGCGCGCAGCAAAGGTGCGGCGGGTTGTGTACGCAGCGTCATCTTCAGCCTATGGAAACCAGGACGCATCTCCCAGCGTGGAAACACTCGTTCCCATGCCGATTACTCCGTATGCCGTGCAGAAAGTAACGGGCGAGCTATACATGCGCAGTTACTGGCAGGTCTATGGACTGGAGACGGTGAGCCTGCGCTACTTCAACATCTTTGGCCCGCGGCAAGACCCGAGTTCCCCCTATAGCGGAGTCATCGCAAAATTCATTCTGCTGATGCTCAAAGGCGAGCAGCCCACCATCTTTGGCGACGGTGAACAGGGCCGCGATTTTACCTACGTAGAAAATGCAGTTTCGGCCAATTTGCTGGCCGCAGCCGCGCCCGCAGAAAAAGTTGCCGGACGCGTCTTCAACATCGCCTGCGGCCAGCGCCACACTCTGAACAAGACCTACAAAACCCTCGCTGAACTCACCGGCTTTACTCAACCGCCAGCATACGGCCCCCCGCGCACAGGAGACATCCAGAACTCACTGGCCGACATCAGCGCGGCACGCGAAGCCTTTGGCTATGAACCATTGGTCAGTTTTGAAGAAGGCCTCCGTCGCACCGTAGAGTGGTACAAACAGCAGATGAAGGAACCCGTCTATCAGCACCGTGATTGAACCACTTACGCCAAACACAATCACGTTTGCGCCAATGGCCATTGTGACAGCCAGCACAACCGTGGCTACATACCCGGGAGAGCGCCGCAACTGCCGCAGCGCATAACGAATGTCCTGAGAAAGGTTCCTCATAGCGGCCTTTCCCAACCTAAAGAAAGACACGGCATTTGCCTCGCCAAAAGCGGCGTATGGAAAGTTGTTGAATCTCCAGAAACTTAGTTGAAGGGACCGAAAGAGGACACCTCGTGCGGTGCCCATTTCCGGAATCTTGTGTCCGGAAACGGGCAATCCTCTTTCACCGGATGAATAAACATCTTCCCCTTTGTTTCTCTTGAGGTGTACTATTCACGGCGACTTCACCTTACATCTCTGGAGGCCGCTGTGTTGAAGCCTTTGCTCGTTTCTTCAGCGCTGCTGCTGGTTGCTCTCTTTTCTGCCGCTCAGGACCAGCCGTCATCATCGCAA
>DASRBV010000406.1:0-2487 GCA_035653455.1 Pseudacidobacterium sp. | reverse complement strand
AGCGGTCGAGAAGCTGATTACTCCTCGCACCAAGGCCATCATCCTCAACTCGCCCTCGAACCCGACCGGCTCGGTCATCGCCCCAACGGACCTTGAGCGCATTGTAAAGCTGGCGCACGAGCGGGGCATCTATCTGCTGCTGGACGAGTGCTACGTCTATCTGCAATACACCGGAGCGCTGGTCAGCGGCGGCTCGTTTACGGAAGCGAAAGAGCACGTGCTGATTCTCGGCTCGCTCTCCAAAACCTATGCCATGACCGGATGGCGCGCCGGCTACGCGCTCGGTCCAAAGCCCATCATCGCTGCGATGAGCAAGCTGCAAAGCCAGTCCACCTCGTCCACAGCGCATTTTGTGCAGAAGGCCGCCGTGGCGGCGTTGAACAGCTCGCAGGAGTGCGTAGTTGAGATGCGCGCCGATTATCTCAAGCTGCGCGACCGCATTCTGGGGCGTCTGGCTGAGATTCCCGGCATCACCTGCACCAAACCCGAAGGCGCCTTCTATGTGTATCCGAATGTGTCAGCGTATCTGGGCAAACCAGGCGCGCAAAACGCTCTCGAACTTGCCAACCGCCTGCTACATGAGGCCCACGTGGTCACCGTTCCCGGCGAGGCCTTTGGTACAACGCAGCACATCCGCCTGTCTTATGCGGTCTCGCACGATGACATCGAAGAGGGGCTCAAGCGGATGAAGGAGTTCTTCGCAAAATTGTAGAGATAAGAGCTTCAGATCTTTCGGGCCAGGGGCATAAAGCCTCTGGCCCTGGTTCTTTTTGCAATTGGGTTCAGTATCCCCCGGCCTTCCCGTAATGATGCCGGTGGTCCTGCCCTCCTTCGAGTTCTCCGGTTTGTGGATCTACGGCGATGCACTCTCCATCGCTCCAGTGTCCTTTGCTGACCTTTACCTGATATCCAAGTGCCCGCAATGCGTTTACCGTGGCATCGGGGAACCCAGGTTCCAGATAAAGAATGTCCGGCAGGTATTGATGATGAAAGCGGGGCGCATCCACAGCTTCCTGAATATTCAGTCCCTGGTCAGCAACGCTCAGAAAGATATTGGCAACAGTAGTAATAATGCGCCCTCCTCCAGGTGACCCAAGCACCATTGCCACTTTGCCATCTTTCAGAACAATGGTCGGAGTCATGCTCGAAAGCGGGCGCTTGCCCGGAGCAATCGAGTTGGCAGGCCCCTGAATCAGGCCAAACATATTGGGAGCACCTTGTTTTGAGGCAAAATCGTCCATTTCGTCATTGAGCAAAAAACCTAATCCAGTGGCGGTGACATAAGAACCGAAGCTGTTATTCAGCGTTGTCGTAACTGCGACTGCGTTGCCATCAGTATCCATGACGGAGTAGTGCGTCGTTTCAGGTGACTCATGGCGCACATCGTCCATTGTCGGCGGGGGCGGCAGGAACCCGGCAGGTCGTTTCAGGCTTGCTGACGGAGTGGCCTGGTCTTCCTGAATGCTGGCGCGCCATGCGGCTGCATATTTTTTATCTAGGAGTTGCTCAATGGGAATTTTCACGTAATCCGGATCACCGAGATAATCGGAGCGGTCCATGTAGGCCCGCCGGAAAGCTTCGGTAATGAGGTGCATTTCAGAAGGCGTGCGGTCTCCAAAGCGGCTGAGATTGTAGCCTTCCAGAATGTTCAGAGTTTCCAGCAGGGCAACTCCGCCTGAAGACGGAGGCGGAGCAGAGATGATTGTGTAATCTTTGTAGGTCCCAGTGAGAGGCTCGCGTTCTTTTACTTCATAGGAGGCAAGGTCTTTTGGGGTAATCAGGCCGCCGCCTTTCTGGATGTCTGCGGCAAGTCGTCTTGCCATCTGGCCGTGGTAGAAATCGTCCGGGTCTTTGGCAATGCGACGGAGCGTGGCGGCAAGTTCCGGTTGCCTGAAGATTTCGCCGGCATGGTAGTAATTACCGTCGCGCTGGAAGATGCGCCTGGATTCCGAAAACTCCGCAAGCCCGGATTCATGCAGCTCCTGCGCCTCTTCTTCCGTAAGCACAAAGCCTTCCGATGCGAGGCGAATCGCGGGCTCCATGACTCTGGCCAGCGTCAGCTTGCCATACTTCTTTTCCGCATACGTCATGCCCGCTACAGATCCGGGAACACCGATGGCTTTGTGTCCCACAATGCTCATATCGGGGATGACATTACCTTTGCCATCGAGATACATATTTACCGATGCGGCGAGCGGTGCCTTCTCGCGGTAATCAAGAAAAGTAGATTTTCCATCATGAAGATGGATGAGCATGAATCCGCCGCCGCCGATGTTGCCTGCCGCAGGATGGACGACTGCAAGCGCAAATCCCGTTGCCACAGCAGCATCCACGGCATTGCCGCCTTCTTTCAGAACTTCCACGCCCGCGTCGGTCGCAAGGTGGTGGATGCTGACCACCATTGCGTGCTTCATCCGGACAGGAGTTTCATGCTGCGTCGTCTGGACGGGCTGGGCCTGCAACGAAAAAGAACAAAGATAGAAAACC
>DASRBV010000405.1:0-4640 GCA_035653455.1 Pseudacidobacterium sp. | reverse complement strand
TTTGCCGAACTCGCGCGCGAGGTCGAGTCCTCAGCGCAGGCGCTCCACTCACCCGAAAGCGTCGAGCAGTTCCGCCTGCAATGGCTTGGGCGCAAACAGGGCCGCCTCAAACTCATCAGCGATGCGTGGCTCAAATCATCGCCTGCGGAGGCGAAAAAGCCCCTCGGCCAGCGCTTTAACCAGCTCAAGGCGCAGATTGAAGAGCGCCTGGAGCGGGCCTCCGGAGCCAGTGCGCAGTTCGCGCTCGATGCCGAAGCGATTGACGTCACCCTCCCGGGGACCCGCCGCGCCCTCGGCGCCGAACATCCGCTCATCAAGACCATGCACGAGATGGTGGCCGTCTTCAAGCGCATGGGATACTCAGCCGGCGTAGGCCCCGAGGTCGAAACCGACTACTACAATTTCGAGTCGCTGAATTTCCCCCCGAACCATCCGGCGCGCGACACGCAGGACACGCTCGTCATCGCTAATCAGGAACGCCGGCCTCTGCGCGACCGCCTGCTGATGCGCACGCACACGTCTCCGGTGCAGATCCGCACCATGGAGCAGCAGCCGCCTCCGGTGCGCATCGTGATTCCGGGCAAGGTGCACCGTAACGACGAGGCCGACGCCACGCACTCGCCCATCTTTCACCAGATTGAGGGTCTCTGCGTGGACACCAACATCACCTTCTCTGACCTGAAGGGCACCCTCGACCACGCGATGAAGGAGTTCTTCGGCTCCAGCGTCAAGACGCGATTTTTCCCATCGTTCTTCCCGTTCACGGAGCCAAGCGCCGACGTGCAGATCAGTTGCCCCTTCTGCGGAGGCAAAGGCTGCCGCAAATGCAAGCACTCCGGCTGGATCGAGTTGTTGGGCTGTGGCATGGTTGACCCGGCGGTGTTCGGATTTGTGCAGCAAAAACAGCCGGCCTACGACCCGAAGAAGATCTCCGGCTTCGCCTTTGGCATGGGAGTAGACCGCATCGCGATGATGAAGTACGGCATCAGCGACATTGGTTTGTTGTATTCAGGGGATACCCGGTTCCTGGAGCAGTTCGCATGAAGCAAGTCAGCGCTTTGCAAGCAAGTCAGCCAGTCAGTCCAAAAACTGGAGCGAGAACTCGTCATTATCGGGATTTGCTTGTATGGCAGAAAGCTATGCAACTCGCCAGAAATGTTTACTCTCATACGACTGGTTTCCCCAAATCTGAAGTATTTGGGATAACGAGCCAAATGCGTCGCGCATCCTTGTCAATACCCAGCAATATTGCTGAAGGACACGGACGTCTTTCTGATGGGAGTTTCCGTGTCTTTCTGGCTCACGCACGCGGCTCGCTATATGAATTGGAAACACAAATTGAACTGGCCCGTGACTTAACTTATCTTCAGGCTGATCATGCAAAGGAATTACTAGAGCAATGTCAGGAAATCGGCAGAATGCTGAACGGACTCATTGGAGTTCTGGAAAGCTGACTCGCTGACCCGCTGACCCGCTGACTCGCTATGAAAATTCTCTCCAACTGGCTCCGCTCCTATTTGCCCGAACTCGGCGTGACCGACCGCCAACTCGCCGACGATCTCACGCTGCGTGGCATTGCTGTCGAAGGTGTCTTCGATCTCGGCCCGAATGGCTCTCTCTTCGAGATGGACATCACCACCAACCGCGTGGATGCCATGAACCACTACGGCATCGCACGTGAAGCCGCGACCATTTATGGGCTGGAACTGAAGAAGCTCGACACCACATTGCCGCAGGGGAAACCCACGGCAAAACCGTTCCCCGTCTCCATCGAAGAACCCGCCCTCTGCGGACGCTTCACTGCCCGCGTGCTGCGCAATGTAAAGATCACGCCATCTGCCGGCATCGTCGCCGAGCGCTTTCGCCTGCTTGAACAGAAGCCCATCTCCAACGCAGTGGACGCAACCAACTACGTCACGCTGGCGATGGGCCATCCCACGCATGCCTTTGACCTCGACAAGCTCGAAGGCGGCATCATCCTGCGCCGCGCGCGCAAGGGCGAGAAGCTGCGCACCCTGGACGGCATTGAACGCACGCTCGACCCGGACGATCTCGTCGTGGCCGACGAAAAAAAAGCGCTCGCCATCGCCGGCGTCATGGGCGGGTGGGACTCGATGATTACGCCCGAGACAAAGAACATTCTCGTTGAAGCTGCGTGGTTCGATCCCTGGACGGTGCGCCGCAGCTCCAGGCGCCACCTTCTGCATACCGATGCTTCGCATCGCTTCGAGCGTGGGGCCGACTTCAACGCTCCGCCGGTTGCTTCAGCGCTGGTCAGCAGCATCATTCTTGAAAGCGGCGGCGAAGTCGAAGGCGATCTCGTAGATGTCATCATTCCTGAAGCCGAAGCACGCACCGCGAAGCGTCCGGCCATCAGCTTCGCTCTGAGCGAGGCCCATCGCATCCTCGGCGCGACGGAAGACCCGCACGGCATCACCGCGGAAACCGCTGAGACCATCCTTGCCGGGCTTGGCTGCAAGCTGAAGAAGAATGGAACACCGCACGTTGTCCCGGCACAGGACCTTGATCCTTCGCGTGCCGTTTCCACCGAAGCAGCGCCCGTGCGCGCGGAGTATGAAGTCACGCTGCCAAGCTGGCGGCTCGACCTTGAACGCGAGATTGATTTGATCGAAGAAATCGCCCGCGTTTATGGATACAACCGCTTCCGGAACACGCTTCCTTCCTTCGCCGGGGCCGTCGTCGAGTTGCCCACTGCGGAGAAAGAAGCGGTCGTGCGTCGCACCCTCCTGGCACTGGGCTGGACGGAGGCCATCTCCAGCACCTTCTGTTCTGCAACCGATGCAGTTACATTTGCCCCACAGCCAAATTCCGCTGTACCCATGGACAATCCGCTGAGCGAAGAGGCCGGAATGTTGCGTACATCACTCGCTCCGGGAATGCTTTCGATGCTCGCACTCAACCTGAACCGCGATGTGGAAGACGTCATGCTCTTTGAGATGGGCGCCGTCTTCTCCGGCTCAACGGACAGAGTGGAGGAAAGGCCCGCGCTTGCCATCGGCGCCACGGGCAGCTTGCCGCTCGAAGGCCCGCACCAGCCTGCGCGCGCGCTTGACTTCTACGACATCAAGGGCTGCGTGGAAGAACTGCTGAGCAAGTTCGCTGCAAAATTGCTCTACTTTGACCGTTTTCCATCCGGCTCTGGTCTGATGCCGTCCTGGCTGCATCCAGGCCGCTCCGCGCGCGCCGTGATAGATGGGGCCACCATCGGTTACTTCGGCGAGGTGCATCCGGCAGAAGCACAGCGCCGCAAGCTCAGGCAGACCGTCTACATCGGCGAGTTCTCTCTCGACCGCCTCTACAAACAGGACCTGCGCCAGCCTGCCATGCGTGAGCTGTCGCGCTTCCAGGCCGTCCGGCGCGACTTCTCCTTCATCTTTGCCGATGCAGTCTCTTACGCGCAGATCGCCGCTGCGCTCGCATCGCTCAACATCGCCGAACTGCAACGCTTCGAACCGAAGGAGGTCCTGCGCGACAGAGAAGGCAAGCGCATTCCGGCAGGACATTTCTCACTGCTGCTGCGCACCGTTTTCCAGGCGCAGGACCGTACCTTGCAGGAAGAGGAATTACAGGGCTGGTCGCAAGACGTGATTGCTGCGCTTCAGGGCCTGGGAGGCAAGCTGCGGGAATAGCGGACCGGGAACCAGAAGAGCAGCAGATTCAGACGGGGCCGGATGTTCGTTTGAAGCAGCGAGGCGCTTGCTGACATAGCGCCACACGAACCATCCCAGGACAGAGAGCAGCACCAGCAACACCACCACCCCAGTCCAGCGAAGGCGCTGTCCCGGGCGTGCCGTGTCCTCCGGACGGTTTTTTCTCACATTTTCTGCAAATTCAATCCAGTTGGCGTCATCATCTTTCAGAAGCCCGCTTTGCTGGTACGCAGACATGAACCGCTCCACCCAGAAATCCTCGTCCAGGCCGACAACACGGGCATAATTACGCACAATTCCCTTGTTGAAGACGCCCCCGGGCAGGATGTCAAAGTGCTCCTGCTCCAGAGCCAGCAGGTGGCGGCTGCTGATCTTTGTGGCATCCGTTATCGTTTCAAGGGCGACGCCGCGCGATTCCCGTTCTTTGCGTAAATCTTCGCCGAACTGGCCCATTCCACTGTCTCGATGCAGGTACTCTCTGGGATCTCAAAATTTCACTTCAAATCATCCGTCATACAAGGCCGGACTCTTGCCCAACCTCTAGTGCAAACCATAAAACTCCCGCTGTCCAAAGTCAAAGCCAAATCAGGCCATTTCTGCCTGAAACTGGCACTTTTTCGGGTCTCGAAATGGCCCTTCAGCCGTTTTTTCGATTATCGGCAGCAGTTTTCACTTTGTTACACTCAAATTTTATAGAGATTCGCCGCTGTCCCAGGATGGAACGGTGGGCTTCCTCTTTTCAGGACT
Organism: Pseudacidobacterium sp.; assembly: GCA_035653455.1. GTDB lineage: Bacteria > Acidobacteriota > Terriglobia > Terriglobales > Acidobacteriaceae > Pseudacidobacterium. Next base: position 222 of record DASRBV010000405.1, on the reverse strand, counting down.
CCCATGAACAAGCTTGTCCTCGGTAATGTGCTGCACCGCCCCTTGCGTACCATCATCGGCGTCTTCGCCGTCGCCGTAGAAGTCATCATGATCCTCTCCATCGTCGGCATCATGATCGGGCAGGTCTCCAATGCCAGAAACCAGACCGGAGGCATCGGCGCTGACATGATCGTGCGCCCGCCCAACGCCAGCTTTGTCACCGGCGTTGGAGGCGCGCCCGTA
>DASRBV010000404.1:0-8691 GCA_035653455.1 Pseudacidobacterium sp. | reverse complement strand
GAGCAGGCTGTGGGAGAATGATGCGGTATGTCAAAGAAAAAATGGGCGGCAGTAGACAACTATATTGATTCCATACTGGGGGCTACAGACCCTGCATTGGATGCGGCGCTCGAAGCTGTCCGGGCGGCAGGGCTGCCGCAGATCAGCGTGACTGCGAGCCAGGGTAAGCTGCTGCATCTGCTGGCGAAGCTGCAAGGCGCAAAGCGCATTCTGGAAATTGGGACACTGGGCGGCTACAGCACGATCTGGATGGCCCGCGCTTTGCCGAAGAACGGAAAGCTGGTCACCATCGAAGCGGATGCGAAACACGCGCGTGTGGCGGCTGAGAACATTGCGCGCGCCGGACTGTCTGAAAAGGTGGAACTGCGTAAGGGGAAGGCGCTGAGCGTCCTGCCTGAACTGGAAGGGCCTTTCGACCTCATCTTTATTGATGCGGACAAGCGCAACAATCCGCGGTATTTTGAGTGGGCGCTGAAGCTTGCGCGCAAGGGAAGCCTCATTATCGTGGACAATGTTGTGCGCGAAGGAGAGATTCTGGATGCAGACAGCGCAGACCCGGACATCCGTGGTACCAGAAAGCTGTTTGAGTTGATGGCTGCCGAGCCTCGCGTGATGGCGATGGCACAGCAAACGGTCGGCAGCAAGGGACACGATGGCTTTGCGATTGCGCTGGTGACTGGCTGACGTTCATACCCAGCCTCCGTCCACGATATGGCTCTGGCCGGTGATGGCCGCAGAATCGTCCGATGCCAGAAAGAGGACCAGCCGGGCCACATCTTCAGGCATAAGATGGCGCTTGAGGCACTGGCTGGACATGATTTTCTGTTCGTAGTCCGGGGTCCACCACAAGCGGCGCTGCTTTTCTGTGAGGATTGCGCCCGGCAGCACACAATTGACGCGGACACCCGATGGGCCCAGCTCGCGCGACATGGTGCGCGTGAGGCCGACGATGGCGGCCTTGGCGGCGATGTAGGCGGGAAGTCCGGTGCCGGGGATGATCCATGAAATGGAGCTGAGATTGATGATGGAACCGCTGCCGCGCGCCTTCATTCCCGGCGCGACCGCCTGGATGGCAAAGAATTGATGGCGCAGGTTGACATCCATCATGCGGTCCCAATATTCGGGTGTTACTTCTTCCCATTTGTGGCGTTCATCGTTGGCGGCGTTGTTGACGAGAACATCTATTGGGCCAAGCGCCGCTTCTGCCTCCTGAATGGCAGCTTGCAGGGCGGAGATGTCTGTCAGGTCGCAGGGGAAAAAGAGCGGAGCGTGTCCGGTGCTTTTTCCAATTCGAGACACCCATTCTTTTGAGGCCTCCTCGGCAACATCCAGAAAGGACACTTTCGCGCCCTGATGGGCGAAATGTTCGACAAGAGAGGCACCGATGCCGGTCCCGCCTCCAGTGATGAGGACAACTTTGCCGTTAAGACTGGGGTAGCGCGCGAACTTTTCCATCTCCGAAGCATGGTACAGGAATGCTTCTTTATTGCGCCGGACGGGAGCCTGCGATGAGAACGTCCACCAGCCGCCTGGCGCTCTTCTGCCAATCAGGTGCCATGCCAATCAGAGAGACTCCGATTAAAGCCCGCAGCAGATCAAACGGCTCGATGTCTTTGCGAAACTCGCCACTCCTGATGGCGCGCTTTGCCAGCATGTCTATCGCATCCTGGACCAGGGGGCGCGTGCCTTCGTAAAGCCGGGAAGGGCCACCGCCGACGCTGTTGAGGGCGGGAGCAATGATGTGCTTGGCGGCGATGTATTCAATGAACAGCAGCATCCAGGCCCGCAGCGCCTCGACCGGAGGCATGGTTTCAGCGAAGCTGTAGGCGGCGCGGGCGAGCTTTTCGACTTCATTCCGGTATACGGCCTCAATCAAAGCGTCGCGTGTGGGAAAGTGGCGGTACAAGGTTCCAGGCCCCACGCCGGCTTGCCGCGCGATATCGTCCAGGCTGGCACCGGCGCCGGAACGGGTGAATGCCTCCTTTGCGACCTCCAGAATGCGCTCGCGGTTGCGCTGGGCATCGGTGCGCAGTTTTCGCGGAGCGGGTTGTGGGCGTTTTTGAGGCATAAAAAAATCTGCAACCGGAGACAGTCTCCGTTTATCTATTCAACCGGAGACTGTCTCCTCATATATTGTATGCGGCGACAGGCAAAGGCTTTCAACGAACAGCAGCAAAAGGAGGGACATATGCGTGTTTTTGTAACAGGAGCGACAGGTTTTATCGGTTCTGCTCTGGTGCCTGAACTCGTGCGCGCAGGACATGAGGTGTTGGGCCTGGCGCGCAGCGATGCAGGCGTCCAGGCATTGACCGCTGCGGGAGTGCAGGCACACCGTGGCGATCTGACGGACATCGAGAGTCTTCGCAGTGGAGCAGCGGCAGCAGATGCGGTGATCCATCTTGCGTTTGTTCACGATTTTTCAAAGTTCAGGGAGAACTGTGAGACAGAGAGGAAGGCCATCGAGGCCATGGGGGCCGCGCTGAAAGGCCCAGACTGTCCATTGATTGTTACCAGCGGTCTTGGAGTGCTTGCGAAGGGACGTCCTGCCACGGAGGACGATGCGCCTCTTCCTCTTTCTGATCAGTATCCGCGCGCCTCTGAGCACACCGCGGTTGCGTTGGCAGAAAAAGGCGTGAAGGCGATGGTTGTACGTCTTCCGCAGGTCCACGATACGAGGAAGCAGGGACTGATTAGCTCCGCCATCCAGATTGCCCGCGAAAAAGGCGTTGCGGCCTATGTTGGCGAAGGACAAAACCGCTGGGCCGCGGTCCATGTGAGCGACGCGGCCCGGCTCTACCGGCTCGTTCTGGAGAAGGGCCGCGCCGGGGCGCGCTACCACGCGGTGGCCGAAGAAGGCTTTTCGGCACGGGAGATTGCCGAGGTGATCGGACGCGGGCTGAAGGTGCCAGTGGTTTCTCTGAAGCCTGAAGAGGCCGCAGCGCATTTCGGCTGGTTCGCACGGTTCGCGCAGTGGGACCTTACGGGTTCCAGCGAGAAGACACGAAAAGAACTGAATTGGAGCCCGACTGGGCCGGGATTGATCACCGATCTTGAGAATATGCGCTATTTCTGAATAAGAAGGCCTGAACATTTTTTTGTTTCACGAAAAGTCTCATCGCCGTTCCGGGCGGTGCGGAAGAGTTCTGCAGGATTGGTTAAGGCCTGACATCGCTGAGGGTTCTTCCCTCCTTCGGCCGTCAGAATCACGAACTCTCCACACCGCGCACAACGGGACGGAAAAGAGGGACGCCTCTGGAGCATCCGTAAATTTCAGGGCCGACGATGGGTTGTTCTCAATGCTGACTTTGCATTGTGGCCGCGGCCACAATGGCATCGAGTGCCGAGCTTTGGGTTCCTGCATTGGCGGCGTCGAAGGGGCCTGACCACACCTGGCCAAATTCATAATTCGGTCCCTGGGAATGCTGCCAGATACTCTCAGCGTTTGTGTCTGCAAATTTTTTGTACTGCGGAAGCGGAAACGCCTCGTAGAGGGCCATCAGATTTCGCACAAAGATGCCCTTAAATTGCACACCGTCGGCGCCGCAGTTGGGCTCGCAGGTGTCATGCAGAATGCCGTTGGCATCGGTCAGATGCGTGAGCGCGGCGTTGGCAATGGCCTGTGCTGTTGCAGGAAGGGAAGGATCGGGCGCGACTTTGTTCAACTCTGTCAGGCCGCCGAGGATAACGCCCTGGTTGTAGGTCCAGGTGTTCTGTTGATTGTTCTGGCAGGTAGAGAGATTCAGTCCATCATTGATGAGGTGTTGCGAGTTGATCATGCCGGAGTTTTTAAACCACGCCCACTCTTTTTGCGCCCAGTCCAGATACTGCGCGCGTTGATCTATTGGCACGCGGCGCGCCAGGTGCGCGGCAACAGAGAGAAAAAGCTCGTTGGCGATGGCGTTCTTATAGGTCTTTGCTTTGCTCCACCAGATGCCGCCTCCGCAAGTGGAGTCCCACCCATTCGCCATATCAGAAAAGATGGAGGACGCCATGGAGAGGTACTGCGGCTGATGGGTCAGGTCGTAGGCAGCTACCCAGGCCAGGGCCCACCAGCCTTCATCGTCGTAGTAGTCGTTAATGAAGCCTGCATGGCTGCTCTGCGCCTGAGTAAACGTGTTGGAGAATACCGGCAGATAGTCCTTTGTATGGGCCACGCGCGAATAGTCAGCCAGCACGGTGATGGCGTTGGCGGAGTTCCACCATCCGGTTGTCTGATAAAGGCCGCTGCTTTGCGTGTACCACGATTGCAAGGTCTGGATGCCGTCTTTGGCCTGCTGAAGATAGCCGGGATGATCTGCCTGCGCGAGCGTGGCCGACGCAAGGAACAGTGTGAGCAAGAGCGAGAGGGCGAAGCGGGGGAGGGCCATGCATGTCTCCTGTGGGAACGTTTCCATCAGCGGAGACAGGGTAGGACAGAGTATTGCAGGATGTCAATTCTTCCAGTTTTCGTTTTGCAGGAATCCACGAAAAAGATTGATCATTATTCCGGGGAGGCGCGAGAAAGCAGGAGTGGCTCAACCCTCACATCGCTGAGATTCTTCCTCCCTTCGGTCGTCAGAATGAGAGGACTCTGCATATACGAATGCTGTAACATGCAGGGAAAGTGACACTTCGGGGAGAAATTGGAGAAGATGGGCAGGGCAGGACGAATCCCATCAGACAGCCCATGCTCGTCGCAGGCACCCTGATTGGTGTTGCGGGGATTGGTCTACAGTTTCACTTCATGATGCAGGTCCCCGAGCTTTCGACAACGGAGGCCGTGGCGCGCTTCTTCAGTTACTTCACGATTCTGACGAACCTGCTGGTGCTTATGGGGTACGCGTTTCCGCTGCTGGCGCCCGGCTCCTCTATAGGCAAGTTCTTTTCGCGCGCGCCGATGCGCGGAGCTACGCTGGTCTATATCGTGATGGTGGGCGTGGTGTATTCGCTTCTATTGCGGAACCTCTATCATCCCGCCGGATGGGCGAAGGCAGCGGATGTTCTGGTGCATGATGCAGCCCCTGTTTATTACGCTGTCTTCTGGTTTTTGTGTGCAGAGAAATCCGGTCTTCGACCCAGCCACGCGGCGCAATGGCTGCTCTATCCGCTGGCCTATATCGTGTACACCCTGCTGCGCGGTGTTGTGACAGATTGGTATCCCTATCCTTTTGTGGATGTCAGGGTACTCGGCTACTCACGGACCTTTATCCACGCAGGCGTGCTCGCGCTTGTTTTTCTGATAGCAGGGCTCGGCGTGGTTGCGGCGGCCAGGTGGTTGTCTGCGCGCCGGGCTGCGGCGGAGCAGGCGGGTGCCTGATCCCGTTCCCGGCAAATAAAAACGCGGCGCCTTTTTTGAAGGCACCGCGTAGAGATTGCGCATATTCCGTCAGAACGTAGTGCTTACCGTCAGGCGGAAGGTCTTGGTAGGTTCGCGCAACTGATAGATCGAACCGTACAACTGGATGGCCTGGGCATAGCTGTAATCGCCTGCTCCGCCGGCGGGGAACATGCTGCGGGTAATCAGGTTTTGGCCATTGAACTGCGTGTGAAGGCGCAGCGGGTTGTAGGCGTAGTAGATGCGGAATGGCGCGTTGATGATGGGCACCATGACCGAAATCTGCGCGCCGATGGAATCACGCGGCACGTAGTTTGTGCCGGGGATGGGGCGGATGTAGCGGTCGAACTGGATCTGCTGTCCGCCGACGCAGGCCCCGTTGACGTAGTTGGGGCAACCATAGAGCGGAGCATTGAGCTGGTCGTAGCCCTGCGGGCTCTGCTTCAACTGGCTGTTGTTGACGGCCATGACCATTCCAAAGTCGTTGAACAGCTCCAGCGCGGCGGTGCGGCCCACAAGGGGAATACGGTATTCCATGTTGCCGACAATCTGGGTGTCGCCGCCAATCGAGCTGATGCCGTAGACCGGAATCGGCACCTTGATGCACTGATTGGTCTGCGGATTGGTCGGGTCCTGCGGGACGCAGTTGCCATCCGGGTTGGTGAGGTTGAATTGGACGCGCGTGGGAACGAACCCGTAAGGCGAGAGCGTGCGGATGTCGAATCCGCGCACATCGGCTTCGCCGCCGCCATAGAAGCGGTTGAAGGGAGGAGCCACGTCTCCGCTGAAGCCCTGGATGTAGTTTGCCTGGATGCGATATCCGAAGACGTTGCGGCCGTCGTTGTTAAAGCGGAACCACTTGATGGGTTTGAACTGCTTGAATTCGACAATGGGGCTGAAGTAGCGAACATTGCCCCAGAGTCCGGCAAGTTGGAAGATGGTGTTCAACTCCGAGCCGGAGCGCGGCATGTAGACCGAATCCAGCTTGTTCCAGGAGAAGCTGAAGGAGGCCATGCTGTTCACAATGCCTTCAAGCGAGTTCTGACCCTGGATGCCGCTGCGGAAGGCCAGTGTCTGGAAGAGGTTCTGCGAGGCCTGGCTGAAGGTGGTGACCGATGAGCGGTTCAGCGCATAGGTGAAGCCGAGGCGTTTGAACGAGTGGCGGAGGGGGTATGCCGCAGAAACTGTGAAACCGGTTGTGGACTGGTTGTAGTTCTGGACGAGCGAGTTCACCGCCTGCTGAGTATTCGTGTCCGCACCCGACAGGTTATATGCTTTCGACGCGTTGTAATCGTACTTCTGCGAATAAATGGAAAAGCCCGCGTTGATGGGCTTATTACGGATATACGGCTCGTTAAAGCTGAAAAGCAGGTTGCGCGAGAGGTTTCCGGCGCTGGCCTGCACGCTCAGCGTTTCACCGAGGCCGAGGAAGTTATTGGTCTGGTAATTCAGGCCGAGGAAGGTTCCGGACAGGCCGCTGACACCACCATTCAGGCCGATGGAGTTCTTGCCTTTTTCATGCACTTTGAGCAGCAGGTCTACCGTGCCTGTTTCCGGGTTCTGGTGGACTTCGGTGTCCTGGTCTACCTTGAGCGGGTCGAAGTAATCGAGCTGGTTCAGGCGCAGGAGGCTCAGCTCCCACAGATGGCTGTTGTAGACCTGGCCTTCCTCAAGATACAGTTCGCGGCGGATGACAAAGTCGCGGGTGACGGTATTGCCCTGGAACTCAATCCGCGAGACATAGAACTGCTTGCCTTCATCCAGCTCTACGTCGAAGGAAACGATTTTCTTATCGTCATCAATTTTCGGAATCGGATTGGCGGTGAAGTTGATGTAGCCCAGGGTGCTGTAGGCCTTCTGCAGGTTCTGGAGGCCCTTGCCAAAGGCGGTGAAATTGAACCACTCGCCATCCTTAAGCGGAAACTGGGCGCGCAGGGCGTTCACATTCAGGTTCTGGAGCTTGCTTCCTGTGAAGTGGATATAGCCCAGACGATAGCGCGCACCCTCCTCTACCGGGATGCGGATGTCAATACGCTTGCCTTTGCGCGGACGGAAGGTAAAGAACGACAGGCCGCCTTCATTGCGAAGATGTGTCTGTGGGTCTCCGGTGGAGGCGCGGAAATAACCCTTGTCGCGATAGGCCTGGCGGACACGCTCGGCGTCTTCTTCGAGCTTGCTGGCATCATAGGTCTTCGCGAAGAGGTCCTCAAGAAAGATGGAATGGGGGATGCCAATCGGCCGCAGGTTCTTCATCGCCCGGCGCAGATCGCGTGACGGAATGTGCTGGTTGCCGGTAAAGCTGATGTTGCCGACTTTGACCTTCGGGCCTTCCTTAATGATGAAGTTCACCTGCACGGAGGCCGGAGGGATGGTCTTTACATCGGCTTTGACTGTGGCGAACTGGCGGCCATGCTCGGAAAGCAGCTCCTTCAGCACTGTTTCGACCCGGGCAATTTTGGTGGGGTCGTACTGGCTTTCGACAGAGAAGCCGACCTTTTCTTTCTTGAGCCGGTCGAGGACGTCGGACTGCGTGACCGAATTCAGTCCTTTGTAGTTGATCTCACGGATGGTGGGTTTTTCCCGGACATAGATGTCCAGAATGATGCCGCCCTTGGGATTGTCTTCGCGTTCGATGCGGACATCTTCGAAGTATCCGGTGTTCCAGAGGGAGTTAAAGTCGCGTTCCACCGTAGTGGGGTCAAACTGTTCGCCTTCATGGCTGAAGAGGCGGGCGAGGATGGTTTCCTTGGGAATACGACGGTTGCCGATCACGCGAATCTGTGTGATCGTCTGCGACGACTGCGCCCAAACATCAAAGACCGTGAAGCAAAGGAGAATGAAGGCCAATGGCTTCAACATGCGGCGGAGCTTGCTGGTTTTTACTGGAGAGCCTGCGCTCTCTGGCATGACGGGAAAAATAGGCACACCCTCACTGCAAAGTCAGATCAAATATTGAGGAAAAAGCGATTATAAGTGACCGGAGGCAGTGTTCCCAACCCCGGAGCATCTTTAGACCGCCTTCCCAGTCATTCTGGAGCCATCACCATTCCGACGGTTCAGAGAAGATTTGGTTTGCAGTAAACCATACAATCTCCACAAAAACCGCCACACTCCGGCCTGCTGCTTCCCTGGCCGGTGTCTTGGCATTTGGAAATCCGTTCTTAGTCTATCGGATAGAAGGGATTTTGGGGATGTGGAGTAGAAGTCTATCTGTTGCCGGGGCTGCCTGAGGGCCATTCATAGACAACGACGCCCAGGTTATTGAGCACCTGCATGGTAGTTTCGATGTTCCTGCGTACCTGAAGGCGATTGGCGCGGGTTTCAAGCGGGTCTTCTTCTACGGCAACCACGCGGCCATAGGGCCATTCGTCGTTTGG
>DASRBV010000403.1:0-3746 GCA_035653455.1 Pseudacidobacterium sp. | reverse complement strand
GTCTTATAGGGCAGTTCGTAAACATCTTCGAGCTTTTTGCGGATATAGTTTGCATTCAGCACTGCGTCTTCTGTGGTCTGGCGCAGACCATCCGGGCCGTTCGCCAGAATGTACGCAAGCGCGCGCACAAACATCCCGAAGTTGCCGTAGAAGGCGCGCACACGTCCAACGGACTCTGGCCGGTCATAGTTCCAATGCAACTGGCCATCGCTTCCTTGCTCCACAACAGGCACAGGCAGAAACGGCTCCAGAATCTTCTTGCAGGCGACCGGACCGGAGCCAGGCCCTCCCCCGCCATGCGGCGTTGAAAATGTCTTGTGCAGGTTCAGGTGCATCACATCTACGCCGAAATCACCCGGACGTGTCTTGCCGCAGAGCGCGTTCATGTTTGCGCCGTCCATATACAGCAGCGCGCCTTTGGCATGGAGAATATCAGCAATCTTGTGAATTTCGTTTTCGAAAACACCAAGCGTAGATGGGTTGGTAAGCATCAGCGCGGCGGTATCTTCATCCACTATCTGTTCAAGGGCGGCCACATCAATGCCGCCCTGCGCGTTCGACTTGATGTTCACTACCTGATAGCCACAGACCGCAGCAGTTGCAGGGTTCGTCCCATGCGCCGAGTCAGGAATCAGAATATTCTTGCGCGTATTGCCTTTTGATTTGTGGTATGCGCGTATCAGCAGGATTCCGGTAAACTCGCCATGCGCCCCTGCTGCCGGCTGGAGCGTAATCGCATCCATCCCGGTAATTTCAATCAGGCAGTCCTGCAACAGCTTGATAATCTGCAGAGAGCCTTGCGCGAGCGGCTCCGGCTGATACGGATGCGCCTCGGCAATGCCCTCAAGGCGCGAGACAAACTCATTCACGCGCGGGTTGTACTTCATCGTGCAACTGCCCAGCGGATACATCCCCAAATCAATGGCGTAGTTCCACGTTGAGAGCCGCGTGAAGTGACGGATGATCTCGATCTCGCTCAGCTCCGGCAAAGCGCCTGTGCTCTCACGCGCCGCTTCGCCCAGCACCTGCGCCGGGTCTGCCTCCGGGACATCCAGCGGAGGCAGCTTATAGGCCTTCTTTCCCGGAGAAGACAATTCAAACGAGAGCTTCTCGTTCTGCGTGATGTGCGCCGTGACCTTGCGCGGCGTTCCCGTAAATGGTTGTTCCGTTGTTGCCATCAAAATTCCTGTCAATCGTGAAAGACCCGAAAAAGCAGCAAATGATCGCTGCAAAACTCTGCTGCCCGCCCGCGTTCTTGCGGGTTGTCTCTTAAGCCGTAGTCGCCACAGCCGTTTCGGCCAGCACTGCCGCTGCCTGGTCAATCTGCTCTTTGGCCGTCAGCTCCGTCGCGCACCATAAGGTCGCGTTGCCCAGCTCCGGATACCACTTCTTCAGCGGCACTCCGCCAATGATCTTGTTTTCGAGCAGGCGTGCATTCATCTGCTCCGGCGCTTCGCTGGTCTCAATCACAAATTCGTTGAAGCGCGGCGACCCGGCAAAGAGCAGCTTGCCGCTTTCCCCAAGTTTCCTGGCCGCATATTGCGCTTTGGCGAGGTTCTGCAAGGCAAGCTCTTTGATTCCCTCTCTGCCGTAGACCGTCATAAAGATGGTCGCCATCAGCGCCACGAGTGCCTGGTTCGTACAGATGTTCGAGGTCGCTTTTTCGCGCCGGATGTGCTGCTCGCGCGTTGAAAGCGTCAGCACAAATCCACGCCGTCCGTCTTTGTCTTTGGTCTCTCCGACAAGCCGCCCGGGCATCTGCCGCAGATACGTTTCCTTCGCCGCAAGCACTCCGCAGAATGGCCCGCCATAGCTGGACGCCACACCAAATGACTGCGCCTCCAGAGAAACGATGTCTGCCTCCACCGGAGGACGCACAATCCCCAGCGATACCGCCTCGGCAATCGAAACAATCAGCAGTGCGCCTTTTTTGTGTGCGATTTCGGCAATCGCCGGAATGTCTTCGACAATCCCAAAGAAATTTGGCGACTGCACCAGAACACATGCCGTTTTCTCCGTTACCGCCTGGTCGAGCGCCGCTAAATCCACGCGTCCGTCTGCGTCATAGCCAACTTCCTGCGCTGAATGCTCCTGGTGCTGCGAGTAGGTCTCCATCACCTCGCGGTACTCCGGATGCACCGTCCGCGCCACCACGACGCCGTCCCGTCCGGTAATGCGGACCGCCATCATCACCGCTTCCGCCGCGCCGGTCGAGCCGTCATACATCGAAGCGTTGGCAATGTCCATTCCGGTCAGCTCGCAGATCATCGTCTGGAACTCGAAGATGGCCTGAAGCGTGCCCTGCGTAATCTCGGCCTGATAGGGCGTATACGAAGTCAGAAACTCGCCGCGCTGCACCAGCGAATCAATGATGACCGGGCGGTAGTGACGATACACACCCGCACCAAGAAAGCTGGTGTAGCCCACAGCATTGTGCGCAGCCGCGTTTTTAAAGTGGTCTACGATTTCCGATTCGCCCATCTGGCGCGGAATCTTCAGGTCGCGCTGGAGACGGTATTCCTCTGGAATGACCGAAAAGAGATCGTCAATCGAAGACGCGCCTATCTCGCGCAGCATCTCCGCGCGTTCAGCAGGCGATTTAGGTAAATAACGCATGATGTTCCTTGGTAAAAAAGTCCCCAGCAAGACCAGTGGTCAGTCTCCAGTCCCCAGGAGCGTACTCACCGAAGACTGGGGACTGACAACTGACAACGAAACTAGTGTCCCGTTTCTTCCGCGATGTACTTCTCGTAGTCCGCCGCGCTCAGAAGTGATTCCAGCTCTGCCGGATCGCTCAGCTCAACCTTCATGATCCAGGCCGAGTGAGCATCACTGTTGATCTTTTCCGGGGCGGAGGCCAGTTCTTCATTCACTTCAGTCACGGTCCCGGTCACAGGCGAATACAAATCAGAAACGGCCTTCACCGACTCCACGCTGCCAAAGACCTCGCCTTTTTTCACTGACGCTCCCACCTTCGGCGATTCCACAAAAACAATATCGCCGAGCGAGTTCTGGGCGTAATCGGTAATGCCGACCCTGCCTGTCTTGCCATCAGCTTCAATCCACTCGTGTTCACGGGTATAGCGGTAGTTCGCAGGATATGCCATGTAGGTTTTCTCTTTCTATTGTACGGTCTGTTATTGCTGTTTCTTGGGCCGGCGGTAAAACGGCGTGGGCACGACCTTCGCCTTTACCATCGCGCTGCGCACTTGAACAAAAACTTCCGTGTCCGGCGCCGCGTACTCGCGCGGAACAAAGGCCAGCGCAATGTTCTTTTTTAAGAAAGGCGCAGGCGAGCCGCTGGCCACTGCGCCAATCTGTTTGCCGTCCGCGTTAAATACGCAGTAACCATCACGCGCAATACCGCGCTCAACCACTTCCAGCCCGACAAGCCTGCGCTCCGGGCCGCCGCCAGCCAGCACCTTCTGCAACGCGTCCGACCCGATAAACGGCCCCTTTTCCAGCTTGCAGAAGCGGTCCAGCCCGGCTTCAAAGACGTTGATCGTCTCAGAAATCTCATGCCCATAAAGCGACAGCGCCGCCTCCAGACGAAGCGTGTTCCGCGCCCCCAGGCCGCACGGCAGAATGCCGAATTCCCTGCCCGCTTCCAGCACCTCTTCCCATACGCGCTTACTCGTCGCTTCATCCGAAGGGATGTAAATCTCAAAGCCATCTTCGCCCGTGTATCCCGTGCGGGCAATCAGCGTATTGGGCAGGCCGCAGACCGTCCCCCACTTAAACCAGTA
>DASRBV010000402.1:0-11518 GCA_035653455.1 Pseudacidobacterium sp. | reverse complement strand
AAGCACGTTATTGGCTGCTGCGTTGGTTGTGTGTTCAGCGGTTGCCGGTCATGCCCAGAAGATCAACGGGGCCGGCGCGACCTTTCCGTATCCGATTTACTCAAAATGGTTCAGCGAATACAGCGCCCAGCATCCCGGGGTCCAGATTAACTACCAGCCCATTGGAAGCGGCGGCGGTATCCGCCAGGTGACCAGCGGCACGGTGGACTTTGGCGCCAGCGACGGGCCGATGAGCGATGAGCAGCTTAAGGCGTCGAAGGTGAAGATCGTCCACATTCCAACGGTGCTCGGCGCAGTTGTGCCGATTTATAACCTGCCCGGAGTGAATGCCGAACTGAAGTTTTCGCCTGATGTTCTGGCGGACATCTATCTTGGAAAAATCACGAACTGGAGCGACGCGCGCATTGCCAAGGACAATCCGGGCGTAAAGCTGCCGAGCACAGACATTATTGTTGCCCATCGTTCGGATGGCAGCGGCACGACCTATATTTTTACTGACTATCTGTCAAAGGTCAGCAATGACTGGAAGAACTCCGTAGGACGCAATACGGCTGTGGCCTGGCCGAAAGGAATCGGTGGCAAGGGCAATGAAGGCGTGGCTGGACTTGTCCGCCAGATGCCGGGGGCGATCGGTTATGTCGAACTGATTTATGCCCTGCAGAACAAAATTCCCTATGGTTATGTGAAGAATGCCGCCGGGAACTGGGTGAAGGCCAGCATTGAAGGCGTGACCGAGGCGGCTGCCAGCGTGAAGCAGATGCCGGCCGATTATCGGGTTTCCATCACCAATGCTCCGGGAAAGGATGCTTATCCGATTGCCAGTTTCACCTGGCTACTCATTCCGACCCCAGCGCCGAACGCAGAGAATGGAAAGGTGATCAAAGACTTCCTGAACTGGATGCTCGACCATGGCCAGTCAGAAACCAGCTCGCTCTATTACGCTCCGCTGCCCGAAAACGTAAAGGCAAAGGTAAAAGCGACTGTAGCCGGGTTGAAGTAAGTCCTGGAACCGGATGGCCGGAAAGGGCCGTTTCCGCAGGAAAGGAAACGGCCATCCTGCCGAGTTTCACAGATTCTGCGTACTCCATTCATTCATTTCAGGCTTTCCGGGTGGCAAAACCCCCATTTTCGATAAGATTTACTTCTTATTTTTCAAAGCGTTTAACGTGATATTCAAAAAAGACATTTAGCGTATTCTGTGGTGAATCTTAAAGTCCAGGAACCTCGTGTGTCCGGTCTGCCTGTAGCTTCCGATCCTGTGTCGAGAGTACCTCCTGCGCCGAATGAAAAACAGCCGCTGTCGGCCGTGCGTTCATTTCTGATGTCGCGGGGGAACTCGGCATGGAGCGATCGCGCTTTCAAGGGGCTGATGCTGATCTGTGCGCTGAGCGTCTTCTTTATTGTCGCGCTCATTGCATGGCAGCTTATCGTACGTTCGCAGCTTACCATTTCAAAGTTTGGCCTGAGCTTCTTTTTTAAGAGCGCATGGGACCCGGTTTCCGGCGATTTTGGCGCGCTGCCGTTTATTTACGGGACGCTGGTCTCCTCGCTGGTCGCGCTGGTCATAGCCGTGCCGTTGGCGATTGGCGTAGCGGTCTTTCTAACTGAAATGTGCCCGAAGTTCCTGCGCGGGCCCTTGTCGTTCCTGACAGAGCTGCTGGCCGCCATTCCCAGCGTCGTCTACGGACTGTGGGCCGTCTTTGTGCTGGTGCCGATTCTGCGCGAACACGTCAACCCATTTCTGATGAAGACACTGGGCTGGACGGGTGTGTTCGCCGGGCCGAACTTCGGCATTGGCCTGCTTGCCGCCGGGGTGATTCTCGCCATTATGATTCTGCCTATCATCTCCTCGCTCACGCGGGAAGTCATGACTGCCGTCCCGCATTCGCAGCGCGAAGCGGTGCTGGCGCTGGGCGCCACCCGGTGGGAGATGATCCGGATGGGCGTGCTGCGCAATGCGCGTATCGGCATCGTTGGCGCCATTATTCTCGGGCTGGGACGCGCCCTCGGCGAGACGATGGCCGTCACCATGGTCATTGGTAACCGGCCGGAGATTTCAAAGTCGCTGCTGTCGCTTGGATACAGCATGTCCAGCGTGATAGCCAACGAGTTCAGCGAGGCGTCCGACGACCTTTATCTAAGCGCGCTGATTGAAATTGGACTGGCGCTCTTCATTGTGACGATTGTCGTGAACATCCTCGCCCGCCTGCTGGTGTGGGCGGTGACGCGTGGCGCTCCGGCGAGGGTGGTGTAGCATGACAGCGCGCTATAAAGCCGGAAAAGTGAACCAGTGGCGGCGCTTCTTCGCCAATCATCTGGCGACCGGGCTTGCTGTTCTGAGCACCATTGTCGTCGTTGCCCCTCTGGTGGCCATCTTCATCTACCTGCTCTACAAGGGGGCAAGCTCGCTGAATTTGAATTTCTTCACGCAGATTCCCAGGCCTGTGGGTGAAACCGGCGGCGGCATGGCGAATGCCATCGTTGGCTCGGCTGTTCTGCTGGGACTGGGTAGCCTGCTGGGTGTTCCTCTGGGCATTGCTGCCGGAATTTATCTGGCGGAGTTTGGCCGCGGCGGCAAGCTGGCCAACTTCGTCCGCTTCACTGCCGACGTGCTCAACGGTGTGCCATCCATCGTGATGGGCATTTCCGTCTACGCACTCATCGTTCTGCCCCAGAAGCATTTTTCAGCCTTTGCCGGCGGAGTGGCGCTGGGTATCATGATGGTCCCGACCATCACGCGCACCACAGAAGAGATGCTGCTGATGGTGCCGAATGCCATCCGCGAAGCGGCCCTGGGGCTGGGCGTGCCCAACTGGCGCTCGGTGCTCTCCATCACGCTGAAAACGGCCTCGCCCGGTGTGATTACCGGCTGCATGCTCGCGTTTGCCCGCGTTGCCGGAGAAACCGCGCCTTTGTTGTTCACCGCATTCGGCAACAATTTCTGGAGCACCAGCGTAAATGAGCCGATTGCCGCGCTGCCGCTCCAGATTTACGTCTACGCCATTTCGCCCTATGACGAGTGGCACCGCCTTGCCTGGGCAGGCGCATTGGTTTTAATTCTTTTGATTGTCGTCTCCGTTGCGCTGGTGCGTTACGTCACCACGCGCGGCGTTTTGAAGGGAGCAAGTTAAGTGGGTGTTGGAATTGAAGTATCGGACCTGAACGCCTGGTATGGAAACAACCATACGTTGCAGGACATCAATCTGCATATTCCAGCGAATCAGGCGACGGCGCTCATCGGCCCTTCGGGATGTGGCAAGTCCACCTTTGTGCGCTGCCTGAACCGCATGCATGAGACCAACCCCATCGCCAAAGTCGAAGGCACGGTACGGATTGGCGGTCTGGATGTTTATAACGACGCTTCTCCCGTTGAAATCCGCCGCCGCGTCGGCATGGTTTTCCAGCGTCCGAACCCGTTTCCCACGATGTCAATTTACGACAACGTTGCGTCGGGCCTGCGGCTGAACGGCTTTCGCAACCGGCGCGTTCTCGATGAAGTCGTCGAGCGCTCTCTCAAACACGCTGCCCTGTGGGACGAAGTGAAAGACGACCTGAAGAAGAAGTCCGGCGCAAGCCTTTCTGGTGGACAGCAGCAGCGCCTCTGCATTGCCCGCGCGCTTGCCGTAGACCCGGAAGTGCTGCTCATGGACGAGCCAGCATCGGCCCTCGACCCTGTTTCCACGGCAAAAATTGAAGACCTCATCTTCGAGTTGAAGTCCCAATACACGATTGTGATTGTGACCCATAACATGCAGCAGGCAGCGCGTGTGGCCGAGCGCACTGGTTTCTTTTTGAGCGGGAAACTTGTTGAGTTTGATACTACCCACAAGATTTTCACAAATCCCGGCGACAAGAGGACGGAAGATTACATCACAGGCAGGTTCGGATGACGCGCCTACGTTTCCACAAAAGCCTCGATGAGTTGAAGGAGAAGCTGCTGGTCGTGGCCGGAATGGCCGAGCAGTCCATTCAGCGCGCCGTCGAGGCATACCGCACGCGCGATCTTTCCATCTGCGACCTGGTGGACCGCGGCGAGATGGCCATCAACCGCCTGGAGCGCGAGATTGATCAGATGGCGCTCGACCTGCTCGCCATGGAACAGCCCATGGCCATTGACCTGCGGTTTATCCTCTCCGTCATCAAAATCAACGCGGACCTAGAGCGTGTCGGGGATTCCGCGGTCAACATCGTCGAGCGCGTGCGCGATCTCCAGGCGTATCCGGTCGTCGAGCTTCCCATAGACATTCCGCGCATGGCCAATCTGGCCGCCGCCATGGTGCGCAAGGCCCTGCAAGCCTTTATTGAAGCTGACGCGAAGATGGCCGAATCTGTGCTGGCAATGGATGACAGCGTAGACAAGATGAACGAAACCATCCACTACGCGCTGCTGAATGTGATGCGCGAGACGCCTCAACACACTCCGCAGGCGCTTGATGCGCTGGTGATTGCCCGCACCCTGGAGCGCGTAGCCGACCATGCCACGAACATCGCCGAAGACGTGATTTTCTGGGTGCAGGGACACGATGTGCGCCACCACATGACCGTAAGCGACGGCGCAAGGAAGTAACCGGGGTGACCTTGCTCCGTATTGGTCCGGAAGCCACATTCAAATATGGAATTCCAGCCTGATGCGGGCCTTTCGCATCGCTGACTGCCGCTCTCCCCTTTTTTGATGGAACGGGGGCCAGACTTTGCAAAAGGCCATTGGAACCCTCCCGGGCGTCCGGTCACTCAGCTCGTTATCTTCCTGCTCCGGCCGGCTGTGCGTTCTCCGCCAGATACGCTTCGAGGACTTTCTGAAACTGGCCCAGCCATGCCGGATGCGCGGGCCATGCAGGGGCAGTCACCAGGTTTCCGTCGGCAATGGCACCGGTCATGGGCAGCTCGACATATTCTCCGCCTGCCAGCTGCACTTCAGGCGAGCACGCAGGATACGCGCTCACTCGTTTTCCCTGGATGACTCCGGCGGCAGCCAGCAACTGCGCTCCGTGGCAGATGGCAGCGATGGGCTTGTCTTCGTTTGCGAAGTGCCGCACGATCTCCAGCACCTTTGTGTTCAGACGCAGGTACTCAGGCGCGCGGCCTCCGGGGACGACCAGCCCATCGTAGTCCTCTGCCTTGACTTCAGAAAACGTAGCATTCAGGGCGAAGTTGTGCCCGCGTTTTTCTGAATACGTCTGGTCGCCTTCAAAGTCGTGGATGGCCGTGCGCACGGTCTGTCCGGCTTTCTTGTCCGGACAGACGGCGTGGACGGTATGTCCCAACACCTGCAGTGCCTGGAACGGCACCATGATCTCGTAATCCTCAACGTAGTCGCCTGCCAACAACAGCAATTTTGCTGTGCTCATTACTGAATCCTCCAAACCGTGGTCTGTATTCTTATGACGCTTGTCCGGAAAAAGTTGTCACGCTCCGGGCCTTCTCTCACCATAACGCCGTGATACGCCGTATCGCACCTGAGGGGGAGCATGTTTGCTAAAAAGTCATTTCTGATGCTGATGTTGTTCTGTCTTGTGTGTTCCATGCTTCGCGGCGAAACGCCGAATGAAAAGCGGCCCGTCCGCTCACCGATGAAAATCTACCTGCGTGCGTGCCTGACGGCCGTGAAGGCGACCCTGGCCGCCAACAAAGACGCGGAAGTACCGAAGAGCTGCGAAGCAGCCGACCCTGCGATGAAAAAGCCAGACCTAGTGGCCAGCTCGTTTGTAGTTTCCGACGGCAATCAGGTCATGGTGCTGGCCAATAGCACACAGGGCGAACAGTATGCTATTTCCACACAGCAGGACGTAATGAAAGAGCCGGCGCCTTTCCAGTTTCCGGAAGAGAACAAGCCCCGGCCCCGGATGATGGGCGAGGGCTGCCAGTGGTTCTGGTGCTGCCACAATGAATTCTGCTGCTTCTGGATCGGGTCAGGCTCGCCCATCTGCCACGGAATATAATCTTGCAACTTCAGCCCTCGGAGGGTATCTTATCAATATGCGGTTCAGCACCCTCAGCGCCATGTGTTTGATGTGCATGTGTTGTGATGCATGTGGGCGCAGAGGACCGTGTAGCTGATTTTCCAACGCATAAGGTTCCTCAACGGCCCACGAGCAGATCGTGGGCCGTTTTATTTTTTCATGCAGATTCCGGAGAAATCACAACATGAAGTCACGCCATTATGCAGTCATGACCAGCCGCAACCAGTCTACTACCCGTCTGGGATGGAAGTCTCCATCCACGGACGAGATGTACTGCGGCATCTGCATGAGAGGGATGATTTTGCCGGAAGCCGGAGCAGTGTGCCCGTCCTGCGGAGGCGAGGTGGTCCGCACTTTTGAAGTGATAGAGGGAGGGAATCTGCTCCAGAAGAAATTCTCAATTGCTGTTGCAGCGGAGCAGACTGGCAGGATTGCGTCGTCCTCGTAGGCGGCCATCAGGCCATCTGCCGGTCTGGGCAGGCCGGCACCTGCCCAGACTCGGATATTAAGCCGCTTTCATTTCCTTCATCATCATGTTGCAGGAGTCCGCGCACCTCCGGCACATTTCGGCGCAGCGCATCATCATCTCGTCTTTGCTTCCCATCTGCTCGCACATGGTTGCGCAGCTCATGCACATCTCAGCGCACATGGAGCAGACCTTGCCGCACATGGGCGACATGCGCATCATGCACCGCATGGCAGTCTGGCACATGTCCATGCAGTCTTCCATCATGCACATCATCTCCATAGTCATGGAGCCTTTTTTCATGCACATCATCATGGTTTCCATGCACATGCTCATGCACATGGAACAATCATCCATACATCGCTGCATGGACGCAGGGCGTTCCATCATCATTGCAGACATCTCGATTCTCCTATTTGGAATGGTTGCGAGATCCGGCAATCTCTCGCCTACCAGCTTACTCCAGGTATCAGGCAAACAGCGACTTGTTTTGTGATTTGTGGGGGTCAATCTGCCGAGGCCACCTGCGAAACAAGCACAAAACATTGTGCAGGCAGAAAAGCGTAAACCGAACAGATTCACCAGAGTGGTTGCGTTCTCCACAGAATGACCGCTATTTCCACAGAACAAAATCTTCTCAGACCCCTTGCATTCGGACTGAACAGGAGTATGCTTCAAATCACCGGAAGAGAAATCTTCCAGCGAGAAGAGGGCGAGTAAGGGCATCCTTTGAGTACCGGAAACGGCTCTCGTGAAAGCAATCAGGAAACTGATCGCCTGCGGATGGATCCGGAAAGCCTGTGCAACGAATGGCGCACTGGAAAGGCATTGAGACAAGCGGGCCGCAAGGTCTGCTGGTTCCGGCCCTCCCGGAGCGGCAGTGAGTTGTAACCTGGATGCCGAGCCAGGTCTTCAGAAAATCGGATAGAAGGGGCGGTCTCTCGCAAGAGAAATCGCCCCTTCGCTTTTCACACGTCACAAATGCGGAGTCACGATTTTCAGTTCCTGCGCCTGATATGCCGGTGGATGCCGCTCTCCTGTAGCCATGAGGGCCTCGATTTCCTGCACAGTCCGGATGCCGCCCCGGGCGCCAATGGCGGTGCAGTTCAGGGCAGCGGCTGCGCAGGCGTAGTCTAACTGGCGGTCGAGGGGCCAGTCCTGCAGCAGGCCATAAATAAATCCGGCATGGAAGATGTCTCCTGCGCCGGTGGTATCGGCGACTTCGACCCAATAGGCGGGAGTGTAGTGGAACTGTTTGCCGTCCCAGGCCAATACGCCATCTTCTCCCAGAGTGGCAGCGGTCAGCAGGCAGCCGAAGCGGCGCTGAATCTGACGAAGGGCCTGTTCGAGATCATCATTCTGCATCAGGCGGCAAGGGAAGTCCCGGCTTACGATTAGGTAATCAATATTTTCGATGAGCGTTTCGACGCCGGGATACAGCTCATCCAGATCGGCAATCACCGGGATTCCGGCATCGCGCGCCCATTGCGCAGCACGAATGGCCGCAGGCGTATCGTATCCGTCTACATGAAGGGCGCGGGCCTGGATGATCCACTCGCGGCGAAGCTCTTCCGGTTGCAGCGCAAGCCGCTCATCGCGCCGGTTCAGAACGGTGCGCTCGCCGTTGTTGTCCAGCAGAATCAGCGATTGCAGGCTGGCGGCCCCTGGGACCGTGATAATCTGCGCTTCCACTCCGGCGCGGGAAAATTCACGCCGGTGCAGCGCCGCGGCTTCGTCATCGCCCAGCTTGCCGACATAGCGCGTTTGCAGTCCCCACTGCTGGCAGGCGATGACGGTACTGGCAACCTGTCCGCCAGGCAGAATGGTGGTGGAACGAAAAGATGCTTTAGTCCCTGGAGCAGGATAGTGTGAGAGAGGAATCAGCGTGTCGGTGGCGTTCAGCCCAACGCCCACCAGGTCCACTTTGGATGGCTGGATGATGTCTGTCACTTTTCCTAATGTACATGCTCAAAGGAAACGATGGTTTTTGTCCTGTTTTCCTCAGAATTTTGCGGGCGGCAATAGACCCGGCCATGGGCCAGACGTTACTATAGTTTTTGATTTTTATTCGCCCGTGCGAAGATGAGTGCTAAAATCGCCTCAAATCCGTGCAATTTACAGAACGAGAGCGGCGCATTCCGGCGTGAAATGCGCCAAAAATCCGGAACTGGAGAAGTATTGTGGCAGCAGATGACCGTACCCGCGCAGTAGAACTGGCGCTTTCGCAGATCGAGAAGCAGTTTGGCAAAGGCTCAATTATGCGCCTCGGCAGCAAAGAGGCCGTGGCCCCCGTTTCAACTATTTCCACCGGCTCGATCTCCTTTGACGCTGCGCTTGGCGTAGGTGGAGTGCCGCGCGGCCGTGTGATTGAGATTTTCGGCCCTGAATCTTCGGGCAAAACCACGGTTACGCTTCAAATCATCGCCGAAGCGCAGAAGCTGGGCGGCATGGCTGCTTTCGTGGATGCCGAACATGCGCTCGATCCGGTCTATGCGAAAAAGCTTGGCGTAGACGTGGACAACCTGCTGGTTTCCCAGCCTGATTACGGCGAGCAGGCGCTGGAAATTACTGAGGCTCTGGTGCGATCCGGCGCAATTGATGTGCTGGTTGTGGACTCGGTTGCCGCGCTCGTCCCAAAAGCAGAACTGGACGGCGAGATGGGCGATTCGCACGTAGGTTTGCAGGCCCGTTTGATGTCGCAGGCACTGCGCAAACTCACGGGAACTGTTTCAAAATCGCGCACCTGCCTCATCTTTATTAATCAAATCCGCGAAAAAATTGGCGTGATGTTCGGCAATCCGGAAACGACCACCGGTGGCCGTGCGCTTAAGTTTTATTCATCCGTGCGCATTGATATCCGGCGCATCTCGGCGGTAAAGGAAGGCGAAAGTGTTGTCGGCGCGCGTACGAAGGTCAAGATTGTAAAGAACAAGGTGGCTGCGCCCTTCCGCGAAGCCGAGTTCGACATACTGTACGGCGAAGGCATCTCGCGTGAAGGCGATGTGCTGGACCTTGCGGTGGCGAACAATATCGTCGAGAAATCCGGCGCCTGGTACAGCTATGCCGGCGAGCGCATTGGTCAGGGCCGTGAGAACGTTCGCCAGTATCTCAGGGACAATAAGGAAACTTTCGCCAAAATTGATGCCGAACTGCGCCAGAAGCTGAAGATCGGCGCTCCTGCTCCGGCGGAGGTCCCGCCTGTTCCGGTCAACGGAGCGGCCGCAGCGCAGGAAGCCGTGCGGAGCGTAAGACGGCAGTAGGATTCAGCAGCGCATTCAGGCGGGAATGTTCTTTTTCCTGCGGCTCAGGACGAAGTCATTGTCTCGCTTGCGGCGCACAGCGGTAGCGCGGTCAATCTTGCGCCAGAAGGCCCAGAAGTAGTCAATCGCGGAAATGGTCGAGACCAGCACCATGAAGTAGACAGCTGTTACCGCCACCGGATGCACCGGCATCAGGAACCATCCGAAGTGCCAGTAGTCCCAGCGGTGCGCCAGGATGATGGCCACAACGGAGACAATCTGGATGACGGTCTTCAGCTTGCCCAGGTCGCTAGCCTCAATCGTAAAGCCTTCGGTGCTGGCGATGCTGCGCAGTCCGCTCACCAGAAATTCGCGGCCAATCACCAGTACAGCGATCCAGGGTTTCATGATGTCCGGCGTGTATTGGACGAGACAGATGAAGGCCGCGGTAATCAGCAGTTTGTCTGCAAGGGGATCGAGCAGCATTCCGATGGTTGTAATCTGTCCGCGGCGCCGCGCAAGATAGCCGTCTACGCCGTCGGAAATCGAAACCAGAATGAAGAAGAGGGATGTGAACAGTTCCTGCTCGCCGTTCGGTCCGCGCAGAGGGAAGTGCGGCGAGAGCATCCAGATAAGCAGCGGCACGCACAAGATGCGGCCCATCGTAATGGAATTGGGAAGATTCACGGCACGCCCGGCGAGAAGTGCGCTCTCCTTCAATTATGCACCACAGCCCAGATTCATGGCATACCCCGAATTCACGTCCGCAAAATGAAGCGGAAGCGCATATTTTCGCCATACCACATGATGTAATTCGTGCCCCAGGCATTGTTGAAAAGGCTGCAATGCACTCCTTTGTCAAGGTCTGGCTGGGCAAGCGAAAAATTCAGCGGCGATTTTTCTCCAAAAGCGAACAAAGGCGCATCCAGCGGTCCGATGTGGAAGGACTGATCGCGATCTTTGCAGAAAATTTCAGAAGAAACGGCGTGCAGGTGCCGGCTTCCTGCTTCGACTACATCAAAGGGTGAAACCTGTTCTCCGGACTTGTCCATTACCCAGCTCTTTGCATCGGAAACAGCCGGATGGAAGGTAAGCCATAGGGCCTCGGGCATGCGGGTCGCAGGTTTATCGAAACAGTAGAAATTCAGATAAATCACAGGCGCGGCATTCGGCAGAAATAATTCCATGAACAGCTTTTTGGGAAACGCCGCGCGCCCGGTGGAGGAGGCATCGGCATCGTGCATGGCCAGTTGAGCGAGCACGCGATGGCCTTGTGCATCTTTGCTGACCTGGAGTTCTGTAAGAGAGGGCAGCCACTCCTGACTTTTTGCGCCGAAGCGCTCAATGTTTGGCTTGCCAAAATCTTTCTTTGCCCAGTCCGCGTTGCTGATGATGTAGTTCGAGAAGAAGTGGGCGTAGTCCTGTTGGGAGAGTGTCTGATACGAGAACAATGCCAGCAGGTGGTTTGCCGAGGCCCATTCGCGGCCAGTGGCTTGATTGCGCAGCCGGCGGATGGCCCCCGTTTTCGGGTCTATTCCAAGAATAAAATGCCGGGTTTCGATGTCTTTCTCTGCGGCGTGTGGTGTTCCGTGGGCAAGCTGCGGCGGTTGTGCATCGAGACTGCGGACCGCGTCGAGTGCTTCCGTCTTCAGTGACGCAGGCAATCTGTTAATGCCATCGAAGAGGTCCTGACGCTTTTCCTGCCAACTGAACTCGACGACCTTGTAGTTCTTTGTGTCGAGCATGGCGGAGAGGTCTTTCGGCAGATAGTGGTCAAAGTCAAGCCATGTTTTTGTGTCTGTGCCCCAAGTGTGCTCCGGCTCCAGCAGAAGGCTGCGCAATAGCGCAACATC
>DASRBV010000401.1:0-6239 GCA_035653455.1 Pseudacidobacterium sp. | reverse complement strand
GCCATCTTTCAACAGCAGATCGCGCGGAGCGTCCACGCCCGAAGAAGGATCAATCAGATGGCCTCCGCGGATAAGAATTGGTTTCATCGTGATGCTTTTCCTTTAGATGTAAGGGCACGCGCTAAAAGCGCTGCGCGAATGGCAACGCCGTTCCGTACTTGTTCTGCGATTGCAGACTGCGGACCGTCGGCGACTTCGCTGGTAATTTCAAGTCCACGAATAATGGGCCCCGGGTGCATGATGAGCGCCTTAGGCGCATGCGCTGCCATGCGCTCTGCATTTGCCTGATAGCGCAGCTTGTATTCCTCAAGATCGAGATTCAATCCCGCCAGCCGCTCGGCCTGGATGCGCAGCATCATGACAACCTGCGATTGTTTCAGCGCTCTTTCAAAGTCGCGCTCCACTGTGATTCCAGGCCCCGCAGCAGCGGCGGTTTCGGGCAGGAGCACCGGCGGTCCGCAGAGAACCACGTGTGCTCCCAGGCGCGGCAGCAGGAGCATGTTCGAGCGTGCAACCCGGCTGTGGAAGATGTCTCCGCAGATGGTGATGGTCACGCCTTTGAGTATCGTCTCAGAAACAGATGCGGCGGCTTTCGCTCCGCGAACATGCGCGAGAATGGTGCGCAGGTCAAGCAAAGCCTGTGATGGATGTTCGTGCATTCCATCGCCTGCATTCAGGATGGGCAGCCCTGTGACGCGCGAAAGCACATAGGGTGCGCCAGAGTTGGGATGCCGCAGAATGATGCATTCGGCCCCGAGCGCGCGCAGGGTAATGCCCGTGTCCTTGAGTGACTCGCCCTTTTCAATGCTCGATGAGAGCGCGCTGACGAGCACAGTATCTGCGCCGAGCTGCTTGGCAGCAAGCTCGAATGAGGTGCGCGTGCGCGTGCTCGACTCATAAAAGAGCAAAGAGACGCGGCGCTTGAAGAGGCGCTTCATGCGCTTCAGCGGGTCTTCTTTTTCAAGAACAGTGGCGAGCTTCAGGATTTCGGAAATGGCATCCAGCGAAAGGTCGGTGATGGAGAGCAGTGATCCTGGATGATGGGAAAAAGATTGTTCTTTGCTGGACGGCGTCTGGCGCGGCTTCGGTTTGGCTTTCGTCATGCGATGGGCTGCATTGATTGTAATCTGCCGGATGGTTTCTTTCACCAGCCGGCAGGCCCCGACACGCTCCCCGGGCGCACCGATTGCCACGCCCATTGACACTCAAGATGCGGCTTGGCAGACTTTCATCCGTGTTTGAAACCGCACGCCCCTTCGCGTGCTATGTTGAACGCACTTCATCTTACTCAGGAGGCATTTTCCATGCAGTGGTTGCGCCGTTGGTTGATTGCAGTCATGTTCCTTCCTGTTGTTTCGCACCTTTCCGCCCAGCAGGTCGTGTTGGGAAACTGGCAGTTACCGTTTGCAGTTACAAGTGATACGTTCCGCGATGGGGCCACGCTGCCTCTCAGTATGATCTATAACTCCGTGAGCAATGGCGTAAACGCCTGCACGGCCGATGGCAGCGCAGGTGGCAATGCCTCTCCGCAGCTTACGTGGACACCGTATCCCGGAGCCAGGACATACGCCGTGGTGCTCTTCGATGAAACTGCCAACTTTACCCATTGGGGACTCTACAATCTGCCCCCAACCACAATCTCTCTCCCGGCTGATGCAGGTATTGCCAATAATAATTACGGGCCGCAGATTACCAACGATTTCGGCAATGCCGAGTATGACGGCCCATGCCCGCCTCCCGGCCTGGTGCATAAGTATGTCTTTACGGTCTATGCGGTAGACAAGAAGCTGGATTTACCGCAGTCGCAGACTTTCCCCGCCAATGCCGAAACGTTGTTTCGTTCGCTTATTGGCCATGTTTTGGCCAAAACCAGCATTGCGGGCTACTACTCAACCACGCCACAACAGTAGGTGCCCAGAAGCTGATTCTCTGTTCTTTTCGCGCTGGGATTGCGCGAAAAGAACAGAGAAAAACAAGCCTGCATTTGTCAGCAGGGTGCCTGTTCCTATGGCTTGCCGGGGCGTTCTCTCTCTGAGTGCCTCTGGGGTCATTTTTCTTCAGATCTTCGCAGTAGCCGCTTTAATCCACGCGTTCCACCAGCACTACCTGCTCATCGTTGTCCACTTCGCGCAGCTTCACTTCCACAATCTCGCGGTCAGTGGTCTGGATGGTCCTTCCGACGAAGCTGGCTTCTATCGGAAGCTCGCGGTGGCCACGGTCAATCAGAACAAGAAGCTGCACGCGGCGCGGCCTTCCGTGGTCAAAGAGGGCATCCATGGCGGCGCGCACGGTGCGTCCGGTGTAGAGGACGTCATCCACCAGCACCACGTCGCGTCCGTTCACGTCAAAGCCGAGGGCGCCGGGATTTACGACAGGGCGCACGTCTTTCGTTGAAAGATCATCGCGGTAAAAGCTGATGTCAAGCACTCCCACATCTATGGGTTGCTTCTCAATGTTGCTGATGAGCGCTCCCAGGCGTTGGGCCAGCGGAACTCCGCGGCGTTTCACGCCGACAAGACCGAGGTTCTCGCTGCCATTGTTTTTCTCAATGATCTCGTGGGCCAGCCGCACAAGCGTCCGCTCAATCTCTGAGGCGGACATGATGCGGCCCTTTTCCCGCAGCACGGGTGTCTGGCTTGTCTGTGTCTCTGGCATAAAGGCTCTTGCCGATGATACGAGGACGCGGCAGGGCAGAGCAAGCCTCGCCGCAGATCCAGGCCCGGACAAAAAATCACCTATGGCGGCGTCCCTCTGTCGGCTTTGCGATGTTTTGCCATCCTGGGCGGAATTTGAGTGCTCTCTGTCCCCACAAGTTCGAGCAGGCATATTTTGCAATCGTTTACAAGAAAGTACATCGCACTTTACGGCACATTTTCGAGATAAAACGATTAATTAAAGAATAATCATGCGTTTACCCGCCTTTGGTGTTCATTCTTAAGGCCCCTGAGACAGCTTTCTGCTTGACAAGCGAATCATCAAACGAGCTTAATAATCAGCGCGGTTTGTTTCACGATAAAAACACTACTCAAACCGTTTACTAAATATATTTCATGCAGTGCATGAAGTTTTTACGGGTGATTTCCCCAGTCAGCTGACTTGCGGGTTTCAAGAAGTTAACCAGGCCGTAAGTCTATACAGGTAAACATCTTCAGGAGGACCCATGCTAACCGGCATCTGGCTGTCTTTTGAACCAACTTCAGGAGGCCATACACAATGAGACGACTTCGCATTTTGCTTGCGTTCGTCTGTCTTGCTGCCCTTCCGGCGCTTGCACAGAAGATCACTGGTGCAATCAGCGGCACCGTGACGGACGCCACCGGCGCGGCCGTTCCCAACGCCACCGTCACCATTACCAATACGGCAACCAACAAGGTCTATACCGTCACCACCGATTCGCAGGGCGGCTATACCATTCCCGAACTGCCCGAGTCCAGCTATACCGTGGACGTAAAGGCGCCAAACTTTAAAGAATCGGTCACAAAAAATGTCGTGGTCCACGTGGCCACCACCACCAGCATCAATCCCACGCTTGAACTGGGCAGCGTCAGTGAATCGGTCACCGTCCAGGCCAATGCCATCCAGGTGCAAACGGACAGCGCCTCGCTGGGTGAAGTAGTAGACGGCACCCAGGTGCGCGAGCTTCCGCTGAACGGGCGCAACTTCGTCGAGCTCACACAGCTCCAGCCCGGCGTTTCTGCGGCCAATAACTTCCAGAACACCGGAAAGGGCCTGAACGGCGGCGTGGACATGTCCATCAACGGCAACCCCACCACCAACAACCTGTTCCTGGTGGACGGCGTCAACAACAACGACGTTGGCTCTAACCGTACCATCCTGATTTACCCATCCGATGACGCCATTGCCGAGTTCAAGATGCTGACCAACAGCTACGGCCCTGAATATGGACAGGCATCGGGCGGCGTCATCAGCATTGTTACCCGCAGCGGAAGCAACGCGTTTCATGGCACCGCCTTCTACAGCGGACGCAATGACGCCCTGGACGCCTATGACTACTTCACCGCTCCCAACGCCGGCAAAGGTTTGCCCCTGGACGGCAAAGCGAAAGACCGCCGCAATGACTGGGGTTACAGCCTCGGCGGACCCATCGTGAAAGACAAGCTCTTCTTCTTCTGGTCAGAGGAGTGGAACCACTGGATCAAAGGCCGTCAGGTGAGTGCCTGTGTGCCTACTGCAGCTGAACGGGCCGGAGACTTCTCGACCCTGGGATGCAATACAGCAGGTTTTCCAGACTTCAGCAAAGTCCCGGCTTCCGATCTGGCAGGCCCAAACAAACTGAATTCAATAGATCCGGCGACAGCAACGATGCTTCAGATGCTTCCGTTGCCAAATACCCCGGGCGGCGCGCTCAACTCCAATGGCCAAAACTGGTCAGCCTCATTGCCGACCGGGCTTTTCTGGCGCCAGGAAAATGTTCGTGTTGACTATGATCTGAACCACTCGAACCATATTATGGGCCGTTACACACAGGACACATGGTCTAACCCTGCCTTCAATGCCGGCTACTGGGGCGATACTGTTTATCCGGCGCTGAACAGCAACTGGGCGCAGCCCTCAAAGTCCATCACCGCGCACTGGACCTCCACCATCAGCAGCACGCTGGTGAATGATGCAGCATTCAATTACTCCAACAACCGCATCGTGATCACCCCCGGAGGAACCAACCCAGGTCTTCTGGCCCAGGTCTCAGCAGCGATTCCCACGCTTTACTCTGAATCGCTCAAGCATGCCAAGCAAGGTGTGCCTCAGGTGAACTTCGGCTCCTACGGCGGCACGACGAGTATGCAGGCCCCGTGGCAGAACGAACTGGACCTCTACAGCTTCCGCGATGATCTCACCTGGGTCAAAGGACAGCACACGCTGAAGTTCGGCGCTTTCCTCGGCTTCAACGGAAAGAATGAAGACGTGAACAGCGCCAGTGGCGAGCGTCCGAATGTCGGAGGCCCTGCCACTGCCAATGGCGGCATTGATACGGGCGATTCGCTGGCAAACCTTGAATTGCCAGGAAACGTCTTTAATATCGGCGAAACCTCAACCAATATTCGCGCCCAGTTACGCTGGCGTGATTATGAGTTCTACGCGGGCGACACCTGGAAGCTCACCCCAAAACTCACATTGAGTTATGGCGTGCGTTATTCGTTGTTGCTCTATCCTTACCAGCCAAACGACCAGCTCACCAGCTTCCAGCCGTTCCTTTATGATCCGAGCAAGCCAGCTTCCGATGCCTGCAACGGCCTCTGGGTCGCTCCCGGCAAGGATCCCTGCGGTGCAGCGAATGCCCAGTTCGGGACCAACTTCAGTCATGGCACGCCCGGACCGGACCGCGCGCTCGTCAAAAACGGCTATCACAACTTCGCTCCTCGCATCGGCTTCATCTATGACCCCTTCGGTACGGGGAAAACTGTCTTCCGCGTCGGTGGGGGGCAGTTCTATCAGCGTGAGCGGGTCTCCGAGTACACCTTGGTGGCCAATGCGCCTTTCGCGCTAACCACCAGTGCTTATCCCCGCACACTGGGGGGCGCCACACCTTCCAGTATTTCGGGTACAGCCAGCCCCACCGGCGGCAAAGACCCGAGTCCCATTATTCCCAATTCATGGCAGTGGAACTTCACTGTGGAACAGCAGATTGCCCGCAACACGACCTTTCAGGTCGGTTACGTTGGAAACCGCGGCATCCATCTCACCAATGTCTACGACGTGAATTCCATCGCCCCGCAGAACTGGCTGGCGGCCACCTTTGCAAACAGCGGTACTGCCACCAACCTCCTGCGGCCTTATCCGGCGGGCGGAAACAATGGCACCCTTACCTACTGGTCGCATGGAGGCAGCTCCAACTACAACGGCCTCCAGGTGATGCTGCAGAGCCGAGTTGGCAATGCACTGCAGTTGGGTGCAGCTTATACGTGGTCGCATGCTCTCGCTGATGTCCAGATTGACGACTCCAGCGGCGGCATCGGCTCACAGGCACGGACCTACTTTACAAACCCTCGTCTTGATTACGGAACGTCTGACGTCAACCGTCCCAATATGTTCATCGCCAACGTGACCTACTTTCTGCCGAAGCTGCAGGGTGCGAACGTGATGGAACGCGGCATTCTCGGCGGATGGGAAGCCACCAGCATCATCGCCGCCCAGAACGGCAACAACTTCACCATCTTCCAGGGTGCGCATGAAAACGTAAGCAACCTGGCCCCAAACACCAGCAGCCAGCTCAACCAGAA
>DASRBV010000400.1:0-4122 GCA_035653455.1 Pseudacidobacterium sp. | reverse complement strand
GGGTCTTCATATACACGCGGAATCTCTGCAAGCAGTTGGCCCAGCTTTTCCGCGCTCACAGGTTCCTCTGCGATGGCAATCATGTTGCCTTCGCCATCGAACTTACGCTTGTCGTGGATTTCCATTGGTCTCTCTTTCTTTAAGAAAAAGGGCCATGTCAACCAGCATGGCCCTCGCAGGAGGATGAATCAGATGGTCGGCACTGCGGCGTTGTACACATACAACTGGTGACGCGGCGCAGAGCAGGCCAGATTGAAGCTGATTTCATAGGCGAACTGATTGGAGGTCAGCCAGCCGTTGCCCGCCGGATCAGGCACAGGCATGACTGTATTGCCGCCGCCGTAATCATAAAGCTGCAACGGCACCAGCTCTCCGATATACCAGTCATCGGTCAGCAGCATGTCTACCCGGCCCAGCGGCTGCACATAGCTGATATGCACATCGCGCCCGCCAAACGTGCCCTGGAAATACTTCCGCGAAGTGTCCGGCACTTTGTTTTTGTCCGGGTCTGAGTTCTGTGTGATCTGGCGGTTGTAGTAGTTGGTCTGCGCTACTGCCAATGCCTGGTCTTCGCCGAAGATGTAAATCCCGGAGTCTTTGGTCTTGTTGCTGTCGCCCATCGCGCGTCCCAGCAACGCTTCAATGCGCTGCGAAAGCGACGCTGTGATCGCCCCGCCATTCAGGTTGATGGATGGCGAAGAGATGCGGGAAGGATAGGTTGCGCGGTTGATGCCTGCCACCGTCCCCGATGTGGCCGAATTGATCCACCCGGTTGTCCCGATGACGCCGGAACCAACAGCGCCGGACGATCCTTTGACCATGATGTAGTCTCCAGTGGTCGTGCCTGCAGGCAGGGCCGTTGAGAACCATAAAGTGCTGGTCACCGGATCGTTGATGGAGATGGTTGCTGTGCCGCGTGCCACGCCGCCCTCGGACGGGAAGATTTGCACTACCTGATTGTCCGTGAAGGCCATGGCCCGCACTCCGGTGATGAAACTGGTCTGGTTGCCCGTGCCGGAACCGCTTGACACTGTGGCCGTGGTCGGAATCTGGGTAATTGCGCCCGAACCGTCCCCGTACATGATGCCTTCGATTCCTGCCATGGCCGAATCCAGAGAATTTTTCAGCTCTTCGGCCTTCAGTGAAATCAGACCGCGCTTTTTGCCATTGGTGGCAAGCTGCGCGAGATGCGTGATTTCGTTGACTGCATAATGCCAGACCGGGGCCAGAACAAAGTCCTGCCACACGCTGGCATTGCCGCGTCCCAGAGAATCACCGTCTCCGGTGCCCTGCGCAATGGCTGCGCCGCCCTGCACGCGGAACGGCACGCGGAAGGATGGCCGTGTTGTGGCCCCGCCCTGGGTCTGGAACGCTACAGGCACCTTCTGGAAGCGCTCCTGCGCCAGTGAATACAGTGTTTTGCTTAGTGGAATCAGCGACGGGATTTCTGTCGCAAATGCTTCGATTTCGACCGCCTCTACAGCGGCCTCTGCTCCAATTGCCATGATGAATTTCTCCCTGCGCACACCCGTGCGCTGTGATGTTTGGCTTGTTCAGGTCTCTCGGTTTGGGAGAACTTCGCTTTCAGGCTTGAGCGTGCTTAACGTCCACGAGACGAAATGCCTTAAAGAAGTTCCTATGGTTGCGGCAGATGGACTTGAACCATCACCTACGGCTTAGAAGGCCGCTGCTCTTTCCTTTGAGCTATGCCGCACTACTGCTTTCGCCAGGTAATAAACCTGCCGTCTTTCGTGTATGCCTGTCCTTTGATGAGCAGCAACTCTGCTCCGGGACGGGACAAATCCAGTTGAGCATCGGGCGGCCTTTGTGATACATAAATCGGCCCTCCTGATGGAGTGGACTTTGGTGTTCCCGCCTTTACCACTCCGGTATTTTGAGAAACTGCTGCCTTTGGCGCTCCATACAACTCTTTGGCCACGGTAAACGCCGCATCTTTCAGCCTGCGGTTAAACTCCCCGCTGATATAGCTGGCCACCGTGTCATGAGTGCGCGACTTGCTCGCCTTGCGCAGGTCTACCTGCTTTTTGTAGGTCGCATCATTGTTCAGTTCCTCAACCACGCGCCGCTGCACAATGTCCTGAAAGTACTTTTTCTGTGTGTCATTCAGCTTGTATTGCTTCGTATATTGCTCAATCGTGCGGTCAAGCTCCGGCTGCACAGAAGCATTCACCTTCGTGCGGACGCCTTCCATGAACAGGTTTTCCCGCTCCTGCTCAATCTTCGTCTGCTCCTGTTTCAGTCTGTCCTGTGCCGGGAACTTCGGGGCCGCTGTCTTCAATTGTGCCGCGCCCTGCACCTGTTGCTGATACCAGCGCGCAAGCTGTTCCACCATGCCTTTGGCGCGCGCCGGGTCCTGTTCTTGGAGGATGCTGGCCAGATAATTGCCAATGCCGGCATTTTCGAGCATTCCCACCACATACGGAACCACGGCGCTGGAGAACGCTTCCGGATTCATTTTCGCGAGCCGGTCCAGATAATGCGGTGCAAGTGCGGCAGCTCCCTCCGGAAAGTCCTCAAAGAAGTCATCCAATACTTCCGGATTGCCCTCGCGCAGCATATCATCCTGCGCTGTGTAAAGCTGATCGCGTTCCTGAAGCTGCGAAATTCCGTCCAGGCCGCCCACGGAATCAATCAGGTTCTTTGCCGTGGTCGCTTCCTGCACTGTGGGGAAGACCTGCTTATAAGCTTGCTCCCGGAAATATGAGTTGCCAAGCTCTTTGAACGCCTGCGCATGATCTGGCAATGCTTCGGCAGCGGCCTTGATCGAGTTGCGGATGTTTTGCGGCCCACGCCTGCCGTCGAGCTTCTCAGCATCGGATTGCTGCTGACTTTCCTGCTGGCTGCCATCCTGCTCTGCGCCCTGAGATGCCTCCTGCGTCTCATTCGCCGCGCTATGGTCTGTTGCGACCGTCGCACTACCTGTTCCTGTGTCATCTCCAAGCGCTGCAAGATCAATCACTGCATCTGCCATTGGTCTCTCCTGTTCCTGCGGAACAAGTCCGTTCCGCTTCGTCTACTAACTTCCGCCAAATACTGCTTCTTCGGCCTGTCCGAAGACAGGTTCAACTCTGTGCTCTTTGCCATTCCAGTAAATGGCTGCAATGCCGCCTGGCTTCACCGTGTCTGCATCCTCTGGCTCAAGGTCTTCGCCATCCTGAGTAAAATTCTGCAATGCCACCACATTGCTCGTGTGCGCCACAAACAGCGTCAGGCCCTGGACTCGCGCCAGCTTCAGCGCCGCTTCCCAGAAAGCGAATTGCCGCGCCTCAAAATCCAGCAGCGATTCTCCGCCAGGAATCGTCACCGCAGGGTTCTTCACAAACAGCCGCAATGCGTCCTGATTTTCTTCTTTTTCGAGTCCACTGAAGATGCCCAAACGCCACGGGAACAGGCCCCGATGCTGATAGACCTGCAATCTGTGCGGCGCTGCTGCCATGTCCGCCGTTACAAATGCCCGCAGCAAAGGCGACGAAATCACATGCTTCAATGGCTTGTCTTTCAGATACTCCGCCGCCTGTTTTGCCTGTCTCAGGCCGTTCTCATCCAAAGGCACGTCCAGCCATGAGCGAAAGCAGTTGTTCCGGTTCAGTTCTGTTTCCCCATGCCGGAGAATGTAGCCCACCAGATGCTCTTTCACAGCCGCCTCTTCTGTTTGCGCACAATCTCCGATGTCGGCGTATAAATCCGCGCCTCTTCCTCCACCTCATGCGGCGCTGGATTCGGCCCAGACACCTGAATACCGGCCTTTTGCAGCAATTGCGCCTGCGCATCGCCGTGCATCTTGTCCACCGGGATCGAAATGGTCATCTTCGGCGGCATCTGCGGCGCATTCTGCGCTGCCAGCTTCGCCTTCATCTGCATATGCCCCTGCCAGTGCAGGTAGCAATTTGTCCATTTTTTCCAGTTTGGCCCGCCCTCCGGCTCCCGCGATGCCGCCTTGCGCAGACTCCGGCCCTCCGGCCCCTGCATCCATGAAAACAGCGTCGCAGCCTCGGTAGCATGGTCTTCTGACTCGTCCTGCGCTACAGGAACACTGGGCAGATACTTCGGCATCTGCTCGAACTGCTGCTGCAATTGCCCCAGCGCCTGTTCCATCTGCGC
>DASRBV010000399.1:0-3958 GCA_035653455.1 Pseudacidobacterium sp. | reverse complement strand
TCGCGCTCACGCCCTTCTGCCACTTCCAGTTCGTCCGGGTTATGAGCAGCATGCGTCTCAACGACATTGATCTTCGTTTCAATCTGGACCAGCGGATTGTAGCTATGCACCGGACGAACAGGCTCATTCAACAGCTTCAGCGCCTCTTTGTCTTCGTATTTGTCAAAGAGCGTGGCAATGGCCGTGTCCAGAAAACCGCGCAGTGAGCCGAAAGTGTAATAGACGCCCGATGCTTCATATCCCGAATGCACCATGCAGTTGGCGCACTTGGGATTGCCCGACTCGGTCCCATAACTTGACCAGTCGGTCGTCTCAATCAATTCCTGGAAGGTATCGGCATAGCCGTCCTGCAGAAGATAGCAGGGCTTCTGCCAGCCGAAGACGCTGTAAGCAGGCATTCCCCATGGCGTGCACGAGAATTCGCGCCGTCCCATCAGGAACTCCATATACATCGGCGAAGCGTTGAACTTCCACGCCTTCTTGCGATTGGAAAGAATGGCGCGGAAGAGGCGGCGCGAACGGGCACGTCCCAGAAAGTGCTTCTGGTCCGGGGCCTTCTCATAGGTGTAGCCAGGCGCAACCATCATGCCTTCCACGCCCAGCGCCATCATCTCGTCAAAGAAGGCGCGGACGGAATTGGGGTCTGCGCCATCGAAGAGCGTGGTGTTCGTGGTTACCCGGAAGCCCGCAGCCACAGCCGCCTTGATGCCTTCGATCGCCGCATCATAGCCGCCTTCGCGGCAGACAGAGAAATCGTGGTGCTCGCGCTGCCCGTCTACATGAACGGAAAACGACAGATACTTGCTTGGCCTGAAAAGATGAAGTTTTTCTTTAAGAAGCAGCGCGTTCGTGCACATATATACGTACTTCTTGCGCGCAACCAGTCCTTCAACAATCTTGTCAATTTCAGGGTGCAGCAGGGGTTCGCCGCCTGGAATGGAGACCATGGGCGTGCCCGATTCTTCTACTGCGCGGAAGCACTCTTCCGGCGTCAGTTGCTGCTTCAGAATATGCGCAGGGTACTGGATCTTTCCGCATCCGGCGCACGCCAGATTGCAGCGGAAGAGCGGCTCCAGCATCGTGACCAGCGGAAATCGCTTGCGCCCCCTGAGCTTCTGCTTCAGGACGTAAGTGGCTACCGTCCACGCCTGAGATATGGGTACAGCCATGTTCCTCCCCTGTTCTAAACCTCTGCTGTCATCCTCGGTCTTTTACTCTTCGCGTTCCATTGCGCGTTTGTACGTCGTGAGCGCCAGAAGCGGGAAGTAATTCCGGTACTGGTGATACGCCAGATAAAACACCCGTGGGAACCCAGTTCCGGTATAAATCGCCTGGCG
Source organism: Pseudacidobacterium sp. (assembly GCA_035653455.1). Classification (GTDB taxonomy): domain Bacteria; phylum Acidobacteriota; class Terriglobia; order Terriglobales; family Acidobacteriaceae; genus Pseudacidobacterium. Next base: position 2,621 of record DASRBV010000399.1, on the reverse strand, counting down.
CTGGCGGCCAACGCCTATACTCTCGTCCCAACCGCCATCTTCCTGCTGATGTTCAAGCAGCCAGCGGACGCCCTTGGCTACGCTGTCGCTGCGCGTATCACCAGCAGCGAGCAGTCCCAGAATCGCCCAGGCAGTCTGCGACGGCGTGCTGATGCCGACGCCGCGCGAAGTTGGATCATCGTAGCTGCCGCAACTCTCGCCCCATCCGCCATCCGCATTCTGCACCGAGCGGACCCACTCCGCCGCCTGCTGAATCTGTGGCTCGTGGTTCCATACCCCGATTGCTTCCAGCCCGCGGAGCACCAGAAACGTGCCGTAAAGATAGTTCACGCCCCAGCGGCCAAACCAGCTCCCGTCCGGCTCCTGCTCGCTGTATATAAATTTGATGGCCTTTTCGATGCGCTTGTCTTTTCGCGTGTAACCGTAAGCGGCCAGCATCTCCAGAATGCGCCCCGTAATGTCCACCGTCGGCGGATCCAGCATCGCGTTATGATCAGCGAACGGGATGTACTGGAAGATCATCTTCGTGTTGTCTTTATCGAAGCTGGCCCACCCGCCGTTCTTACACTGCATCGCGAAGATCCAGTCAATGGCGCGCTTGCACACGTCATACTGGTAGCGCTCGCGTGGATTGTCCACCTTGTTAAGCGCCAGCAACACCTGGGCCGTGTCGTCAACGTCCGGATAAAATTCATTGTTGAACTCGAAGTACCAGCCGCCCGGGTCTGCATGTACTTTCATGGCCCAGTCACCTTTGTGCCGTACTTCTTTGGATAGCAACCAGTCCGCCGCCTTTAACATGCGCGCATCCGAACGCGGAACACCCGCTTCACCCAGCGCAAAGACCGCCTGCGCCGTGTCCCATACCGGAGACATACAGGGCTGCATCCGGAATGTAGGCTCCGGATAATCCGGAGTGCCTCCAGGCGCATCAATTCCGAGCTTCTCAAATTCATCCATCGCGCGGATGACCTGCGGGTCATCCAGCGAATATCCCAGACAGCGCAGCGCGATAATCGCATTCAGCATCGCCGGATAAATCGCGCCCAGCCCATCGGACATCTCAAAGCGCTCCAGCATCCACTTCTCTGCCTTCTTCAGCGCGATCTTGCGCAATGGCCGAATGTGGACGCGCTCGGCCCAATGCATCATTCTGTCCAGAAGCAGGAAAAAGTTGCGCCAACTGATTTTGTTCCTGCTGTCCCACTGGAGCCGAAGGTCGGCATTCTCTCTGCCGCCTGCAAAAAGCTCATCAATCCCCTGCTCCGGTGGGATCTTCTTGAATGGCTTCTTCGCATATGCGATCGAAAGCGGTACCAGGATCGCGCGCGACCACGAAGAAATCTCGTAGATATTGAAATAAAACCAGCGCGGAAAAAGCACGATCTCCGGCGGAACAGCAGGCACAGCATCGTAGTCATACTGTCCCAGCGCGCAGAGATAAATCTTGGTAAAGGTATTGCACTGCACCACGCCGCCATGGGCCAGAATCCATTCCCGCGCCTTGACCAGTATCGGCTCGTCCTGCGTCATGCCCATCAGCTTGCAGGCAAAATAGCACTTGACGGAAAGGCTGATGTTTCCCGGGCCGCCAGGATAGATGCTCCAGCTTCCATCCTCATTCTGGAACCGCAGCATCTCCGTAAGCGCGCGCTTCAAACGCGCTTCATCTCCTGTACCCAGAAAACGGTGCATGAAGATGTAATCGGCTTCCAGCATGGAATCGGCTTCCAGCTCACCGCACCAGAAGCCCTCATGATGCTGAATGGAAAAGATGAAATCGCGGGAACGGGCGATGGCAGCCTGGACGGCATCCAGGGCAGCATCAATTCTGCCGAACCGTGGAATGCCGGGTTGTGCCGATCCAGTGACTGTACTCATGCTGTCGCTAAAGAACTGCCCTCGTTAAAACCTCAAATCTCTGTATGAGATCGGATTCAAATTTGCTTGCTTTTTATACAGATGCCTGTGCAGGCGCCGGAGCCGCAGCAATTGCCTGCACAATCTCCGGTGGAAGGCCAAAACGTACATTCTCTGGCATCACTTCCACTTCTTCGACGCTGTTAAATCCCTTTTGGCGCAAGTAATTTACCACATCTTCCACCAGAATCTCAGGGGCCGAAGCACCGGCGGTGACCGCAACCGTAGAAACGCCTTCCAGCCATTCAGGATGGATTGCCGCAGAATTATCTATCAGATAACCATTGGTCCCGAGATTGCGCGAAACCTCCACAAGACGGTTCGAGTTGGAACTGTTATTCGAACCAACAACCAGCACCAGATCGGCATTGTGCGCCACATTCTTCACAGCCGTCTGGCGGTTTTCCGTTGCGTAGCAAATGTCCTGCGAATGCGGACCAACGATATTGGGAAACTTCGCCTTCAGCGCATGAATGATGTCCCGCGCTTCATCCAGTGACAGAGTGGTCTGCGTCAGATACGCAACGCGGTTGGGGTCCGGCACCTGTAATGCCTCTACCTCTTCCACACTTGAAACAATCTGCGTTACATCCGGAGCTTCACCAAACGTACCCTCGATTTCATCGTGGTCGCGATGACCCACCAGAATCAGCGAATAGCCCTGCTTGGCAAACTTCACTGCTTCCACATGGACCTTGGTC
>DASRBV010000398.1:0-11916 GCA_035653455.1 Pseudacidobacterium sp. | reverse complement strand
GATGCTCCCACGGAAGGCGAAGTGTTGATTGATGGCACGGAAATCAGCCGTTTACCGGAGGACAAACTCGCACAGGTGCGCGGAAAGAAGATCGGTTTTGTCTTTCAGTCGTACCAACTGATTCCTACGCTGACGGCGCTTGAAAATGTTCTGCTGCCCTATGAACTCAACGCCAATGGCGATGGCAAGCATCGCGCCATCTCATTGCTTGAGACCGTAGGCCTTGCAGACCGGCTGCATCATTATCCAGTCCAGCTATCCGGCGGAGAGCAGCAGCGTGTTGCGCTCGCCCGCGCCTTTGTTCTTGGGCCGCCGATTGTAATGGCCGATGAGCCGACCGGAAATCTCGACTCAAAGAACGGACAGCACGTGCTCGATCTTCTCACCGAGCGCCAGCGTGAAGCTAAAACCACCCTGGTAATGGTGACACACGATAAGCAGATTGCCGACCGGGCCGACCGCCGCATCATGATGAAGGACGGGCGCATTATCGCGGATGAAACCAATGGAAACTGAGCAGAAACCTGCCCTCGGCTGGACGACCGCCGCAAAGATTGCCTGGCGTGAACTGCATGCCTCGCGGACAAAATTCATCTTCGTCATTCTTTCTGTCGCCATTGGCGTGGCTGCGCTTACGGGCGTGCGCGGCTTCAGCGAATCATTTCAGAGAGCATTGCTCAACCAGGCGCGCAGCATTATGGCGGCAGACCTTTCCGCGCGTATGTTCCGCATCATTACCCCGCAGGAGAACGCAAAACTCGATGCACTTGCCCAGGCAAAGGCCATTCGGCGTACCTGGGTGACGGAGATGGTCTCGATGGCCTCACGGCAGGGTGACCCGGTGCCTTTGCTGGTCTCGCTCAAAGTTGTGGACCCGGCGGTGTATCCGTTTTATGGGAAGGTCGTGCTGAATCCTGCCGGAGATTTGCGGTCTGCTTTGACAGACTCAACCGTCGTAGTGGACGACAACCTTCTGGTACGCCTGCGTACAGGTGTTGGTGCCCAGCTACGGATTGGCGGGCAGAATTTCCGGATTGCCGCTGTGATTCAGAAAGAGCCGGACCGTCTGACTGCGGGCGTGGGCATGGGGCCGCGCGTAATGATGACACGCGCCGCCGTAGAGAAGACCGGGTTGCTGCAGGCCGGAAGCCGCGCCACGGAGCGTTATCTGTTCAAGATGGGGCCGCAGAGTGGGAGAGTCCAGGACGTTCGCGCAGAGATTGAAAAGATCCTGCCTGATGCGCAGATATCCGACTTCCGCGAGACCAGCCCCGCCATTACTGAAGGGCTGGACCACGCCACCGGGCTGTTGAGCCTGATCTGCCTGGTTGCGATGGTGCTCGGGGCCATCGGCGTGGCCATGGCGATGCGCGCGCATTTGCAGCAGCGCATAGACACGCTTGCCATTATGAAGTCTATCGGTGCGCGCTCGCAGGACATTCTGCGCATCTATCTCTTTCAGACGCTGCTGCTTGGTCTTGCCGGCTCTGTGCTCGGAATCGTGCTGGGCGTGGCGGTCGAATGGGCGTTGCCTTCGTTGTTCGGGCAGTTGCTGCCGCTGCATCCACCACTGCGGCTGCCGTTGCGTTCGGTGCTGGCTGCGCTTGGCACTGGCATTCTGACGACGCTGCTGTTCTGCCTGCCTCCACTGCTGGATGTGCGGAAGATCAGGCCCAGCGTTGTTCTGCGCAAGACTGTGGAAGGCGATGCAGAGAAACCGGGGTGGGCCACGCGGCTGCGCGAAAACAAAGCACAGTGGATTTCTTCTATTGCCGTATTACTTGCACTCGGGGCAATCGCCGCAGGGCTGGCCGATTCCGCACTCGTTGGCAAGTGGTTCACGGCGGCGCTGGCCGGCATTCTGATTGTGGTGTTGGCGCTGGCAGCATTCATGCTTCGGACCCTGCGGGCATTTCTGAATAAAACGCGGCTGCATCTGCATTCGGCTCTGCGGCATGGACTGGCAAACCTGTACCGTCCGGGGAACCAGTCGGCAGCGGTGCTGGCCGCGCTCGGCGTAGGTGTGATGCTGATTCTGAGCGTCTTTCTCATGCAGAACGCCATCATCAACCGCCTGAATTCAGATTCGACCACCGGCGCTCCGAACATTTTTCTGATTGACATTGGGTCGAATGAGCTTTCAGGTGTGAAAGACCTGCTTGAGCACCAGCCTGGTATCAAAGGCAGGATTGAAACGATTCCTATCGTGACAGCCCGCATCTCTGCCGTAGACGGAGTAGATGCGGCGCACCTGAATCTGAAAAACTATCCGCGCCGGATGCTATCGTCAGTGCCAGTTACATGGTCAGATGCCATCCCGGAAGGAGTGAAGGTCCTTCAGGGCAAATGGTGGCAAAAGAGCGATGCCGATGGGCTTGCTGTTGTAGACCGCGTGGCACGAAGGTTGAATCTGCATCCAGGATCGGAGGTGGACTTCGCAGCTGGTGAAAAGCAGATACGCACGCACGTTGCTGTCATCTACAAGCCCGAAGGCGAACACGCCTTTGCACGCAGCGAGTTTGTGTTGCCATCCGGACAGTTGCAAACGCTACCGGCGGTCTGGTACGCCACAGTGCATATCCAGCCGAACCAGATTGGCGCGATGGAGCGGGCCTTGTTTGCTGCATATCCCACGGTGACGGTCATTAATGTCGCGGACATTCTGGAAACGGTGCAGGGCGTCATTCACCAGATCACAATCGTGATCCGCTTTCTGGCCGCATTTTCGATTCTTTCCGGAGCGGTGATTCTGGCATCGAGTGTAGCCAGCACTCGCTTCCGGCGCATTCGAGAAGTCGTCGTTCTTAAGACGCTGGGCGCGACCCGCAACCGCATTGCCAGCGTCTTCAGCATCGAATTTACTCTGCTGGGACTGCTGGCCGGTCTTGTCGGCACAGCGTTTGCCAATCTTCTGACAGCAGTTCTGCTGCGCAAAATGGAAGTGGCCTACCATCCGGAAGTTTTCGCCAGCGCTGTTTCTGTGGTCGCAACTGCCGTGCTCGCCGTGATAACCGGATGGATTGCCAGCTTTCGCATCCTGGGCCAGAAGCCGCTGGAAGTCCTGCGGGAGGAGTAGGGAGAGAGCCGTTCCTGGGCCGCCAATGCATAGATTCTTCCTCCCTTTGGTCGTCAGAATGACGGAGTTTATAGGTCGGTCGTCAGAATGACGGACTTTGTATACGAAAAAGGCCATAAGGATCGCAGAGGGCACACCTCCCTGTAAGAAAAGTGTGTGTTATTGCAGGGAATGAACCTTCAGACAGGGAGCCGCAGGAACATTGCCTTGCGCTCGAAGGCCACGCCTGCGAGCGCAATCAGCATGGGGAAACATTCGAGCGTATACCTGGGTTCAGGGGCTTCAATGGTGGCGAGCAGGGCGCAGCGCAGCAGGATGAAGGCAAGTATGGCCCCGGAAAATCTGGGCCACCGGTAAAAACCGATGCAGGCCACAAGAAGATAGGCAAGGTTCAGCGCGGCATAAGCGGCGGCAAATTCGGTTTCTGCGTGATGTTTGCTGTACTCCCACCAGCGCAACTCGATCCAGAGCAGTTCCGTGCGTGGGCGGAGCCACATATCGAGCAGCCGCGCCATGGGAAGGGCGAAGTAATACCGAACCGGATCATCATGGATGCGTTCTCTGGCAAGCCGGGCAAAGCGGGCATCTATGTCTGAACTGATGGTTGTGGTCTGGTTGTAATCGTCAAAGAGCTGCTTTGTTTCCAGGTACTGCGCGGTCGAGTCAAAAGCGCGTGAGGGAAGATTTTCGATATGCAGCTCGTCTGCATTGGCGTTCCAGTAAATTTCCCAGGTGCAGGTAAGGTCTACGCAGACGGTCCTGGTCCAGCGATTGAAGCCTGGGAAGGTGGGTTCGCCGGGGTCATTTGCGTATCGCGGAGCGAGCGGCTGAAAAACGCGAAAAGTATGCCAGTTGCGGATGGTCCAGGGAACAAATGGCAAGATGGAGAGCAATGCGCAGACGGACGCCATGCGCAGCATCAGCCGGGTACCCCAAAGCTTTGCTCCATAAAAGACAAGGGCGGGACAGAAAGCGACCGCGAGGAGTGCTCCGTCGGGGCGAAGCAACGCGGCATAACTGAAGGCAAAGGCCAGCAGGAAAAGCCATCGCCACTGAGGATTTTCGAGCAGCCGCACAAAGCTGAACAGCGCCAGGGAAATACAGAACAGCTCAAGGGTCTCAGTGAGTGGAGTGGCGGTGTAGTTTGCCGTAAAAGGGCAGAGTGCAGCCAGCCAGAGGGCGGCCCATCCGGCACGACGCGAAGCCATTTTCGCAGCGGCCCCTGCAATCAGCAGACAACTGGCGAGGTCAATCGCAACCTGGGCATACATAACGGCGTGGTAATGCTCCATTCCAAAGAGACGGAAGCAGAGCATCAGGAAGAGTGGATATCCGGGCAGGCGGATCAGTGTTGGACGAATGCCCTGTGCCCACGACAAGCCGTAGATGCCATGCTGCATCCAGTTTTTGGCGATGTCGCCGTAAACCAGAGGGTCTCCCTGGATTTCGGGATAGGCATGAATGAACCAGAGCCGGAGAACGGCCCCGGCGCCAAGCGCGAAGAGAGCTATCCACCACCTGCGAGGAAGCACAACGAGCATGCAAATGAATCATACAGGGTAGGTAGGAATTTTAGGGCTGTAGATCTAATCTTTTCAGCACCTCCTGAATCAGCGGAACCCAGAGGGTCGTGCTGGTGTGAAGGGCGCAGCAGAATGGAAGGCTTCGCCCGAAAGATGCGGCTTTCCGGTCCAAGCCGATGGCGCGGGCCTGCGCCTGAAGCCGTTTACAAGAAGTTACAACTAAGTACTTGGAATCAGCAATGGCGAGCACACATACAATAGGTAGAAGGAAGAAGAACAACCGGATTTGAATGAAACAAATCTTCTATGATCCACAGCGGAAGCGCTGGAAACGCCTGAGGCGCGTACTAGACGTCTCCGCCGTTACATTGACGGTAGTGCTGGCCGTGTTTATTTTCAGTGTGTGGAAGCGGCAGTCGTTACCTGAGCTGCTGCTGCCAACACAGAAGCGCAATTACAAGGCGCTGAAGCCGCCAGAGTTGCACAAGACTGCACAGCGTCCTGCGCGGCGCAGGACACACCGGCGCGCTTCCGAGATTCCTTTCAATGCGGATGAAGGTCTGCGGGCAGCTTTCTATGTGAATGATGAGCCCAGCTATTCGTCGCTCAAGGCGCACATCCACCAGATTGATATGCTCTTTCCCGACTGGCTGCACGTTACGAGGCCAGATGGAAAACTTCAGGGGGCGACATCGCTCTTTCCTGTGCATGTTTACGACGTGGTGGACTCTTCCGGCGTCCACGGAGTAGATGAGCAGAACAAAGTGGCGCGTGTGATTGCCGCAGCAAAAGAAGACACGGAAATCTTCCCGATGCTGAGCAATTACGATGTGATTGCCGGCACGTGGAACGGTGCTGCTATCGGTGAAATGCTGGAAAACCCCACGGCACGCGAGAGCCTGCATGTCCAGCTTGATAAGTTTCTCGCAGCCAACCCCAGTTATCGCGGTATATGCCTTGATTTTGAAGAGGTACCGGAAAAGGACCGTAAGCTCTACGCCGATTGGATCGGTGAACTTTATAACGATTTCAAAGCGAAAAACCTGCGCATCTACGTCAACGTGGAGGTAAGCGCGCCTGATTTCCTGCTGAAGGCGCTGGCGAAGAACAACGATGGCATCATCCTGATGAACTATGACCAGCATGAGACTTCAAGCGGGCCTGGCCCGATTGCGGCGGAGAACTGGTTTGAGAGCAATCTGACTCGCGTGCTGAAGCTGGTGCCCAAAGAGAAGATCATCTGCGCCATCGGGAACTATGGATATGACTGGTCTCTTCCTTTGCCGGAGAAAGGCAAAAAGCCCAGCAACAAGGTCCTGGATGCCGAAGACCTGACAGTGCAGGAGGTGTGGCAGCGGGCGGCAGAATCGGATGCCGACGTGCATCTGGAAGGCGACGAGCTGAATCCGCACTTTGTCTACGACGATGAAGATGAGCATGTGCGTCATCAGGTGTGGTTTCTGGATGGCGTGACTGTTTTGAATGAGCTTCGTGCTGCTCGGAGCATGGGCCTGAGGACCTTCGCGCTCTGGGCACTGGGAAAAGAGGACGGCTCGCTGTGGGCCATCTGGGACCATCCCAGCGCAAAAGACGCGCCTCAGCTTCTGAAGGATGTTCCACCGGGCAATGACGTCAACACGGAGGGCGAGGGCGACATTCTGCGTGTTGTGTCGCGCCCGCAGCGTGGTTCGCGCACCATCAGCATGGATGCGGACAACTTTACCATCACCGATGAGAAGATGACGGAGCTTCCGCGTTCTTACACGCTGCACTATTACGGCTATCAGCCAAAGAAGGTCGCGCTGTCATTTGACGATGGTCCGGACCCGGTATGGACACCGAAGATACTCGATATTCTGAAACAGTATCAGGTCAAGGCAACGTTTCTGGTCATCGGAGAAGAGGCAGCAGACCATACCAGCCTGCTGAAACGCTATGTGCGCGAAGGGCACGAGGTTGGCAATCATACCTTTACGCATCCTGACATCAGTGAAATTTCGCAGCGGCAGCTTGATCTGGAACTGAACCTGACGGAGCGGTTGTTCGCTGCCGAGCTTGGTGTGCAGCCGCTTTACTTCCGGCCTCCATACTCGATTGACCAGGAGCCGGACACGAACGATCAGGCCGCGCCTGTAGACCACATCCAGCAGATGGGCTACATCATTCTCGGTAACAAGATTGATACCGAGGACTGGAATGAGCATCCACGCAAGTCGCCGCAGGAAATTGTAGACACAGTGCTCCAGCAATTGGAGCAGATGAAGACCAGACCCGATTTTCGCGGCAGCGTGATTCTGATGCACGATGGCGGCGGGGACCGCACAGTGACAGTAGCGGCGCTGCCTTTGCTGATAACCACATTACGCGCGAAGGGATACGAGTTTGTTCCTGCTTCAGAGCTGATGGGCAAGACCACGGCGGAGGTGATGCCGCCGATTGCTCCGAACCTTCGCTGGCAGGCGCGGATTGATGCCGTTGCGTTTCTGATTTATGGGTTCTTCAGCCACTTCGTCGTCTTTGTGTTTTTTGCGGGCGACGTGCTGATGAGCGCGCGTCTCGTGCTGATTGGCGTCTTTGCGCTGATTGACCGCGTGCGTAAGCGCAAAATTCATGGCCCTGCAGACTTCGCGCCACGTGTGGCTGTGCTGATTCCTGCTTATAACGAGGAGAAGGTCATCGTCCGCACAGTGCGCTCGGTGCTGAACTCGACGTATCACAACCTGCACGTTGTTGTGATTGATGACGGGTCGAGAGACCGGACGTTTGACGTTGTTCGTGAGGCTTATCCGAAGGAGATTGCTGAGGGCAGGCTGCTGGTCCTGACGAAGCCAAATGCGGGCAAGGCTGAGGCACTGAATTTTGGCCTGCAGCACATTGAGGAAGAATTTTACGTCGGTATTGATGCTGATACGGTCATTGCCGCTGACGCGATAGAAAAGCTGGTTGTGCATTTTGCGGACGGGCGAGTGGGCGCGGTTGCCGGAAACGCAAAGGTCGGCAACAAGGTGAACCTGCTTACGCGCTGGCAGGCGCTCGAGTACATCACCAGCCAGAACTTTGAGCGCCGGGCGCTGGACCTGTTCAACGTAGTCACAGTCGTTCCAGGTGCAATTGGGGCTTGGCGCACAGCAGCGGTGATCAAGGGTGGAGGATATCCCGTCAATACGGTAGCGGAAGATGCGGACCTGACGATGAACCTGCTGGAGCAGAATTACAAGGTCATTTATGAAGACCGCGCGCTGGCATTTACTGAAGCGCCCACGACGGTCAATGGTCTGATGCGGCAGCGCTTCCGCTGGTCTTTCGGGATCCTGCAGGCTGTCTTCAAGCACAAGCACGCCTTCCGCACGAATCGCGCGATGGGCCTGTTTGCACTGCCAAATATTGTTGTTTTCCAGATTTTGCTGCCGCTGGTCTCGCCCTTTATTGACATCATGTTTGCGGCAGGCGCGCTGCAGTACTGGTGGAACAAGCACTTTCATCCTGCGGCGGCCAGCGCGGCGAGCTTTGAGAAGCTGCTGGTTTACTTCCTCGCGTTTCTGGTGATTGACTTTGTCACCTCGGCGCTGGCCTTTGCGCTGGAACGCCGCCATCCGGCGAACAAGGGCGATGGATGGCTGCTGTTCCACATCTGGCTACAGCGATTTTCGTACCGACAGATTTTCTCGCTGGTGTTGTTCAGGACGCTGAAGCGCGCCATAGATGGGCGTCCCTTCAACTGGGACAAGCTGGAGCGCACGGCAAAGATGTCACAGCACACGGAAAAGATTGCTGCCGGAGGATGATCTTTTCGCAGACACAAAGAGACCGCTCGAAAGCGGTCTCTTTGGGGATTAAGGGGATGCTGTGCCTGTCTTACCACCGGATCTTGGCCGATAGCTGCATCTGGCGGGGCAGATTGCTCTGTCCTGTCGGGCCACGCTGAATCATGCCAAAGGTGGAGTCATTGGTGCTGTCGTCCGGGTCCATGGACCACAGCGGGTGATTGAAGACATTGAACGCCTCAATGCGCAACTGGAGGTTCAGGCGTTCATAGAGCGCAAAGTTTTTCGACAGGTTCACGTCTGTCTGCTGGTTGGCAAGATGACGGATGCCGGTGTCAATATTGTTGGGGACTGGAGCATAGCGCGGGACCTGGCGGAAGGCCGAGCCTTGTGCGCAGCTTCCGTCGTAGTCATACGATTGTAGTTTGACAATCGAATAGACACCGTTGTTTTCCTGCCACTGCTCCACACAGGGGGCCACGAGGCGAATAAATCCGCTGTCTTTCTGAATATGCGGCTTGACCCATGCGCTGCGCAGATAGATTTCACTGGGGTTTCCGGGCAATAGCCAGGGATTGCCCGACTGATAGACGTAGAGGCCGCCCAACTCCCATCCGCCAAGCGCGGTGTCCAGAATGCGGTTGGTATGAGAGAGGAGCAGGCGTCCGCGTCCTACAGGCAGCATGTAGACGCCGGAAATGGTGATGCGGTGGGTGATGTCGCCGCCATCAATCTGGCGGAACGGAGTGAGATAAGTCGTATCCAGCACGCCGCCTTCGTCCATCATCTTTGACCAGGTCCAGGTCCCATGCAACGTGAGCGCATTCATCCTGTGAGTGCCCGTTAGTTGAAGGGAGTTGTACCACGTATGGGCGGTATTGGCCTGCCACATGGTCATGTCAGTAAATTCAGGAAATGGGCGGGTCAGGTTGAGGAAATTAATGGTGGATGACGAATAATAGCTGGTTCCCTGAAAGGCGCTTACGCCTTTGAAGGGATTTGTGACGTTGTTGTTGTCACAGTTTTCGTAGCGTCCGCCATTTTCGGGGTTGCAGTTGGTCATCGCGGCCGCGCTGACGTGGTTAATGTTCGGGCAGGAGCCACGGAAGGTATTGTTATTGCAGTCTCCGTTATAGAGGCGGCTGCCGACATAGGCGAGGTTGATGACGGTATTTCTCGAAAGCTGCCGTTCTACGCCGACCGAGTAGTTCCAGAAGGTGGGAATGATGTATTTGGGGTTGATGGTCCAGGGTCCGGTCCCAAGCGCGGTCAGCATCCCCAGACTGGAACCTGTAGGCTGAATGATGGTGGTGTAGGGATTATCAAGCTGGTTTGCCAAATTGGGGTGGGTTGCACCGGGCCAGTTCGGATCGTTGGCCTGGTAGGAGGTCTGGGCGCTATAGCCGATATTATTCGGGGCGTTTTGCGGTGTGCGGGTGGACTCGCCAAAGCCTGCGCTGAGGACGGTCTTGTCGTTCAGAGCATAAGCAACGCCAACGCGGGGCTGAATGTCCCACTTTGAAAGCGGATAAGGTGTCCGGCTGTAGCCATTCACTCCCAGGAAGGTCACGCCGCCGAGGAGCTGACTGTAACCGGGTACGGTCACCTGAGAGCTGATGGGGTTAACGGCGGTTGCATCAAAGCCGCCATTGGAATAGTTATGGCGCTCGGTTGCGGGTTCGACGAAGTCCCAGCGCAGGCCGAGGTTCAGCGTGAGCTTGCGGGTGAGCTTCCAGTCGTCCTGGAAGAAGGGCGCCCAGTAATGGGAGCTCCAGTAGGTTTTGACGCCGATGGTGTCGGAGCCGGAAGTGGGATTGCCGAGCAGCAGAGAAGCAATGGAGTTGCCGCTGGCCGGGTCCCAGGAGCCGCAGCTCCCGCAGTTGTACTGTGTCCAGGTGCGGTCAATCCAGAAGTTGTTGCCGCCGCCAATGACGTTGTAACCAATCTGCCAGAAGCGGGCGTCCAGACCCGCGTGGATGGTGTGTTTGCCTTTGATCCAGGTGACACTGGGAAGCAGAGAAAGCGAATTTTTCACACTTTGGCCGTTACTGTCTGTTCCAAGAGAGTTAAATTCACTGATGTCGAGATATGGAAACACAGATAAGGCAGCAGGTCCCATCGCGGCCACCTGCTGGGCCGACCAGCCGAGATTTGTCGGGTCATAGCGCGGACCATTGTAGCTGTAGTCTGCGCGGACACCAACGCGCGCCCGGAAATCGAAGAGAAGATTGGGTGTAAAAGTGTGGGTCTCAGTCAGCGTAAAGGTATGACTGCGTTCGCCGTGTGGTAACTGACCGCGGGTGCCTGGGGTGGTAAAGCCGTCATAACTCCGGACTTCTACGCGCTCCCAGTAGCCATAGATGAGGGTCATGCGATCTTTTGAAGAAAGGTTCTGGTCAAACTTGCCGAGGGCGTTACGGTAACGGTCTTCATCGGCCCCAGCAACCACGTAGTTGTTTGCAAATGGATTGCTCCCTGTAGGAGGCGTGGTGTTTGGCGCGGGGTACATTTTGATGATCTTCTGCGCCATAGGATTGATGCGCGAAGCAGGAATGATGTTTGGCGCAGGCGTGGGATTGATCGTATCTGAAGGGCCGAAAGGCACTCTCTTCCATGTGCCGTTGGCGTCCTGATGAATGTTCAGCGGGTCATAGAGCGTGATGGGTTCGTACTTCTGGTCGTTTCCGTTCCAATAAACGAGGTTCGTGAAGTCTCCATTGGCCCATTGCGGGCTGGGTACGGAATCCGTGATTGTGTTCGGTTCCAGCTCGTGCCAGTTCTCATATTGCAAAGTAAAAAATGACTTGTTCCTGCCATCGTAGATTTTTGGCAGGTAAACGGGGCCATCCAGTTCAGCTCCATACTGGTCCCACTTCATCTTTGGGGTGCGGAACGGCGTTGTGTCAAAGGTGGGGTCGTTTCTGTGCATCCCGATGTAGTAATCGTTTGACCAGGTATTGGCGTCGAGCCAGGTGCGGCGTGCATATTCATACACATCGCCATGAAGTGTATTGGTCCCGGACTTGAGGACGACGTCCTCAACGGCCCCTGCCATAAGTCCATACTGGGCGTCGTAAGGATTGGTGAGGATTTTAAACTCCTGCACGGAGTCCACGGGAGCGACATACGAAATCTGAGACTGGCCGGAATTGTTAATTGGGGTCGAGGAGTTGGTGACTCCGTCCATCAGAAGGGCGACGTTTCCCGGCTGGCCTCCGTTGACGGCGAGGTTGGCCTGCGTGTCGTCAAAAGGACGCTGCCATTGCGGGCTGCCGGTCCAGGAGGCGCCCGCGACCAGGATAGATAACATCCCCGGATCGCGTCCGTTCAGGGGAAGTTCAGTGACTCGGGTATTTTCGATGACCTCGCCGCGGTCAGCCTTGCTGACGTTCAGGAGCGCCTCTGACGAAACATTCACCGTTTCAGTGGCCGCGCCGACCTTCAGCACAAAGTCAATGGTTGCGGTCTGCCCCACCTGGAGCTCGATGTTGGTCTTCTGCTCGGTAGCAAAACCAGCAGTTTCGACTGTGACGGAATATTTTCCTGGTTTGAG
>DASRBV010000397.1:0-2931 GCA_035653455.1 Pseudacidobacterium sp. | reverse complement strand
ATGCAGTGTTCCATCCAACAAAAACAGGAGTAAGCTGTTGGCGGAGGGAATTGCGCCATGCCCGCTACCTTCACCCGTTCCACGACCGATATCGAGCGGAAAGACACTGGAATCGGGGGCAAACCGCCCGTAGATCGAAGGCCTACAGGCGGCGGAGGCGGCGACGACAATTGGGACCACCACCCAAACGGACGGCGCGGCCCGCGTGAACTCCTCTCCCGCTACCGGCTCGGCCTTTTCTTCGCTCTCGCAGGCGATCTGGTCTTCTTTATCACTCTGGTGAGTGCCTTCTTTGTCCGCCAGAATGCCGGACACTTCGATGTTCGCGACAACTACGTTTCCGACTGGCATCCGCTGGCGATTCCGCCCATTCTCTGGATCAATACGGCCGTCCTGCTCCTTAGCAGTCTGACCATGGAAATGGCCAGGCGGCATTTATTTCATGAAATTGACGTAATGGAAGAATGGCTCGGCCTGGGACGCCCCGCTGTTCGCCGCGCTGCTCCGTGGCTCATTGGGACAGCCGTCCTGGGCGCGCTTTTCCTGACTGGCCAGTGGATGGCATGGCAGCAGCTCGCTTCCCAGGGACTGTTTTTCGCCACCAGCCAGAACAGCCACTTCTTCTATCTCGTGACTGCAACCCACGGCCTCCATCTGTTATTGGGCATCATTGCTTTAGCGGTTGCGCTCTGCGCCCTGTTCCTGCTGCGCAAAGTAGAACTGCGCCAGATTGCCGTGGACTGCACCGCCTGGTACTGGCACACCATGGGCGCTTTCTGGATCTTCATTTTCGTGCTGCTGACGTATTTCCAGTAATCAGCCGGGGGCCTGGTCCGGACACGGCACAATCGGTCCTACGCAGAACTTCCCGCGCCAGCTTCGACTGTCGCTGAAAATCCTGTTCTAACAACCATTCTTCTCAGCGAGGCGCCGAAGCCCGGCGCCTCTTTCTTTCACGCATTTTCATCACTCCGCTTGACATTGTTGTTCCAAGCAAGCAAACTGCCCTCAATAGGAAAATTTCACGGATGTCCAGGCACTATGGCGGGGAAGACCATTTGACAGGATCGAAAGCAAGCCGGATCACCTACACACTCGAATCCTCGCTGGACAGCGTGAACCGGGTGGAACAAACCGCCGAACAGATGGCGAAGAAAGCAGGAATGGAGGAAGACGAGATTTTCCGGGTGGCCATGGCCGTCCGGGAAGCAGCAGTGAATGCAGTCCTCCACGGCAATTCTTACGACCCGGAGAAAAGAATTACGGCATCTTTTGAAAATACAGGTAATTCGCTGGTAATTCGCATCGCCGATCAGGGCAAGGGCCTGGATCCGGAGACTCTTCCCGACCCTCTCGCCCCCGAAAATCTCTTGCGAGGTTCAGGAAGGGGAATCTTTCTTATCCGCTCCTTCATGGATGAGGTACACTTCAAGCAATTGCATCCTGGAACCGAGCTGACGCTCATTAAGCATCTGGGTAGCGCCCACACCGGCAGTTAGTTTTAAGGAGGAATCTTTCGTGAGCATGAAGTTGAACACCCGTCAGGTTGACGGCGTAACTATTCTCGATCTCAGCGGCCGCATCACTCTCGGCGAAGGCAGCGTCCAGTTGCGCGACGCCATCCGTGACCTTCTGGCCAAAGGGCAAAAGCAGATACTGCTGAACCTGGCTGACGTGAACTATATTGACAGCTCGGGTATCGGCGAGCTCGTGAGCGCCTATACGACTGTCCGTAACCAGGGAGGCGAACTGAAGCTCCTGAATCTGACCAAGAAGGTCCACGACCTGCTGCAGATCACAAAACTTTACACCGTCTTCGATATCAAGGACGACGAAGCCAGCGCCATCGCGTCCTATGCACGCGCTTAAAATGCTTTTTTCTATGCAGGAAAGGCCGCCTTTCGCGGCCTTTTTTTCTGAAATCCTGGATTCAATGGAGTACCAGCCCTTTTAGGCCTTTGTCGCGATCCTGCCAAGAGGACAGTCATCAGGGCCTGTTCGCACCCTAATGTGGTTTCCTGTACTCGATCTCATCATCGCGCAGAAAATATTCCGCTGAACAGTTGTTTGCACCGCAAATAATAGACTCCAGACCGATGAACTGCGCTTTGGTAATCAGGCCGAGGGCGCCACAACGCGGACATGCCAGCACCGCCCAGTAAGGATTGCGCGCATCGCCCATATTTCCAGCGTTTTCCAGCACAAATAATGTTCCCGGCTCCATCTGTTCCGGAATCCATTCCTCAAGCAACTGCAGTTCTGCGTACATCCTCGCCTCCTTTTCTGGTTGGCTTCCTGAATTTGTTTGTGGGGATTGCCTGGAAATTACGCTGTTCGTTGTGTTTCCGTTGCCCTCCTTCCGGCTCTGGCTGTACTCACAGGCTTCTTCTGCGCCTGGGCCAGAATTTCCTTCAAATCCACTTTGAGACGCCTCATCGCGTCCGTTAAACATATCAACAGCATCGGCTGTTTTGTGTTGCGCATAAGGTCAATGATCTGCTGCGAATCCGACTCAAAGTAGACATGCCGGTCATCCAGCAGAAGATGATGTTCTTCCCTGCCCTGCACGATGTCCGCCAGCCGAGCATGCACTTCTTTACGGAGAAAACGCAGAACACGCCGCACCTGCTGCAACGAAATGCGCCTGCGGCGAAGCTCCTCAATGACAATGATTTCTACCAGGTCTTCCGGCGAGTAGATGCGGTTGCGGCCTTCCCGCTTCGGGACCACAACGCCTTTTTCATCCCACCACTGCAACTGGCGCGCAGTCACTCCTGTCAAATCAAGGACGTCGCCGGTGGTGAAGCGGTCGAGCATGGATCGGATGCCCATCAAACATTTCCTGTAAGAAATGTTTGATGCGATTCTTCTCCTCTCCGGCCCTTCTGTCAAGCCTGGATTTTGCGCATACAGTAATTTCTTATGTTCACA
>DASRBV010000396.1:0-12595 GCA_035653455.1 Pseudacidobacterium sp. | reverse complement strand
GAACCGCAATGGGCCGTGGTGGGCGATACCTTTCCGGTGGGCTGCGCATGGGCCGATGAGATTGTCTTCCGCGAATACTTCGGCGCGAACCCGGACAGCAAAGTCCCCGAATACCAAACGGAATACGGCATCTATGAGCCGCACTGCGGTCTGGACAACGTCCATTTGTCATGGGGACACGACGAATACATCTATCACGTGGCAAAACCTTATTTGCCGGAACCGGCGCTCTATATGCTGCGCTATCACTCGTTCTATCCGGCGCACAAGCATGGGGCCTACAAACACCTGATGAACGAGCACGACGAAGAGATGTTTGAGTGGGTGCGCAAGTTCAACCCTTACGACCTCTACTCCAAGGGCCACACCAAACCTAATTTGAAAGAACTGAAGCCCTACTACGACGATCTGATTGCGGAATATTTCCCGGAGAAGATTGACTGGTAGAGACTAGCTTATCCATGCCACGACACATGTTCCTATGGGCGGGCGGAGCGTTGGGCCATATGGTCTTTTCCAGCACTGACTAAATTCGCAAATATTCTGTATGCTCCCGGGACGGCTTCGGCCATCTGCCGGTAGAGTGCGTAGGCCACGTAGATATAGGCACCTTTGCCATAGTGCGCATAGAGCAGGCCACCCTTCTGCGGGTCCTGCCCGGGATCGTGCGTTTCTGTCAGCGCGGTGTAATGTGGGTCCCAGGATTCCATGAAGTCGTGCCCGCGCTCTTCTACCCATCCGTTAAAGTCGGCTTCGGTAATGTGGTTCGGCCAGGTCATTAAAGGATGGCTGGGATCGAGAATCGTGACCTGCGATTTCTCATCCACAACCTTCTCCGGAGAGCGCCCCAATGTGTATGGATACGGCCCGTAATTATGGTCATACTCGGGGCTGTTGTATTGGACTATGACTGTCCCGCCATTTTTTACGTAATCCAGCAAACGGCCAGTGGCCTGGGCCAGTTCCGGACGGGCAGCATACGTGCGGATACCGAGGACAATCGCATCATACTGGCTTAAATCGCCGTGCAGAATTTCATCTGACGTCAGCAGATGCGGATCAATACCTATCTGTTCAAGCGCCTCTGGAACTTCATCGCCCGTACCCATGATGTAGCCGACATGCAGCCCGGGTGCGACCTTCACATCCACTGCGCGCGCGCGATATGTGGATGGGCGGTAGTAGTAATACGGACGCAGTCCGGGATAACCCACCTGCTGCACGCTCTCGCTGAATTCGTAATTGCCGCTGCGGGCGACTGCCCTGATGTTGTAAGCCGCGTCGCTGCTCAAGGCTGTGGGGTACACAGTAAATGTAACCGTGACAGGATCATTTGCCGGGAGATGAAACTTCGCTGTTGCCGGCCCTGTAGTCCATCCGGCGGGAAGCTCCAGATGGAGTTCGCCATCGGCAGAATCCTGCTGTTCATTCGTAAGGGTCACATGCAGAGGAAAGGACTTTTCTCCCAGAGGGATGACTCCGGCGGCAGTACCGAAGCTGACGGAAATCTGCGGCAGAACGACGAGCGGCTGATACACCGCGCCCGGTCCATGCTCCCAGTGCACGGTCTGCACTACCTGCCCCACACGCACTGGAACACCGTCATAATCGAACTCGGCCCACCCTTCGACCGGGTACGGAGCAAAGGAGCGGTTGAGCCAGCGCTTGTCGTTGATGTTGTAGTAGGGCTGCTCGATGGAAGGCCGGCTGAAATAGGGGCGTGTCACGGAAGCGTTGCGTGGCACATGGACTTTGAAGAGGATGTCCGCGTCTGACGTGGCTGGAGTGGTGGGCCCGGCCATCCGCTCCACCGGCCAGTTCTCGCCTTCGGGAGTGACAAGCCAGGTTTTGGCCAGACGGAGTTTGCCCGCAGGTGTCCACGGCCCTGCACTCGATACATGCAGGCGTACATGAAAGTCCATGCCTGGAGTTGCGTGGAGAAAGGTCATCTGCGCGGCAGAGCCGAAGAATGGGTTGCGGTCAGATTGCAGACTGGGCGTGACCAGCGCATTCACCTGCAGCCCAAGTGCTTCCGCCAGTGCGGTGTTGAACTGCGTCAGCTTGATTTGAAGTTCGTGATTGACATTTGCCTTGTCGTCCGCGCTGAGGGAACTTGCGTCCACAGCGGCAATCAGTTGCATCGTCTTCAGATAACCGTCGTGCAGGGCGGGCAATATTTTTGATGGGTCGGAAGGAATGTACGAATACAAAGCGCGTGTCACATCGCTGTTGATTTCGCGCAAGCCATCTTTTAGAAACTGCGTGTCGCCGTGGGCAAGCGAGGCAATCCCCATCAGCGAAACATCTATGCCATCAAAGAAGGACGACTCGTGTTCGCCGGTTTGTACCCGCGAGCCATAGCGGTGATAAGCAACGTTGAATGGCCCCGGGAGCGGAGGGTTTCCGCCGCCATTCTGCGATTTCTGCAGTGCCCATCCCTCGCGCGCCATTTGCAGATAGGAACGGCCCAGCACGGGATCGAACGCGCCCTCAGGAATTTCCACATTCGTTTCCGGAACATCGTCCATCCATTGGTCATTCACATAGTCACGAAGATGGAGCGGCGCAGACTTCCCTGTTGCATAGTCGAACATGCGCTTGTTTGCGCCTTCGCCGCTGATGGAGAAGGTGGGCACACGCGCATACACTTTCAGGGGCGACCACGGCCGCAGACCTTCGGCAATCTGGTCAGGGAAAACATTCGGGTCACCAGCGGCCTTAAAGACCTCCTGCGCCATTTCGCCCGATACCTGATGGTGCCCGTGCCCATCGGTAACATTCCCGGTAAAGACCGATGTAACGACAAGCGGGCGATTCAGGCGCACGGCGCGCACTACGTCGTAGAGGACGCGATCATGACCCCATTGCTGAAAGGCCTCATCTATGGTTTTGGAAAATCCGTAATCGGCGACACGCGTCCAGTACTGTTCTGTTCCGCTGTATTCATCGGCGCGCAGCAACTCATTGGTGCGGACCAAACCCAGTGCATCATACGTCTCGCTGGACATGGCGTTCTGTCCGCCTTCGCCGCGTGTGAGCGTCAGCATGGCAACGCGCGCACCGGCTCCACGCGATTCGAGCGTCAGCATCCCGCCGTCTTCGTCGTCAGGGTGCGCTACGATCATCATCATGCTCGCCCAGGTTTGCAGTTTGCGCAGTGTCTGCCATAATCCATCTGCGCCTCGATCTTCCGGCAAAGTCTGCGCATCAGGAGTGGCGGCAATCTGCGTGGCCCAGGGGACCGTCTGCGCCTGCACGGTGAGGGCCGTGGCAAGCGTGATGGTAGCAATCTGCTTGAGTCGTCGTCTGGCTGTCTGCATCTATTCGGCTAGTGTTTCCAGTGTACAATCCATCCACTGTGTTCTTTCTTAGATGAATATCGAACCATGACGTCGCAACTGAAACGCCAGCTTGGCCTGGGCAACGCCATCTCGCTGAACATGATGAACATGATCGGCGTAGGACCATTCATTACGCTGCCGCTGGTTGTGGCCGCGATGGGCGGGCCACAGGCCATGCTCGGATGGGTACTCGGCGCGCTGATCGCCCTCTGCGATGGATTGGTATGGGCCGAACTGGGCGCGGCGATGCCCGAGGCCGGAGGCTCCTACGCCTTTCTGCGCGAAATGTATAGACGCGAAGGCGCAGGCCGCTGGCTCTCGTTTCTCTACATCTGGCAGCTTGGATTCAGCGCGCCGCTTTCCATTGCCTCCGGATGCATTGGGCTGGCGCAGTACGCGGCCTATCTCTGGCCTTCGCTCAACAACGCCGTGCCGCTGCTTCCGCAATTGCGATATGCAAGCCTTGCCGCTGCGGGAACATGCCTCTTCGTGCTAGCGCTGCTCTATCGCAACATCAGGGCCATCGCGCGCCTGGCATGGGTCTTATGGGCCGGCGTCCTGTTCACGATCGGGTCCGTCATTCTTGCCGGAACTACGCATTTCCATGCATCTCAGCTTGCTATACCGCAGGGAGCATTTCATCTTACACCCGCATTTTTTCAGGGACTCGGCGCGGCCACTCTGATTGCGACCTACGATTACTGGGGCTATTACACGGTGTGCTTTCTTGGCGGAGAAGCACGCGACCCCGGACGCACGATTCCCCGTGCCGTGCTGCTTTCCATTGCCATTGTTGCAGCGCTTTATCTCGCCATGAACATCAGCGTGCTCGGCGTCATCCCGTGGCAGGAACTGGTGAAGCAGGGAGATGGCCGCTATGCCGTCGTCGCTGTTCTTATGCAGCGGACCTTTGGAGCAGCGGCCGCGCGGATACTGGCTGTGCTGGTGATGTGGACGGCCTTCGCTTCAGTTTTTTCGCTGCTGCTGGCATATTCGCGGGCGCCTTATGCAGCAGCGCTGGACGGCAATTACTTCCGCTCGTTTGCAAGGCTGCACCCACGGCATGGGTTCCCGAATGTTTCCCTGCTGGCACTCGGAATTGTGGCCACTGTTTTCTGCTTCTTCGATCTCTCGCGTGTGATTGCTGCGCTGGTCGCCATCCGCATCATTCTGCAATATGTACTGCAACAGACTGGCGTGATCCTGCTGCGTCTGCGCCGGCCGGAGATGCCCCGCCCTTTTCGGCTTTGGCTCTATCCCCTGCCCCCGCTGTTTGCGCTGGCTGGATTTCTTTTCATTCTCTTTTCAAGACGTGATGCTTCGCGCGAATTCATCTATGCGGGCGTGATCGCGGTAACAGGGAGCATCCTCTATTTCGCGCGGGCTTACAAGCGCAGGGAGTGGCCGTTTGCTCTTCGTTCTGGTTAGTCGTGTCTATGACCGCTGGGCGGAGCATCTTACGGGATTGCCAACCACGCACATCGCTAAGATTCTTCCCCCCTTTGGTCGTCAGAATGACGGACTATATATCGCTCGTCAGAATGAACGGACTCTGCATATACAAAAAGTGCTAAAAATTCGTGAACTTTCTTTGCTTATTTCCCATGGGGTACGCATCCATTTTTTGTTTCTGGCCAAACTATCTCCCGCTCCCATAGCCTTGATTCCGTGTCCGTTGCAGGATGCCGGGAATACCCCTCATGATCGCGTCTTTCCAGTGGGCACATTTCCATTTTTTTTAAATACTCGCGCAAGGCTTCGCGCACGAGGGCAGAACGGTTTTGCTTTGTCTGCCGCGCAGCCCGGTCAATGGCCTGCAAAAGTTTCTTGCCAAGGACAACCTGGATAGTTTCCATATTGTTGATTGTTACTCCTGCCTGGAAAAATGTAACCTTTTCCGCAGCGTTTCTGTCTTATGAGTAGAGTCCGGCCGTAAGAGTCTGGTTTTAGCACATGGAAAATCCATGCTTGCTACCAGAAGCGTACTTTAATCTGTAAGAAGAAAAGCAGGTCAAGCGATGCTCATCCGTAAGCCCAACGATATTCCCTCATCAGAGATCACTCCGAAGACTGTTTACCTGAACAGGCGGCAGTTTATGGCAGCGGCCACTGCGGCAGCAGCCGGAGCAGCATTCACAAAGGCCGGAGCTGAAACGACAAAGCTCACCACGATCAAAAGCCCGCTTTCAACCACGGGCGAAGACCTTACGCCCTTCGATTACATTACGCACTACAACAATTTCTATGAGTTTGGCGTTGAGAAGGGCGACCCGGCCAAGAACGCATGGCGCTTGCAGACACGTCCGTGGACGGTGACCGTTGAGGGCCTGGTCAACAAGCCCAGAACGTTTGGCATTGATGATTTGCTGAAACTGCGCCCACTGGAAGAGCGCGTTTACCGGATGCGCTGCGTTGAGGCGTGGAGCATGGTCATTCCGTGGGTCGGCTATTCCCTCTCTGAACTTATTAAGCAATGCGAGCCGCTGGGCAAAGCAAAGTATGTACAGTTCCTCTCGCTGGCCGATCGTAAACAGATGCCCGGAATCGGCTCGGTCAATCTCAATTGGCCCTACTCAGAAGGTTTGCGCATGGACGAAGCGATGCACCCGCTCACGCTGCTCTGCTTCGGCCTGTATGGTCAGGTGCTGCCCAATCAGGACGGCGCGCCTGTCCGCGTCGTGGTGCCATGGAAATACGGATTCAAATCGGCAAAGTCCATTGTGAAAATCCGTTTTGTGGAAAAGCAGCCGCACACGGCCTGGAACGACCAGGCGCCCGATGAATACGGCTTCTACTCGAACGTGAATCCCAATGTAGACCATCCACGCTGGAGCCAGAAATACGAGCGCCGCATTGGCGAGCCGATTTTCAAGCAACGGCGTCCTACACTCATGTTCAATGGATACGCAGACCAGGTGGCCAGTCTCTACAACGGTATGGACCTGCGAAGGTACTACTAAGCAGCATCGCTTTTCAGAATTGCCCTCCATGAAACGGACCCTGAGCGTAGTGAAGAGGGAGTGAAGGACCTGCTTTTATATGTCAAAACGGCTCATCATCTTTCTAAAAGTCCTTGTCCACATCGCGTGCCTTGCTCCCATTACATGGCTTGTGTTTCAATTCTGGCGCGCGAGCACTACGGTCCCGGACGCGCTTGGCCCTGATCCCATTGCGGCGGTCACTTTTTTTACAGGAAAAGGCACGCTGCGTCTGCTGGTCATCACGCTGGCCATCACGCCCATTCGCAAATTTTTTCCAAAACTGGGCTGGACGATCAGCTTCCGCCGGATGCTTGGCCTTTATGCCTTTTTTTATGCCTGCCTGCACCTGACGACATATGTCTGGCTCTACTCCAATTTCAGCCTCAGCACGATGTTGGATGACATCGGCCAGCGTCGCTTCATTACCGCCGGATTGGCCGCATGGTTACTGCTTCTGCCGCTTGCGTTGACCTCGACGGCATGGGCCATCCGCAAGCTGGGGGGCAAGCGCTGGCGTATGCTGCACAGCCTCATCTATGTTGCGGCCATTGCAGGCGTTGTGCATTATTGGTGGGGCGTGAAAACAGGAGTCCGTACGCCCCTTGCGATCACTGTTGTGCTCGGCATTCTGCTTTTGATAAGGGTGGTGTTCCATTTTGTCTCAAGACGGAACAAACCCAAGCCACAAATGGCCCAACCAGCGCAACTCTGAGAGGTAAACTGCGGTCTACAGTAGTGTCAGGAGTAAGTTATGCCGCCTATCTCTGCCTGTTTGCGGATTCTTGCTGTTGCGCTTCTTCCCTGCGGCCCAATGTTCGCGCAGAACACACCGCACCATAAAACGGCCACGAAAACAGACTCGTCCCGCCCGCTCTCCAATGAGGAAAAGGCGCAGCACATTCTCGACCGCTTCACTTTTGGCCCACGTCCTGGCGAAGTGTCCGTAGTCACCAAAGAAGGATGGGAAGCGTGGTTTGAACGGCAACTCAATCCTGACAGCATTCCTGATAGCGAGTTAGACAAACGCCTCGCCGCTTATCCGGCCCTGAACATGACTCCTACAGAAATCGCAGCCAGCTTCCCAGACGGGCAGATGCTGCGCCAGATTGAGATGGGCAAGCAGTCCATGCCAAAAGACCCCATCCTCGCCGGGGCCTTTGAAGTGGCACTCGCAAAATACGACCAGCGGCAGGCAAAAAAGAATGACAACCAGGCCCCTCCTCCAATTGACATGATGAAGCCTGAGCAGCCGATGGGCCGTCAGGAACAATTCGCTTCTGCGCAGATGCTCGCCAGCCAGATTCTCGGCTATCCAAAGAACATGCGCATGCAGGCCATCATGAAACTGCCTGTCGAGCAGCGCATCGTACTTTGCCGCGACATCACCGAGCCACAGCGCAGCATGTTGCTTAACGACTTCACTCCGCACGAACGCGAAATCTTTTACATGATGGCAGGTGGTGGAGGCGGCGGCCTCGGTGTTGTGCAGAATGAAATGATGCAGGCGAAGCTTCTGCGCGCCATTCTGAGTGAGCGCCAGCTTCAAGAGGTGATGACCGACTTCTGGTTCAACCACTTCAATGTCTTCATGCACAAGAACGGCTTTGAGACATATTACCTGCCTGATTACGAACGCAATGCCATTCGGGCACACGCCTTGGGCAAGTTTAAAGACCTTCTGCTGGCCACGGCCGAGCACCCGGCCATGCTCGACTATCTCGACAACTGGACCAGCATCGGACCAGACTCACCCGCCGCACAGAACCAGCGCCGTCGTGGAAAGCAGGCCGAACGCGGGCTGAATGAGAACTACGGGCGCGAAGTCATGGAACTGCATACCGTCAGCGTAAATGGCGGATACACACAGGCCGACGTTACCAATCTGGCAAAAATATTCACCGGATGGACCATTGATCACCCGCAGCTTGGCGGCCCATTCGTCTTTGACGAGCGCAGGCATGAACCCGGCCCGAAAAAATGGTTTGGCCACACGGTAAAAGAAGATGGCTTCAACGAAGGGGTCCAGGCGCTGATGTGGCTCGCCGCGCAGCCACAAACTGCGCACTTCATCAGCTACAAGCTGGCGCAGCGCTTTGTTGCCGACGATCCTCCACCTGCGCTGGTAGACCGCATGGCGAAAACGTATCTCTCTTCGGACGGAGACATCAAAGAAGTCCTGCGAACCATGGTGCATTCGCCGGAGTTTTGGTCGCGCACGTACTATCGCAATAAAGTGAAGACGCCGCTGGAATTCGTCGCTTCGGCACTCCGCGCAACCGATACGAACCCGACCAATCCCGGTGCTTTGGTTGGAACCATTGCGCGCATGGGCGAGCCTCTCTACCAGATGCAGCCGCCCACCGGGTATCCGATGACCGCCGACCACTGGATGAACTCTGCTGCTCTGGTAGACCGCCTGAATTTTTCCGTGGCGCTTGCGAACAGCAGACTCGGCGGCATGAAATTTGACGCGCCGCATCTGCTGGCCGCGGGACTCCTCACGCATTCTGACGCCACTCGGGAGATACCACACACGGAACCAGTCTCTCTTATGCAGTCCACGACCCACGCAAGCGGTGAAGATGAAGCGCTCGCTCTGATGGAGCAGTTGCTTGTCGCCGGAGACGTCTCAGCCAAAACCAACACAGTCATCAAACAGGAGCTTGCGCAATCGCAACAGCAAGACCCAGCGCAAACACTGGATACGATGACTGCGATGATTCTTGGCTCGCCAGAATTTCAGATGAGATGAATAGACTTCTGCTGCGAGACTTTGGATTGCAGGATGGCGGGTGCCCGCTCCAGACACTTCATTTCCCCACGCATGACGAACTTCCCTGCAACCGCTGTCCCAGTAATCTCGGCATTAAAAACTGAAAGAACCGGTCTGAATCCGACTCAAGACATACATTCGCATTCGGTGTGCCCGGAACTTCCCGGGTAAATCCTGCTCCATCCACATCAATGTGCATCGCAGTCGCCGGACACAACTCAGGCTTTATGGCATACGCAACAGCCATCACGTCGAACAGTGTCGGGGTAATTTGATGGGTCACCCGCTGCCATTCGGCGGTCAGTACCTGGAGTGAGTCCGTCAGCGGAGTGCTTACCATGCTCAGCATCTCGCGCTTCGTTTCATCAAACGCCAGTTGGGTCGAATCCAGAGGCATCATGTAGACAGGTACGCCTGATTGAAACAATTTCCGTGCCGCAGCAACATCCATGGCAATGTTGTATTCGGCGTCGGGTCCATGCGCTGGAGCAAATCCGAGGTCGCCATATCCGCGCCGGATAGAGCCGCCCATCATCACCACACGTTTCAGCTTCCTGAAAGTCGCGGGGTCGCGGTCCATCGCCGCGCCAATATTCGTCAGAGGAGCAATCGCAATCAAGGTAATCTCTCCTGGATTTTTTCTGATTTCATCGAGGAGAAAATCTACCGCGTTGTGATGCGGACGTGCTTCTCCGGCATGTGCCCAAGCCTCCTGGGAAAATGGCGTTTTGCTCTCCGTCTTTACGCCGGTAAGCACTGGGACATCGCTGCGTCCCGCCTCGCATAACAGACGGTCCAGCATACGGCTGCGCAGTTCTGTATCGCCCCAGGCCGACGTAATCCCGACGACCTTTAATTCCGGGCTCGCGAGCGCCAGCGTCACCGCAAAGGCATCATAAATGTCGTCACCGATGTCTGTATCGAGGATGACCTTCTCCGGCGCAGCTTGTGCAAACAGACGAGGTAACACCAGCAGCATCATAAAGATAAGCAACTTACTTTTCATGGTTCCTTTCTTCTAAGGGAAGGGTCCTGGGGCAGGGGCCCAATCTTATCTTGCTTTGACTTCGACATCTTCATATTTTCGGGCGCGGGCTGGCCAACTTAATAAAGTTTTTCTATCCTCGCTATCACTTTTTCTGATATTAAAAATTTCTTATACTGCTCGCGGTACCCTGTTGGCAGAGAAAAACCATCGAGCCAGGTCGAGCTTGCCTGCCTGTTCCGGGCAGGTTGGGCCACGGTGGGCTTCGGTTGAACCCCATCCAGAGGAGAAGCATGTCCAACGAACTTCGTAGTTTCCTCTCGCTCTCATATGCGGAGCTGGAAGAAAAAAACCTGCAAGCCAAAGAACAGCGCAAAAAGCGCGTAGACCCCGGAAAAATCCAGGAAGAGCGCCTCAAGTATCTCACCGACACAAAAGAAATCAAGGCCGTCACTGTGCTGTTCAGCGACCTCGAAGGCCGCCTGCACATGCTCGACTACGACAAGAAGTTCCTGATCAAGAGCTACGACAATCTGACTTTTGACGGCTCCTCGATTCGCGGCTTTACCGCGCAGCGGGAGAGCGACCTGCGTCTGGGAATTGACTGGGGTTCCTTTTACTGGGCACCCGCAGATGTCTTCGGCCCTGGTAAGGTGCTCGTTTTTGGCGATGTGATTGATAAGGGCGGAACACCCTATGCCGCCGACGTGCGCGGTCTTTTGAAGGGCTTTGCTGAGGGCCTCCATGCAAAGCATGGATACACACTCAACGCCGCCAACGAAATTGAAGGCTTCATCTTTGCCGGGACCGATGCCGAGCGCCGCTTCCCTGAGACCGGCAGGTTTGACTATGTAAATACAGGCGGTTACTACCACTCGCTCCCCGGCGACCCGCTCCGCACCTTTATTGATACGACGGCTGAAGTACTGCGCGCCATGGGCTTTGAGAACGAGAAAGACCACCCCGAAGTTGCGCCTTCGCAGTTTGAGATCAACTACGGTTACGGTGAAGTGCTGGGCGCTGCCGATCAGATACAGCTTTACAAGCTGGTCTGTCGCCAGGTGGCCACCAAACTCGGCATGACTGCATCGTTCCTGCCTAAGCCGGTGGTTGGCGTCAACGGAAGCGGCATGCACACGAATGTCTCCATCAGCAAAGACGGCAAGAACCTCTTCTGGGACCCCAAGGGCGAAGAGAAGCTCTCCAAGTTTGGATGGGACTTTGTGGACCGCATTCTTACGCACGGCAATGACATTTGCCTGCTGCTGAATTCGAGCGTCAATGCCTATCGCCGTCTCGATCCGCACTTCGAGGCCCCGAACCAGATCAAGGCGTCGGCCACAGACCGCGGCTCCATGGTGCGTATCCCTATCGGCAACGAAAAGAGCATGCGTGTCGAGGTGCGCTCGGTTGCTCCGGACGCAAATCCCTACCTGGTGCTTTACTCGGTCTTCAAGTCCGGACTCGAAGGCGAGACCGCGAGCATTGCCAATCTGCGTCAGGCAGAGCGATATCTGCCGGACAACATTTATACAGCCATAGACAACTTCCGGAACGCCACCTGGACCACGAAGCTGCTGGGCGAAGACGTAAAGGCCCGCTACGCCGACCTGAAGCAGGCCTCAGCCGACCGCTGCCCGCGTCTGCTTGGGACCTTCGTCAAAGCGCCGGAAGTCCAGTTCCACCATGAGGTCTATAACCAGTTCCTCTGGAACCAGTTCTAACTAAACCACAATAGACTGCGTTGTTGCTTTCTGCCCCGGTATACTGCCGGGGCAATGTTTTTATGAAGAAACAGCGATCCTATCAGCCAAAGTTTGCCCGCGTCTCAGAGGAGATGCGCCGCCTTGCTGTGTTGCTGGAAGAAGAAGTCCTGCGCTGGCCTGATGTTTCAGTAAAACCGATGTTTGGGATGCGGGCCATCTATCGCAACAAGACCATCTTTGGGCTTCTGCCGGAGACGAAGATGATCAACCGTGCTGGCGCAATCGCTTATAAATTCGCCGACAAGCCGCAGGAAAAGCGGCAAGGCCATCAGTGGCAACTTTTCGATATAGAAGACGAAAGCCAGATCTCAGAAGCGTTGCAAATCCTCGATGAAGCCTACAGGAAGGCAAAAGTGCATCCTTCAGGCGGCAGGAAGTAGCCGTTTTTTGCATTCCAGGGGCGCAGAAATCCCTAAAATAAAATCATTTATGAGAAGCCGTCTGTTTGCACTGGTCCTGCTGTTTTGTGTTTCTCCTGCCATTCATGCTGTTGAACTGAGAATTTCAGCCCAGGCCCTTGAGCACACACTCAAGACGCAACTTTTTAACGGGCCCGACGGACGCTATTACATCAAGGGCGACATCCATTCTGCCTGCTATGTTTATGCTGATTCGCCGAAAGTCTCTTTCTCCGGCGACCGCATCTTCGTCCACGTACACACGAGCGCCAGGCTCGGCACACACATTCGGGGAGCCTGTATTGGAATCGGCCTGTCGCCTGAGTCCGACGTTTCCCTGCTGCCGGATGC
>DASRBV010000395.1:0-2014 GCA_035653455.1 Pseudacidobacterium sp. | reverse complement strand
ATCATGGAATTCGCGCCGTCGCTGCCACCATCGAGAATGGCACCCCGGCACACGAAACGGATTTTACCCAACCAACGGCCCTGTTTATAGGAAACGAAGGCAATGGTCTGCCGGAGAATATTCTCCGCGCCTGCGATGCGCGCATTACTATCCGCTGCCCCGGCCCGGTTGAATCGCTGAATGCTGCCATAGCAACAAGCATCCTGCTGTACGAAGCTTCGCGCCAGCGGGGCTGACCGGACGGCCGCACACCTGGCCCGGGTAGTGCGGAGCAGCAGTCCACTTTCTCTCAGGCCGTTGACCGGATCACTTTTCCTGCTTTTCTCTCCAGACCTTGTACAATCCCCAGGCTGCAAGCGTGCAGCAGTCGCGGATGACACCTTCCAGCAACATTTGTTCAAATTCGGCAATGGTAAAGGAGTGCAGCGTCAGGTCGTGCTCTTCGGGATCGAAGTCTGTTCCTACATGCTTCAGCCCGCGCGCAAGAAAAACATGCTGCTTCTGGTTTGCAAAACCATAGGCGATATACATCGTGCCGAGATAAGTCATTTCTTCAGCATCGAAGCCGGTTTCCTCGCGCAGTTCCCCCCGCGCCAGCTCCTCGGGTTTTACATCCGCTGTTTCCCAACCCCCTTGTGGAAGCTCCAGACAGTGCTCCTGGACTGTATACCGGAACTGGCCCACAAGATAAACGTGGTCTTCCTCAATGGGGATGATCACGGCGCAATCATCTTTGTCTACCACTCCGTAAATACCGCGCATGCCGTTATTGCGCTCAATTTCATCTTCGCGCAGGCGGAGCCAGGGATTGCGGTAGACTTCACGGCTGCTGAGTGTCTTGATGCTCATGAGTTTCAGACTGTATTCTGCCATGCAAGATTGAATCTGCGAAGAACCACCACAAACTCTGGCCCAAAATGGAGCAATCTCTGATGAAAAAGAGAAGTCTTCTGCTGTTTTTGACGCTGTTTTGCATCTTGTTTTCTGCTGCGGCCCAATCCGGTATTAACCAGGTTGCCTTTGAACGCGCCCAGCATCTGCGGCGTGGTATTAACGCGAGTATGTGGTTTGCACAGTCGCCCGGGGATTACTCTGTCGAGCGGCTGCGCACCTACATGACTCCCGACGACATTGCCCTCATCCATCAACTTGGCTTCGATCATGTCCGTCTGAGCATTGACGCACAGCCGCTTCTTGAGTGGCTGCGCAACCCTGATACAGACACTCCATTCATGAATGAACTCGATCATGCGGTCCAAACCATGCTCGCTCAGAAGCTGGCTGTCATTATTGATGTTCATCCTGAGAGTAGCTTCAAAGCGCAGCTTCGCCAAGGCACAGAGAGCGTAGAGAATTTTGCCCGGCTTTGGCGTGCGCTGGCAAAGCACTTTGCGTCTACGGACCCGAATCTGGTCTTTTTTGAAATCCTGAACGAGCCGGAGCAGGACGACCCTTATCGCTGGCAGGGAATCGAGAACTATATTGCAGAGCAGATCCGCCTTTCAGCTCCGCAGCACACCATCATTGCCACGGGAGCGCACTGGTCCGGACTTGACGATTTATTGATGCTGGGGCCGCTTGCACTCCCCAATATCATTTATACCTTCCACGATTATGAGCCATTTCCATTCACGCATCAGGGTGCGACGTGGACCATGTCGCAGGTCCGTCCCTTGCGTGCTGTCCCCTATCCCTCGACGCCCGGAAATGTCCAGCCAAACCTTGACCAGGAACCGACGCTGGCAGGTCAGTACTGGCTTGCGGAATATGGCCTGGACCAATGGAATTCGCAACGCATAGATGCAACCCTCGCTTTTGCTGAAAAGTGGTCCGCGCTACACCACGCTCCGGTATATTGTGGCGAGTTCGGAGTGCTGCGCGACTATGCCGATCCCGTAATGCGCGCGCAATGGCTGCACGATATGCGCGTGGCCCTGGACAAACACCATATCGGATGGGCCATGTGGGACTACCAGGCAAACTTTGGCATCGTTACGAAAAAGAATGGCAAAGC
>DASRBV010000394.1:0-5490 GCA_035653455.1 Pseudacidobacterium sp. | reverse complement strand
GGCTGAGGCGGAAGCCGTCACTGTGCCCGGTCTGCTCCCGGTTGTTGGTACGACAAGTTGAGCCGTCACGACGGTTCGTTCCGAAACAGACGGATGCAGTGATCCGGAAACCTGCACACGTGTTCGTAATGGAGGAATCGCACCTGAGAAATTGGCCGGGAGGTAAATCAGCGTTCCATTGTCGAGCAGAAAGCCATCTACTCGTCCATCTTCGGCGTAGTTCAACTGCCGAATGCGCCCTTCTGCAGTGTAGTTTGCAGGCTGAAATTGCGGAGCAGGGGAACCAGCCGGATTTGGCGGTGTTAGCGTGGCGCTTGCGGATGGCCCTGGCGGTGTTTCGGGAGCAACCGCTTGCCTTGCGCACCCTGCGACGCAGACCAGACTGAGAGTTGCGGATATGAGAAGAACTTTCGGTAAGAACATGTGTGCCACTCCATTCATCCATTGAGAGGCACGGCAATTGCCAAACCAGCAGCGCAATGCAATATCAGCAATTCAACAGGATACGAGCATTGCGTGAGAAAGTGACCGAAAACTCCGACCGCTAAGCGAACAGGACGCGTGACAAAAGCGAACACTAATACCTTGCTGACGTGCAGATTGAGGGCGAAATTCGATGGTCCGGTGCCAAGGCATAGGGAATGATCTTTTCAGTCGTTCCGATAGGGCTGGTATCCAGGCAGCCGCAGCGTGTGGTTACATATCGCGCTGGCGAAGATGTGCAATCGGCTGAATCAGCGAAAGTCGGACATGGCATGGCCGGTTCCAAACGTGAAAGATTGGTCAATCAAAGAGATATAGAGGCAGGCCGGGAAAGACAGACCACCAGACGACCTTTAAGCGAACATGCGAGTGTGAGAAAAGCGGACGAGGGGCCGGCAGACGGCGGTGATCGCCGAAATGGCCATTTGCCAGGATTTCGATCAGATAAAGGATGCGGTGACAGGACTAATCAGGTGATTCCTTATCGATTCCCAATTGCTCCATCTTCTCGTAAAGGAGTCTGCGATGAATCTGGAGTTTTCTGGCCGCGTCCGCCTTGTTTCCGCCGCTCTCCCTGAGTGCGGTTTCGATCAGGCGCTTTTCCCACGCGGCAACGGATGCGTGAAAGGGCAACCGTAATAGTTCCGACAGGCTGCCATCGGTTGCAGGAGAAACAGCCGAAGGCAGCGCCTGTTGCACCAGCTCGCGTGTGATGGCCCGGCCCGCGGCCTGGACAGCGGCGCGCTCCACAATGTGTTCGAGTTCCCGTATATTGCCAGGATAGGAATACATCTGAAGCAGAATGATTGCGTCTTCAGTGAAACCTGGGACGCGTTGCTGGTTTCGCTCGTTGAATTGAGCGAGAAAATGTTCTGCAAGCGGCAGAATGTCCGACCGCCTCTCGCGCAGTGCAGGCAATTGAATGCTGAAGACCTTAAGCCGGTAATAGAGGTCGGAACGGAACTGTTTTTCCTCGACCTCATCTTCAAGGACCCGGTTTGTTGCCGCGATGAGACGAAAATCCGCATGAATGGATTCTGTACCGCCGACTCGCTCAAACGTGTGCTCCTGGAGTACGCGCAGCAGTTTCGGTTGCAGCGCGAGCGGCAATTCGCCGATCTCGTCGAGAAAAACAGTCCCGCCAGCGGCGTGTTCAAATTTGCCGATTTTTCGATTGAGGGCGCCGGTAAATGCACCTTTCTCATAGCCGAATAGCTCCGACTCCAACAATTCAGCAGGAAGTGCAGCGCAGTTCACAACGACAAAGGGACGATGACTGCGAGGGCTATTTTCGTGAATGGTGCGCGCGACGAGTTCTTTACCGGTGCCGGTCTCTCCGAGCAGGAGCACGGTGACATCCGTCCTTGAAACACGGCCAATTGCTTTGAATACCTCCACCATGGCGCGGGAAGACCCGACCATGCGGCTTCTGTTCCGCTCATAGGTCTCCGACACGTCACCAGCGTTCTGCTTGCTCAACCGCTCGACTTCGCGCTGTAGACAGACATGTTGCAGGGCACGCTTCACGGTGGCCAGCACTTCATCCAGATCGAACGGTTTGGTGACGAAGTCGTATGCGCCTAACTGCATCGCAGTGATGGCATTGGGTCCGGTGCCGTGGGCCGTCATAATGATTACTGGCAGGTGGTATGCTTCGTTTCGCGCCATGAGTGCCCGCAGGAGTTCTTCGCCGCCCTGCTCAGGCATTTTCCAGTCGCACAAAATTGCGTCGGGTTGCTTCTCTTCCAGTTGAGCAAACGCCCGCCGTCCGCTTTCTGCTTCGGCTACTTCGTACCCGGCAGCTTCGAGTATTTCTCTGAGTGTCCAGCGAAGATTGTTATCGTCATCCACGACAAGAATTCGTTCGCGCATGGCTAAACCTCGGTCCCTGTATACCCGCTCCGGGGCAGGCGCACGGTAGCTGTCGCGCCACTGCTCGGCCCGTTTTCGAGGTGAAGTTCTCCCTCATGGGCCTTCACAATCTCATAAGCAATCGAGAGCCCTAGACCCGTTCCCTTGTCCTTGGTTGTGAAGAACGGGTCGAATGCCTTCGATTGGGTCTCTGCGTTCAGCCCGGGTCCATTGTCTTCCACCCGGACCTGAACAAAATGGTCTTCCGCGGAAAAGCGAATTGTCATTCTTCCTGGCTGATTCGGGCTTTCACGGAGGGCTTCCAGAGAGTTCGAAATCAGATTTTCAAATACCTGCCGGAATTTGTCCTGGTCCACCAGGCACTCGAGATGTTCCGCGCCAACACATTGCACGTCCACAGCGGCCTCGTGAAAACGCGCTGACCACGATTGCAGTATAGTTTCGCAGAAGGCACGGAGGTCCGTCGGCTGCATGGACAGATGAATGGGCCGGGAAAAATACAACAGCCGTTCAATCATGGTATCGAGCCGTGAGATTTCTTCGAGGACCACGTCAAGGTTCTTTTGGGTTGCAGCGTTGTTGTCAGCCCGCTGGGTCATCTGGGCCCGCAGACGCATGGTTGCCAGTGGATTACGGAGTTCATGGGCAATGCCCGCGGCAAACTGGCCGAGTGCGGAGAGCCGTTCCTGATGCCGCAATCTGTTTTCAAGCTCGCGCTCCCGGGCGATCTTCTCGCGCAGGGTCATGGAGAGTGTGTCAATCCCGGCGAGCACGGTTTCAAACTCGGCAGGCTGCGGCTGCGCGGAACGCGGTCCCGACAAGTCTTGTTGTAAATGATTCAGCCGCGTGTTGATTGCACTTACGCCCGACTGGATACGCGTCGTAATGAGGAAGGCCAGCAGGACGCAGGCAAAAGCTGCTCCTGCGAAGGCAACTGTGCCCACCAGGATCTGCACGCTTCTTCCCGTGTTGATGCCTTGCATGTGCTGCATCATCCAGACGCTGCCTGCAATGCTTCCGTTGACCCGAACAGGGGCCGCAACGAAGACAATCACGTCACGAGCGCCGGAGTAGCGTTGCGTCTGTATCTGGCCGGTTGAGGCGGCCTTGCGGGCAAGCTCGGTAATCGTGGGCCGCTCAGTTACGGGGATGTCTTTCTTCACTCCCGGTCCTTCATGCGTCGGAAAAGCGTAACCGAGAAGGTCGTCGTTTTTTGACGAGTAGAAGCCGCCCTCGATGCCAATCTCGCGTCTAAGGACAACCGTCGTCATCAGGGAAAGGACTTCATCGGAACCGTGTTCTCCGGGAGTTGAGAGTGCGGATTCAACTCCCCGTTCTGCCTCGTACTGAGTGTGGTTGGCATAGTCGAGGGCCAATGTCTGCGCGAGCGCCGTGAGGTGACGTTCCGAAGCGGAAATAACAGATGCTTCTGAGTTGCGCAGCAACAGGAAAAGCCCCAGCGCTGCCGCGCCAAACAAAAGGCAGGTGAGAACAGCAAGCAGCACGATCCGCGCCTTAATACTGTTTGCTTGAAATGGGAAAATCCTGCGCATGGTTGTGGCCTGGCGTTTGTCCTCCTGCTTTTTGCCGCATCTGCATGGTGCTGGTAATGGGCTGCACTCCTACGGTGGTGGTGGTCCCTTCGGCCGAGGAGGAGGCGGTGCCGGTGGCACAAGTCCGTTCGCAATCCAGGCCCACCTTACATAATGGTCCGCCGCGGCCAATAATGCATCGGCTGCGCGCGCCAGGGCCCCTGCTTGTTCTGGTTTGTTTGCCACGACGCTTTGTGCCCGTTGCTCCAACTGCGCGGCCTCGCGTATAAGCATCTTCACCTGGGCGGCAACGGAAGCAGACGCTCTCTGGTCAAGATCATTGTTCAGCCGGGCGGAGCGTTCCCGGACGCGTGCCAGGTCTCTGTAAGCATGCGCGGCCTGCGTATCAGCTCGACCAGGCGGCGCCGGTGGTTGGGGTGGTGCAGGAACCGGCGCTGCGCCGGGCGAATCAGCCATCACCAGTTGTTCCACAGCATGGGCCATATCGGCAGAGGCCATTGCGGTTTCGCGTGCTCCCGTGAAATCGCCTGCCTGATACAAACTCAACGCCTGCTGGTACGTGTCACGGCTTTGCATGAGTACTCCACTGACGTTTCGTGCCGTACTCGGTGTCAGCGCCAGGTCTCTTCCCAAAGCATCATATGCGCGCCCGATGGCATCCGCCGCCTCCTGCCGAGGCGTGGCAGGATGATGCGGGCCTGGTCGAGGATCGGGACCTGGTTGCAGTTGGGCTTGCAAAATCGCCATGTCTCCAATCTGAAGCGCGATAAGAACTGCGGCCAGGACCATTCCTCGAAACATGCTGCTCCTCTTGAGCGAATCCAATTCAATAAGAGCAACTACGCTGCCAGACGGCAATTCGCAATGGAGATCATCCATTCTCCTGAAAATGCAGCAGCACAGCACGAATGCCGCCTCTCTGGGAGTGACAAATCTGAAACCGTCTTTGTACGCTTTGCGGACACCTGAGTGCGCGGCTTCCGTACAGAATGCTCTTCCATCTCCATGCTAAGTCTTTGCATCTGTGTAGACGCTTATCCAAAGCCAAATGGCCATGAAGTTGCCATTCCTTGTGCGTGGGCACGGAAATCACTCTCGCTGTTCTTCGTAAGCAAGGATGCAGGTCGCGCCGCAGCGTCCACGCTCTGGAGTGGCTGAACTTCTTCCTTGCCGATGTGCAGACAGGACTCGGCCCCTTTCTCGCAGCCTATCTTGCTGCCAGTGGATGGAGTCCCGGCCGTGTCGGTCTTGCCCTCAGCCTGGGTGGAATCGTGACCGTGGTTTTACAGACTCCTGCAGGCGGTGTTGTGGATGCGGTGCGCCGGAAGCGCGCCACGCTCGCCATTGGAGTTGGTGCGCTCGCCACAGGCGCTCTGGTGTTGGCGACAAATACCTCGGTAGTCTCTGTGTGCCTTGCTCAGCTTCTGATCGGTGGCGCAGCTCCGTTTCTGGCACCCATGCTGGCCGCAATGACCCTCGGCATTGTGGGGCCGCGCTGCTTCGACCGGCAGTTCGGCAGAAATCAGGGATTCAACGCTGCAGGAAATGTCTTCACTGCGCTTCTTGTGGCGATAGTAAGCCG
>DASRBV010000393.1:0-8028 GCA_035653455.1 Pseudacidobacterium sp. | reverse complement strand
AACCCGGCGATATGGCCACCCAACTGCTGCACGAGCTTAACGGTAGCTTCCATGGTGCCTCCAGTGGCGAGGAGGTCGTCTACGATGACGACGTTCTGGCCCGGTTCGATGGCGTCGAGGTGGATTTCGAGCGAGTCCGTGCCGTATTCGAGATCGTAGGTGACGCGGGCGACCTGCGCGGGAAGTTTCTTTGGCTTGCGCACGGGCACGAAGCCTGCGTTCAGACGGTAGGCGAGCGCGGGACCGAAGATAAATCCGCGGGCCTCGATGCCGAGGACCAGATCTACTTCCTTGCCGATGTAGTGCGCGGCGAGCGCGTCAATGAGTTGGGCAAAGCCGATTTTGTCTTTGAGCAAGGTGGTGATGTCGTAAAAAAGGATCCCCGGCTTGGGGAAGTCAGGCACGGTGCGAATGAGCGCCTTCAATGGCTCGCAATCAAGAGAATGTTTCATGCTGGTTTTACCAGGCTCCTTCAATCTGAAATGGTCCCAGGCCGCTGGCTTCTGACTCGTCGAGTTCGTGTTCGATGACGGCATCTACACGGCTGCCGCGGGAGCCTTTCCGGAGGGCATCACGAAGTGTGTCCAGGTCTTCGGGGCTGCCTGCGGCAACGACTTCAACATGACCATCTTCAGTGTTCCGCACCCATCCGCGCAGACCGATGGCAGCAGCCTCACGGTGCACGTACCAGCGAAAACCTACTCCCTGCACACGGCCTTTGACAAGGTAATGACGGACCATAGAAGTCACGGGGAACCGATGCCAGTTTTTCAGATGATGGGCGTGGATGCAAGCCGTGGGCGCATGCGACCCCACATCTTTTGAAGATGTGGGGCACCTGCGTTTTTTTATTCGCTCTTCAACGATGACAGCGTGTTTTTCTTAGTGGTCGTCTTTGTCGTTGTCGAAATCAAAGGGTGGTGTCAGCCCGGTGAAGTCTCCTATGGCCTTTGCGTCGTAGGGGCCGTTGAGTTGGTTGAATCCGTCGCCGGGTGTATTTAAGTGGCCCTGTGTGAAGACGATCCTGCCGCCCATGGTCACTTCGATCACCCGGTCATTGAACTGGTCGCTGATGAGGGTGTCTCCGTTACGCAGGCGAATAGCGCGCGTGGGCAATGGATTGCTGTTACTGCCAGGCTGCGTATTTGTGACATACTGCCAGACGATTTTGTCGTTGGCGTCTACTTCTACAGCGCGATTGTTATTGGAATCGGTAATGAGCGTGTGGCCATTGGACAGGCGGCTGGCAAAGGCGGCGCCGCTTATGGTGCCTCCGGCGGTGAAGGTCTTTACGATCTTTCCTGCAGGAGTGACTTCGATGACGCGGTTGTTGTTTTCATCGGCGATGAGGACGTGTCCGTTCTCAAGCAGCTCTGCGCTGTTTGGATTGTTGAGCTGGTTTGGGCCGCTGCCGCTTACGCCTGTTGTTCCATATTGCCAGACGATGTTCTTGAACAGATCCACTACGATGACACGCTGGTTCGCCTGGTCGGTGATCATGACGAAGAAACCGGGATGACCGGGGAATCCGGAGAGAAAAACAGCCTGCACGGGAGTGTTGAGCTGGTCCGGGCCGGAGCCGGAGACGCCGCCGTCCTGTCCATATTGCCAGAGGATATGGCCATGCGGGTCAACGATGATGACGCGGTTGTCGGGGCATCCATTGACTGGATCAGAGCAGCCGGGGAGCGGCGGATTGCTGGCGGGGATTCCGGTGCCGGAGATGAGAGTGAAAGGACCGAAGCGTTCCGCGTCATTAGTGCCAACAATGCTGTTGGGGCCGGGCTTGTCTGATCCATTGCCGAACTGCCAGACAATTTTGTGGGTGCTGCGTTCGATTTCAATGACGCGGTTGTTGAACTGGTCGGCGATGAGGATGTTGTCGCGGTCGTTGAAGTCGTGTTGGGCAAAGGCTGGAAGCATTCCGGAAAAGACCAGGCTGAGAATGGCGATGGCGGGTCTTCCGGAGAGGGGTCTGCGTGGGCTTTGAGGCATACGGACATCTCCTTTTCGCGCCCCAAAAGAGTAGCTCTGCGGCCCAGACTGTTTGTCAGGGGATTGTCACTGCTTTGTCATTTCAGTCTCTGGCGATGAGGCGGTCCAGTGAAATTGCGCCTGCGCCTTTGACCAGAACCAGAAAGCAGAGGGCAAGCGCGAGCAGGTGATACTCATAGCCTTCACCTTTCTGCATTCCGTACCAGTTCATGAAAAAGCCCACGTGGAGGTGGACTTTGAAGATGGCCACCAGCATGTCAATACCAATGCCGAAGGCAGCGATACGGCTGAGGAGGCCGACAATCAGGCCGATTCCGCCAAGCAGTTGTGCGAGGATGGCCAGCGCGGCAAAGAATGCCGGGATGCCAAGCTGCGAGGTGAAGAAATGCATGGTCCCGTGCCAGCCGAAGCCACCAAACCATCCGAGGCCAATCTGCGCACCGTGAATAAAGAAGACGATTCCGAGTACGAGCCGGATGATGGTGAGCGTGAAGTCGTTGGACGTGGCAAAGAGCTGCTTCATCGGTGTCCCTCCAGGTATGAAACAGAGTGCGCTCACCAGGCCGCGAAATGCAAGGGGTTTGTGATGCTTGGCAATTGCCTGCGGCTCCGATAGATTGGTCGAGCAGGGATGCTTCAGCTTAAAACGATCAACGATATTTTGTTTTTGGCCGCGTCGAACGCGAATCCGCGCGCGGTGCTCTATATGGATGCGGACGGCAACTGGCAACCTTTTACCGGGACGCAGATTTATCAGCGCGTGCGGACGCTGGCTGAGGCGCTGGGCGGATGGGGCATCCGGAAGGGCGACCGCATTGCGTTGCTTGCTGAGAACCGCTGGGAGTGGGCCGTCACGGACTTTGCTGCGCTGGCCATGGGTGCTGTGGATGTGCCAATTTATCCCACGCTGACGGCAGAGCAGATTGGCGGACTGCTGGCGGATTCGGGCTCGCGCGTGGCCGTGGTTTCATCGAAGCAGCAGTATGAGAAGGTGGCAGCGGTGCGCGAGAAGACAGCGCTGGAGCACATCATTCTTATGGATGATGAAGGTGTTCCGGATGCGGTGCTGATGTCGTCGCTGCTGAAGGGCGCGGATGCACGCGGCCCGGAGCGCGATGCTGCTTTTGATCGCGCGGCCTATGATGTCGGGCCAGATGATCTGGCGACGCTTATCTACACTTCAGGCACAACGGGCGAGCCGAAGGGCGTGATGCTGACGCATGGAAACATCGCGCAGAATGTGAACTACTCGCTGGCAGGATTTGAGATTTCGCAGCAGGACTCGTGCATTTCTTTTCTGCCGCTTTCGCACATTACAGCGCGGCACCTGGATTACGCCATTTACACGCGGCAAGCGACAGTAGCATATTGCCCCAGCTTTGAGAAGCTGCCCGGCGCACTTCAGAGCATCCGCCCAACGGTGCTGGTGGCGGTGCCGCGCGTGTTTGAAAAGGTGCGGCAAGAGGCGGAGCGGCAGGCGGCGCAGTCCGGATGGAAGAAGAAAATCTTTCACTGGGCAGTGAAGATCGGACAGAGCCATCGCGAAGAGATTCTGCGCGGCGAAGCGCCGTCTTCGCTGGGCTGGAAGCTTGCGAACAAGCTGGTGTTCAGTAAGATCCAGCATGGATTTGGCGGACGCGTGCGCTACTACATTGCGGGCGGCGCTCCACTGGGCATGGACACAGCGGGCTGGTTTGCGGGCGTGGGCATTCGGATCCTGGAAGGCTATGGATTGACGGAGACTTCGCCTGTGATTGCCATCAACACTACGGCGGCGTACCGGATCGGCTCTGTGGGCAAGCCTTTGCCGAATGTGGAATGCCGCATTGCAGAAGATGGCGAGCTGCTGGTGCGCGGGCCGAATGTCTTTTCAGGATATTGGCATAAGCCGGATGAAACCGCGGAGGCGTTCGATGCAGAAGGATGGTTCCGCACCGGAGACATTGGACACATAGACGGGGACGGATTTCTCTACATTACTGACCGGAAGAAAGAGCTGCTGAAGACTTCAGGCGGCAAGATGGTGGCCCCGCAGCCGATTGAGAACAAGCTGAAGGCCAACCTGCTGGTTGGGCAGGCGGCAGTGGTGGGAGACAAACACAAGTTTATTGCCGCGCTGATTTCACCGAACTTCCAGGCGCTGGAAGAGTGGACACGCCAGCAAGGGATTACTGCTCCTACACGACGCGAACTGGTGGAGCATCCTGCGGTGGTGGCGCGCTATCAGGAAATCGTAAACGAAGTGAACTCATCGCTTGCGCATTTTGAGACGATGAAGCGCTTCAGGATTGTGCCGGAAGAGTGGTCGCTGGCTTCAGGAGAACTTACTCCCAGCCTGAAGCTGAAGCGGCGCGTGATCTATGAAAAGTATGCGAAGGAGATTGCCGGGTTTTATCCGGATGAGAGCGTTGCCGGGTAAAGGCGGAGTCACAGGTTGGGAACTCTGCATAAGGACTACATAAAGCAATTTTTGTTTCACTGTGATCTGTGAAAAAGAATGATCGTCATTCCGGGGCGTGGAAAATCTTAGCAGTATTGGCCTAAAGCCTTACATCGCTAAGATTCTTCCTCCCTACGGCCGTCAGAATAACGGACTGCACATTTGCAAAAAATACTATTGCGTGGTCGTTGTCTGTGGCAGCAGCAGCGTAAACTGGCACTTTTCCATGGCTACGGCTGCAGCTGGCTAAGTATTATCAGTGTGCGGAGAATGGGGGCAGGCCACCGGAAGGCGGCCTCCGCTGGCACCTCACTTAGTCTTGACCCACCATATTCCAGTGTCCAAGTCGATCAAAAGCCGCACCTCTTGCCCCTTGATCTCAACCGGGTAGCCAGAGTTGTCGAGGACGACGTCTACATGATCGGCGGGAGTTCCGGGCTCTATCCGCCACGTACCCTTCTTTTCGGATACGGCCTTCGTCGTTCCTCCTTCGATGAGGTCGTATGTCCCATCTGTCCGCAAGACCAAGTGGTCAAGATTGTGGTTTGTCGGCGTGCTTGCAGGGTCTTTCGACATGTAGGTATAGCTTCCAACAAGAGCCTCACGTGTAACCGGTGGCTGCTTGGCATGACACCCAGCGAGAGCGCAGCACGTCAGCGTCAGCAGGATTAAGCGAATTCGCAGCTTCATAATCAGTGGCATGTCAGGGATATGTTGTACGTCTGATGGGTATTGCCGTTCGCGCGATAGCAGGCATCGTGAGCTGCACACAATTGATCTAGGCCGCCTGTCGAAGCACCACCGCCACCCGGCCCACAGTAATGCGTGCCAAAGAGCCTATGGTTAGGATCGGAAGAGTCCGCATAGGGGAAGTGAAAGAGATTGACTACGGAAAGCAACCATGATGGCGGGATCAGGATCGGCCCGGCAAGTGAAGCCGTTTGCCCCGGCGTAAGCGCGGATGGCCCCGCGCCGCAGGCA
Source organism: Pseudacidobacterium sp. (assembly GCA_035653455.1). Lineage (GTDB taxonomy): Bacteria > Acidobacteriota > Terriglobia > Terriglobales > Acidobacteriaceae > Pseudacidobacterium. The sequence continues at coordinate 2,612 of DASRBV010000393.1, read as the reverse complement.
CCGAACTCGCAGCCAGCGTCAGGCAGGCCGAGGGCACCTGCGATGCCTAGATTAATTTTGCTCCAGTTTATGTCGCTGGGCAACCCCAGTGTCTCTCCTTATCCTTCGCGCCGTCTGCGCGTCACCACCTGAGGTAAGAGCCGGATGCGGGAAATCCGCCCGTCCGGATCTGTGCGGGGGGTACGGCGAAAGCCGTATCCCTACCGCGACGCCCTACTGCCGACGCCGCAGGCGGCGCAGTTCTTGGGACGCATCCACAACAGGGGCGTCGGGCGGGCCCCAGCCTCTTGCAGCTACTCGGGCCCTAATACCGGATCGTGGATGCTTGCCGGAAAACCGGTGGAAGGCTCCCCATCCCATTTAAGCGATTTCGAAGAGGCAGATAGTTCGGCACCAATCATGACAAGAGCAAGCTGGAGTGCTTGAATTGCATCAACCCCTCCCGCCCTCCTCGTCCCTGCCGGAGCAAGGCCAAGCACATTGAAGGGACAGAACCACGCCCCGTCAGGCTCCACGTAGGGACGACCAATTTGGACCGTAACAACCCTTTCGATTCCATCTGAGTCCAGCGTGAGATTGCGTTCGGCAATGACTTCGAGTGTATGCTCCATCGTCATTCCTTTCAGAAATTGAACGGTGGCGCAGACTTCCCCGCGAGGCACGCTGAGTAGCGCTCCATAGCCTGGGCGTAGCACGACCTCTTGTGGTTTTTCCTGCAAACATCCAGATCGCGCTCGTATTGCTCGTAGCACGCTGCTCTATCGACTCCCGGAGCAGTTGCTGGCCCATCTCCTTCCATCCTGAGCAAAAGAACGCTTGCGGTTACGGCAGGTATCGCCCGAACGAAGGCTGCTAGATCGGCTCCTGCGGTGCAGATGGTCGGATGCTCCCCGCACCAGGTCAACGGCGCTGCGATAGCTGCCCCCTGCGTGAATGATGAGGCAATAGAGCCGATATCGCCGCAGCTTCCGAACTCGCAGCCAGCGTCAGGCAGGCCGAGCGCGCCTGCGATTCCTGGATTGATTTTGCTCCAGTTTATGTCGCTGGGCAACCCCAGTGTCTCTCCCAGACTGCCATCCACGTTGGCCCAGTCCGGATTTCCAGTGCCTTCCGGACGCGGTCTTAGTGTTCCGTGGAAGCTCGGCCCTCCAAACAGATGGAGTAAGCCAAACAAACATGCCAAATCAGCACCCCATGCAGCGCCGCCAGACATAATCGCGCCTGTGCATCCCCCTGTGGTGATCGTTGAGGACTTTCCATCCAGCCCACTCGGATCCACAAACCCCAGCGGATTGTTCCCCACATAGCTGTAGCGGTTGAAGCTCTGGGGATTGGTGAGATCATAGCTGCCGTCGTAGGGATCAGGCGACAGCCAGCGGCCTTCGATGTTCGAGTATTCCCGATACTGGGCATGGTTGGTGGAGCTGGCTGCTCCGTCCCACAGTCCGGTGAAGCCATCATACGTATTGTCACGGCTCCCGGTCGTGTTTGCAGCGCCATCGCCAAAGGGTTGCGAAATGCGAATGTTGGTCACATTTCCACTCGCATCCGTGATCACGCGCTCTGTGTTCTCCCAGTCCCGGTGCTGGAAATATGCCATGTTTGTCCGCGGCAGATACGATTCCAGCGGTATGCTCCCCAGATACGCCTTGCCTAAAAGCAGGCTGCCGTCGCTGGCCCACCACAGAGAGGCCAACTGGCCCGACAAATTGAAGGCCACTTCGGCCGCCGACCCGCTGCTCAGCCAGTCGGTCCGCACCTGCTGGTTGAGAGCATTGTAGCTGAACTTCACCGTGCCTGACCCTGTGATCTCCTGCACCAGATTGCCTTCCGCATCATAACTGTATGGATTCACGCCATCGGAGATCAGGTTTCCGGCCGCATCGTAGCTATAACCCGACGTCGTGATTTGGTTATTGGCTTTGTTGAACACCATTTGGGCGCCGTTCGGGTTCTCCTGCCAGCGGTTGCCATAACGGTCATAGACCCAGGAATAATTCTGGCCCGCACCGGAAGTGATGGTCTGGGAGATCAAGCGGTTGAAATCATCGTAACTAGCTAAAGCCTTGCATCGCTAAGATTCTTCCTCCCTACGGTCGTCAGAATGACGGACCACCCATTTGCGAAAAATACTATTGCGTGGTCGTTGTCTGTGGCAGCAGCAGCGTGAACTGGCACTTTTCCATGGCCGGCGTGCAGGCCAGAATCCCTCGACGCACGAGCTTTGCCTTTGAGTCTTTCGGAAACGGCATATGGAAATTGGACTTGCGCAGAGCGTCTCCTGCGCTTTTTAATGCTTCGTCGCCGCGGATGAATTGCACGTCTTCTACTTTGTCTGGAGAGAGGGCAATAAAAAATTCTGCCGAAGCGTATTTCTTTGTGAGTTTTGGGAGATAGACGGACCGCTGCTCGCCCAGTTCGCGTCCAGGGTCAGGATAGGAAGCGTGAATTCCCTGCTCTTTGAGGCGGTCCATGCGGTCTTCCATCGTGGTGCGTCCTGCAGGGTCAGGCGTGATGCGTCCGGAAGCAGCGGCCAAAGCGTAGATATTCGCAGCTTCCTGCTTTCTGCCTTGTTTTTCGTAGATTTGTCCGAGATGGTCACCGACCTCGCG
>DASRBV010000392.1:0-3312 GCA_035653455.1 Pseudacidobacterium sp. | reverse complement strand
CACAAAAATCTGAGCGAAGCCGATCTGCGCGAGCGTGAGCGCAGGCCTGTCCCTTTTCACGTCATCATCAATCCAAAGATTGAATTGCTCACGGAGCCGGATGTGGCTTATCACGAAGGCTGCCTCAGCCTGCCCGGATTTATGGCTGTTGTGCCGCGCGCCCGCAAAGTACGCGTCACCTGTCTGGACGAACGTGGCACGCAGAAAATTATCGAAGCCAGCGGCTGGTATGCGCGCATCCTGCAACATGAAATTGACCATCTCAACGGCCGGCTTTACATTGATCGCATGAAAAGTGAGACCTTTTCAACTCTGGAGAATTATCAACGATGCCATAGATGAAGCATTCAACATATCATCTTCCTCCATATGCAATTACTTCATGTAATTCCAAGCACCGATCCTGCGACCGGCGGCCCTGCCCAGGGACTCAGGTGCATTTTAAAAGGTCATGAGCGATTAGGTTGCAGCGCTGAAGTCCTCTCGAACGATGCTCCCGCAAGCCAGCATGATACTGATATTCAATCGCCGGTGCATCATCTTGGGCCGGGAAAGGGTGTTTATGGTTACAACACTCGTCTCCTTTTCTGGCTGCGCGAAAATTATGCTCGTTTTGATGGAGTCATCGCACATGGAATATGGCAATATCCGGCTTTGGCGGTGCGACGAACAGTTCTGGGCAAGCGTCCTTACGTCGTCTTTACGCATGGCATGCTTGATCCATGGTTCCGGAAAGCATATCCGTTGAAGCATCTGAAAAAATATCTTTACTGGCTTCTCGCCCTATATCCAGTGCTGCGTGACGCAAAGCGCGTGTTATTTACATCTCCACTTGAGCAGGAGCTTGCGCCAAAATCCTTCAGCCCATACAAGTGCCATGGCGAGGTGGTCCCTTACGGCACGCTTCCACCTGAAGATGATCCGGAGCTTTCAAAGAAGGCATTCCATAGGCTTTGCCCTTCGGTAAAAGGACATCGCTATCTGCTCTTCATCGCCCGTCTGCACGAAAAGAAGGGCTGTGAATTGCTGCTACAGGCATTCGCCAATGTCTGCAAAGATCAGCCAGACTTTGACCTTGTGATGGCAGGCCCTGACAATGTTGGGTTAAAAACCAAACTCCAATCTCTGGCAATGGAACTTGGAATTGCTGAGCGTGTCCATTGGCCAGGAATGCTGAACGGTGATGCCAAATGGGGTGCCTTTCGCAATTGCGAGGCATTCATCCTTCCCTCGCATCAGGAAAATTTCGGAATAGCTGTTGCTGAAGCAATGGCCTGCGCACGCCCTGTTCTTATCACCAACAAAGTCAATATCTGGCCGGACATCGTTCAAAGCCATTCCGGCCTCGTGGAAGATGACACGCTGGAAGGAACAGGGTCTCTTTTGCAGCGCTTTCTGCGACTGGATGAAGCTGAACGCACCAGCATGGGTGAAAACGGGATGGCATTCTTCCATGCTCATTACAATTCACTGGAAACGGCGGCGGCGATTCAGAAAATCTTCTCCATATAGCCTGCAATGGGCTGTAAATTCAAAAGCCAGCTAAAATAGAGTTTTACCTATTCATCTTCGGAAAGCGCACATTATGCACCGTTGGTCCAGGCTTTTTGTTCCCACACTGCGCGAAGCGCCGGCAGATGCCGAGGTACCGAGCCACAAGTTCCTCGTCCGCGCCGGATACATCCGCCAGCTCGGCGCCGGCATTTACTCCTATCTGTTTCTTGGGCAGCGCTCCATCCAAAAGATCATTGGCATCGTGCGCGAAGAGATGGACAAAATCGGACAGGAATTTTTGCTGCCGACGCTGCATCCCGCCGAACTTTGGCAGGAGAGCGGCCGCTGGACCGGCATGGGGCAGAACATGTTCCGTCTGCAGGACCGCAAAGGCGCATGGCTTTGTCTGGGCATGACGCACGAAGAGGTCATGACCTCCATCGCGCGCAACGAACTGCGCAGCTACAAGCAGCTCCCGCAGATCTGGTATCAGATTCAGACCAAGTTCCGCGATGAGCCGCGCCCGAAGTCCGGCCTGTTGCGCGTGCGCCAGTTCATCATGAAGGACAGCTATTCCTTTGATCTCGACGCCGCCGGACTGGACAAGAGCTACGACCTGCACGATCAGGTTTATCGCACCATCTTCACGCGCTGCGGCCTGAACTTTGTCGCCGTCGAGGCCGACTCCGGCGCGATGGGCGGCTCGCAGTCGCAGGAGTTCATGGTCTACACCGACGCAGGCGAGGACTTCATCGCAAGCTGCGCCAAATGCCATTACGCCGCAAACCTTGAGAAGGCGGCCTCGCGCCTGGCTCCGGTCACGGAACTTGCTCCCACAGGCGACGGCAAGCCGGAGCTTGTACATACTCCCGGCATTGCCGCAGTCGCAGATGTAGCAAAGTTCTTTGGTATCTCTGAAGCGCAGGACATCAAGTGCGTGGCCTATATGGCTGAGAAAAAGGCCGCCAAAGGCGAGTCTTCCTGGCATCCGGTAGCGGTCTTTCTGCGCGGCGACCATCAGGTGAATGAAACGAAACTGCTCGGGCTTATCAAGGCAACCGATCTGCGCCCGATGCAGGCCGACGAACTCGACCAGTACATTCACGGACCGGCAGGATATCTCGGCCCGATTGGAGTAACTCCGGCAAAGTCGCTGGATGAAGACGAACTCGTCATCGTCCTCGACCGCGCACTTGAAGGCCGCCAGAACATGGTCTGCGGGGCCAACAAGCTCGACTATCACTACCGCAACGTAACTCCGGGCCGCGACTTCTCCTGGACCACCGTCGCCGATGTGCGCAACGTGGTCGAAGGCGAAGGCTGTCCGCAGTGCGGTAATCCGCTGAGGGTCGCCAAGGCAGTCGAAGTGGGGCACATCTTCAAGCTTGGCTACAAGTATTCAGAGAGCATGGGCGCCCGCGTGCTCGACCAGAACGGCAAGGAAGTGACGCCCATCATGGGCAGCTATGGCATTGGTATCGAGCGCATCCTTACCGCCTGCATCGAGCAGAACCACGACGCAAACGGATTCTGGCTGCCGCGCTCCATTGCCCCATTTGATGTCGTCGTGACCATCACCAACGCCGCCGACGCAAACCTTGTCAGCATCGGCGAGCGCATTGCCGCTGATCTTGAGGCAGCCGGATTCGACGTTCTCCTCGATGACCGCGACGAACGCGCTGGGGTCAAATTCAAAGATTCCGACCTCATCGGCGTGCCTTATCGCGTCAATGTGGGCAAAAAGGCCGCTGAAGGCAAAGCAGAGCTGGTGACCCGCGCCACTGCATCCAGCGAAGATGTGCAGATCAGCGAACTCGT
>DASRBV010000391.1:0-6728 GCA_035653455.1 Pseudacidobacterium sp. | reverse complement strand
TGTCTCAGGATTGCAGACCAGGCCGCCGGTCAAGGCCCCGCGCTGTTCGGCAATCTGGTTCGAATAGGCAAGATGCGCCTGCCCATACCGCCATACACGCGGCGAGCGCAGCGTCAGCTCCCATCCGCGAATCAGCGCTCCATCTATCGTCACCGGATAGTACAAGCTCGACTCACCGAGAGTGCTGTGGTCGAGGAAGTTCTTTGCCCGGGTGCGGAAGGTGTCCGCATCCAGCATCCATCCGCGAAACGGAATCGCGACGCCGAACTGGTGCTCCTCATCGCGCTCGCCATGCAGCGGCAGAAAGGAAGTGTTCGTCGCATTCGCATAGCCGAGCACCGGGCCAGAGGCCGTCAGCAGCGGCGGAGGCTGATAGTAATGCCCGTAAAATCCGCGAAAGACCCAGCCCAGCTTTGGCACCTGCAACGCCGCCCCCACTCGCGGACTCGTCGCCTTCTCAGTAAAACCGCCGCGGAACCACGACTGCCGCAGGCCGCCAATCAGCGCAAGCCACGGGGTGATCTTGTAATTGTCTGAGATATATTCCTCGATTAAGCCACCCGAAGCCGCATCATGCACCGAGAAATTCTGATAGCTCCCGTCATTGAAGATGGTCCCGAACGTGTTGGCATCATGCTGACCGAAGGTGTAAATCCCAGCCTGTAACGTGTTCCGCGCAATCTCCGTGCCAAAAGAGCCCTGCAGGCCTGCGTAGTTTGAGGCCCGACGGCCCGCCGTAGCCACGGGAAAGTCGTACGGCTTCGGCTCGTAGTTCGCGCTGTTGTAGTGGTAGAAGGGCGAAATTTGTAACAGTGACTGAGCGTTATACGTATGCGCCCAGGTGAATGCAACCAGCCCGTCGGTCTCATGCTGCCCGTCGCGCAAACCGCTCGAGTTGTACTGCTGGTTTTCCCAGCTATTCGGATCAGGATCATACGGCACCTGGAAATAGTCCGCGCGCAACTGTGTCACCAGACGGAACTGGTCCTGGGGTGTCCTGTTATAGATAAATGACCCGAAGCCGCCATACCCATTCACCGCATCGTGGTAGGCCTTGCCAATGGGGGGTTGCAGGCCCAGATTGCTGCGGTTTCCATTCAGGCTGAGATAGTAAGCAAACTTCTCCGAGTGGCTGCCCAGATTAAGCTGATCATTCGTCTGGTAGAAGTTTCCCGCGCTCAGCACCAGCTCACCCTGATTGTTTCCCTCAAATCCAGTACGCGGCACCACATTGAAGACCGCATAGGTACGATCGCCCACGTCGGCCGCATAGCTTCCGCGCTGCACTTCAAGATAATCAATGTCCTTCGGGTCAATCTGCGCGCCGAGATTGCTGCCGATGTTGGTGTTGGGAATCTGCACGCCGTCTATCAGCCAGCTCACCTGATGGCCGCCGCGAATATGCAGCATGTCGTGCGTCTCGTAGGAGCCGGGGACGTAATTCGTAATCATCTGGAAGCCGTTGGTCCGGCCCGCCCCCGGAGCACGCGCAATGTCTTCGCGCGTCACCAGCGTGGTCGTCGTGGCCGTATCCACATTCGCGCTCTGTTCCGCCTCGTGGACCACCGTGGTCTCATGCGCGCCGGCAATGCTCAGTTCAAAATGCAGCACAGGTGACGCATTGGAGACCACCACGATGTTCTTTTTGACCGGGCTGAACCCCTGCTGCTGGACACTCACCGTGTAATTCCCCACCGGAACAGCAGCAAAATGAAACTCTCCGTCCTGATTGGACTGTGCAGTAAGCGAAAAATCGGATGTTGTGGACCTGAGCTTGACCTGCGCGCCGGCAATGGGCCGGTGCTGCGGGTCATGAACAATGCCCTCCACCTGTCCAAAGACAGTGGCGCGCGCGTGCTGGCCCAGACCCATGCACGCAAGAACAAACAGCAATAGAACTCTGCGCATTTCGGCAGATGCCTCCTCGGATAGCTAAGGTAAGAGCTGTAATTGAAAAGAGGAGTGCGTGCGCTGCCTGGGAAGAACGCATCACAAATGAATTGCCATTCTGGCCCTGACTCTGAACATAGTGAAGAGAAAGGGGAAGGACCTCAACTGGAAACAATCTCCCTGATGCAGCGCACGGCTAGAGGAGACCAGTTACAGGAGGTCCGCGCTTCTGCCGCGCCCTGTCAAACGAAATGCGATACCGTGCTTCCGTCTGCGCATAAACAGCAGGATGGCTGACAATTTGCGCAAAGATGGCCGCATCAGAGGGTGGCGCAAATGCGCTGAAATGAAGCACCGGAGCGACCGCCGGAGCATACGGGCATTTTTCAGCCATCACGCTGATGGCGTGACCCGACGATGGCTGCGCAGCCATTTCCGACATGGCGCAGTGGTGCCTGCCGCCTCTTCGGCAACATGCAGGAATGCTCGCTTCGGCTGCATCCGGCGCGAACACAGGCGCAAGCAGAGGCAGCCCCAGAAGCACCAGCATCGAAATGGCAAGCAGTCGCCGCACGCTTCAGTGTATCTGAAAATCCTGCGTGGAAGTCTCTGGACCAGATGAACGCGGCGGCACACTGTAAACCAGGCCCGGTAGAAAATATAAAAATAACTACTTGACCCTGACGTTGCGTCATCCCTGACCATCGTTCCTGGAGGCAGAAAATGAGCGTTATGGTTTCTCCCATGCGGATCCAGGAGTTTGCACGCCGTACCGGAACTACGGTGCGCGCGTTGCACCACTATGACCGCCTGGGGCTGCTGCGGCCTTCGCGGACGTCCGCTGGGTATCGCTTGTACGGCGAACGCGAACTGGTGCGGTTGCAACAGATCACAACGCTGAAGTTCATTGGCTGCTCTCTGAAGGAAATCAAAGCGGTCCTGAACGGTCCTGCTCCCAGTCTGGACGAAATTCTTGCTCTGCAGCACGACGCGCTTGAGAGAAAACGAAAAGCAGTAGATCGCGCCCTCTCTGCTGTCGAGCGTGCGCAGAAGCTCTTCATCCGGACGGGAAAGGCCGATTGGGAAGCCTTGAAACAAATCATTGAGGTGATCCAGATGGAACAGGACAAGGAATGGATGAAAAAGTACTTTACAACGGAACAGTTGAACGCCATCAAGGCCCGCGGCGATGCGGACCCTGAGGCGGTGCGGAAAGGACAGGAGGCATGGGCAAAGCTGATTCCTGATGTGGAAGCGGCAGCCCAGAAGGGCCTTGATCCTGCAAGCGAAGGCGCCAGGTCCCTGGCGCAACAATGGGTGGAACTGCTGGCAGGCTTTACAGGAGGCGACCCTGAAATTCAGCAGGGCCTGAACCGCCTTTATGCCGACAAGCAGAACTGGCCACAATCGTTCAAGCGTCCTTACAGCGAGGAGGCCGGTCAGTTCATTCGTGCTGCTATGAAAGCACATGGACTGAGTTGCCTTTCGCCCCTGTGAGGTAAACATGCCGGCCTTCTGTCTTGACAGAAGGCCGCATGTGCTTACCCTTCCAGCGCCGGAGTTCAATACGTTCCCAAATACGCCCGCACCACCTTTGCCCCCTGACGGCTGAAGTTCAACCCATAGTCCGTCTGGTCGCCGTTCCACAGGCGCGATGTCTTCCACGTGCCATTTTCATAGCGGCCTTCTTCCACGCGCAGAAACTGCATGTGCTCGCGCGTGTTCTGGTCCACAAGTTGGAACTGTACCCGCGCGCCAAAGCCCGTTACCAGAAATTCATCTTCGGCAATCTGCACGATCAGCGCGCGCCCATCGTGCTCCTTGTTGCCCATCGCCCGCGCCTCGCCCCATTGCGGAAGCCCGAAGCTCACGGTCGCCTTCCACTTGCCGAAATTGAGGGTCGTGCGCGGCTGCCCGGGTTCTTCCACCGCCGTCTTCAGCTTGCCCTCAAAGTTCCACTCGGCAATTTCGCGGTCCATGGGCCCCAGCAGCGCGTAATTATCGCTGTGCAGTTTTGGATACTCATCCCGGCCATATGTCCAGCCCGTCTGGTCCATTCCGAATGGAGAAAAGCCGATTGCGCCATGCGCCAGCGCATAATAGAAGTAGCGCGCGTAGTCATCGCCGCCGCCGGTTTCCGGAACCCACATCGCATTGTCCCTGCGGCCGTAAGCATCGAGCACCTGCCGGTACATGGCAGAGTCGTCAATGTAGATGTCCGGCCCAATCATATCTATGGAGTGAACTGTTGCCTTCCATACGTCGAGCATATGCGGCACAGCACCGCCGCTCGGATAATTCACTCCCGGAATCTGCTGCCGCGACCCCAGCCACACATTGCAATACATAGGCAGCGGATATTCCGCTTTGCCTGCCTGCGCCACCTGATCAATGTAATGTGCTACGGAGTACGCTGCAAAGGTCTCGTCCGCATCCGGCCCAAAGACCTCTTTCCACGTGCCTGCGTGTTTTCCGAGGGCCTTCACCAGTTCGGCTGGTACAGTTCCTTCAAACTGCTTCTGCGCCGCAGGCGAAAAATCGCGCACCGCTCCAAGCGAGCCGGACTCATTCTCCACCTGTACCAGCAGGACCGTGTGCTGGCTTCCATCGGTTTCGCGCACATGGCGCATCAACGCGGTGAAGGCGCGCCTGTCGGCCTCAAGGTTCGCTGCGGAGTTCGGCGAAAGAACATCAATCGGCTCGCCGCGTTCATTGACCATGCGCGGATAGTGCTGCGTGTCCGTCTTCACCCATTCCGGAACATAGTGCATCTTACCGTTCTTCCATGTGCCAAACCACAGCAGCACCAGATGCACGTTGTGCTGCCGCGCCTGTGTGATGAGCGCGTCCACATTGGTGAAGTCGAACGTGCCTGGCCTGGGCTCCATCTGCTCCCAGTAAACCGGTGCCTCAACGGTGTTGGCGTGCATCTTCTCAATCAGCGGCCAGACTTCGGGCAGCGTTGCAGGCCACGCGCTGGAGTTATTGATCTGCCCGCCAAGAATCAGATACGGCCTGCCATCTACCAGCAACGCATACCGCCCATCTTTTTCGATGAGCTTCGGCGCGGATGCCCCGTCGTTTTGCGCGACGGCGCGAAAGGGGAGAGCCATCCAGCCGAACAGTGCAAGAAGTGAAAAGAAGCAGGCAAACGAGCGCATCATCTTCATGCGCAACAGACTACATCAGTCAAAGGCAAGCTGTGCTATTGAAAAGCCACCTGAATGTCTCAGGCCCTGTTTCCAGCCTGGAGAGAGTTTCGCCGGAATGCACGATTTCAATCGTGACGCTATCTTGACCCTCACATCGCTAAGATTCTTCCTGCCTTCTGCCGCCGGAATGACGGATGATCCATATACGAAAAGACCATAAGCTTTCACTGACTTCCCTCGGTGCCATCTTCTGGAGCGCTACGATATACTGGGCTTTAAGCATGTCGAAGCAAAGACCTTCCCTTTACTCCGTTTCGGGGTCGTCTCCGCGCATCCGTTCAACTACTGTCGTCTGTGTCCGGCGCAATGGCAGCGTTGTGATGGCTGCTGACGGACAGGTGACTCTGGGCGAATCGGTCATCAAGCATTCGGCCCGGAAGATCCGCCGCCTGTATCAGGACAAGATCCTTGCCGGATTTGCCGGATCTACGGCCGACGCCTTTTCTCTGTTCAGCCGCTTCGAGTCCAAGCTGGAGCAGTATGCCGGAAACGTAGGGCGCGCAGCCGTCGAGCTTGCAAAAGACTGGCGCACAGACAAGATTCTGCGTAACCTGCAGGCACTCCTTATCGTCTCTGATCCGCACCAGACGTTTCTGATCAGCGGTTCTGGCGATGTGATTGAGCCGGACGAAGGTATTGCTGCCATTGGGAGCGGCGGATCGTATGCTCTGGCAGCAGCGCGCGCGCTATATCAGAATACAGAGCTGTCAGCGCGCGAGATCGCTGAAAAATCGCTGCGCATTGCCGGACAGATCTGTATCTACACCAATGACCAGATCACCATCGAAGAATTACACACTTAATTGTTACGCGCCTCTCAGAAAGGAGCGGGCACATGGCCATTTATTTACCCGGGACAGCGGAAGACCAGGAACTCGCGCTTGAAGAACTGACTCCGCGCGAGATTGTCGCCGAGCTGGACAAATACGTCGTCGGCCAGAAGGCCGCCAAGCGCGCCGTCGCCATAGCGCTGCGCAACCGCATGCGCCGCCAGAAGCTTCCGCCCGACCTCGCCGAAGACATTATGCCCAAGAACATCATCATGATTGGGCCAACGGGCGTGGGCAAAACCGAGATTGCACGGCGGCTGGCGAAGCTGACCAACTCGCCCTTTCTGAAGGTCGAGGCCTCGAAATTTACTGAAGTCGGTTACGTGGGCCGCGATGTCGAATCCATGGTGCGCGACCTGGTCGAGATCGCGATTGACATGGTGCGCGAAGAGAAGCTCGAAGAAGTAGAAGACAAGGCCGAACTGAACGCCGAGGAGCGTCTGCTGGACCTGCTGCTTCCTCCACCCGCGCCGGCGCCTGCCGGGCAGAGCACAAACCAGAGCAGCAGCACGGCCATCTCCACTGACTCGCACCAGCGCACGCGCGAAAAGCTGCGCCAGCAGTTCCGGGAAGGCAAGCTCGATGAGCGCATGGTTGAAATTGATGTGCGGGAGCGCAATGCTCCTTCATTTGAGATCATCTCCAGCCAGGGCATTGAGGAGATGGACATCAATATCAAAGACATGCTGCCGAACATCTTTGGCCAGCGCACAAAGAAGCGCAAGATGAAGGTGGCCGAGGCCTTCGAATATCTGGTGCAGGAAGAAGAGGGCCGGCTGGTGGACATGGACCAGGT
>DASRBV010000390.1:0-19154 GCA_035653455.1 Pseudacidobacterium sp. | reverse complement strand
ATAGATGCCACGCAGGAATGACATCACCAAGATTCTCGTGATCGGCTCGGGGCCGATTGTGATTGGGCAGTCGGCTGAGTTTGACTACTCAGGTACGCAGGCGTGCAAGGCGCTCAAGCAGGAAGGTTATGAAGTGGTGCTGGTGAATTCCAACCCGGCCACCATCATGACCGATCCTGAGCTGGCTGACCGTACCTATGTTGAGCCACTGACGCGCGAGTATGTGGAAGAGATCATTCGCCTTGAATCGCAGATGCTCAAGGACGAAGGCCGCAAAGGCCAGTTTGCTCTGCTGCCCACTGTCGGTGGCCAGACGGCGTTGAACCTTGCAGTAGAACTGGCCGATTCGGGTGTACTCGAAAAATATAACGTTGAGCTGATTGGCGCCAAGCTGGATGCCATCAAGAAGGCAGAAGACCGCCTCTTGTTTAAAGACGCGATGACGCGCATCGGTCTCGACGTGCCGAAATCGGCGCTGGTGAACAATATCCGCGATGGGCTGGAGTTTGTTACCAAGATCGGTTTCCCGGCGATCATCCGGCCTTCGTTCACTCTAGGCGGATCAGGCGGCGGCATCGCTTACAACCGCGAAGAGCTAATGGAAATTCTCGCCCGCGGACTGGACCTCTCGCCGGTGCATGAGTGCCTGATTGAAGAATCGGTTCTCGGCTGGAAAGAGTACGAGCTGGAGGTGATGCGGGACCTGGCGGACAACGTCATTATCGTCTGCTCGATTGAGAACATGGACCCGATGGGCGTCCATACCGGCGATTCCATCACGATTGCTCCAGCGCAGACACTTACCGATCGTGAATACCAGAAGATGCGCACGGCTGCGATTGCGGTGATGCGCGAAATCGGCGTAGAGACGGGCGGGTCGAATGTGCAGTTTGCGGTGAATCCGCTGACGGGCCGCATGACGGTCATCGAGATGAACCCGCGTGTATCGCGCTCCTCGGCGCTGGCCTCGAAGGCGACGGGCTTCCCGATTGCGAAGATTGCGGCAAAGCTGGCCGTGGGCTACACGCTGGATGAGATTCCGAATGACATTACGAAGATGACCCCGGCGTGCTTTGAACCGACGATTGATTATGTCGTTACGAAGATCCCGAAGTGGCAGTTTGAGAAGTTCCCGGGAGCAGATGAAAATCTCGGGCCGCAGATGAAATCGGTGGGTGAGGTCATGGCGATTGGCCGCACCTTCAAGGAATCGCTGATGAAGGCGCTGCGCTCGCTGGATACAGGAAAGAAAGTCGGCGCGGAGATACTCGACCCGCGGCGTCTGACACAGATGCTGGTTACGCCCAAGCCCGGGCGCATTGACTATATTCGCTTTGCCTTCCGCCGCGGTCTGAGCGTGCGCGAAGTGGCGCGCATGACTTCGATTGATCCGTGGTTCCTGTACCACATCAAGGAAGTCACGGACATGATCGCATCGCTGGCCGACTACAATCCGGACACGGTCTCAGCAGAAACATTGCGCAAAGCCAAGCGCATGGGGATTTCCGATGAGCGTATCGCCGAGGTCTGGGGGCTTTCCGGCAGCGAAGGTGTGAAGCAGGTGCGGCAACTGCGAAACCGGCATGGCATTCAGCCTGTCTACAAACTGGTGGACACATGCGCGGCTGAATTCGAGAGCATGACGCCGTATCTCTACTCCTGCTACGACGAGGAAGATGAGGCCATCCCGACCAGCAAGCACAAGGTCATCATTCTGGGCGCCGGGCCGAACCGCATCGGGCAGGGAATTGAATTTGATTACTGCTGCTGCCATGCTGCGTTTGCGCTGAAGGAAGACGGCTACGAGACCATCATGGTCAACTGCAATCCTGAGACGGTTTCGACCGACTACGATACCAGCGACCGTCTCTACTTTGAACCGCTGACGCTCGAAGATGTGCTCGCTGTGTATGAGCACGAGGCGAAGAGCGGCGCAGAGATTGGCATGATTGTGCAGTTTGGCGGGCAGACCCCGCTGAACCTGGCGCTGCGGCTGAAAGAGGCCGGTGTGCCGATCCTCGGGACTTCTCCGGAGTCCATTGACCTGGCCGAAGACCGCAAGCGCTTTGGCAAACTGCTTGAAGAATTGAACATTCCGCAGCCGCCGGGCGCTATGGCCACCAGCGTGGAAGAGGCGCTTGCAGGCGCGGAGCGGATTGGTTATCCGGTGCTGGTGCGGCCATCGTATGTGCTCGGCGGGCGCGCCATGACCATCGCTTTTGACAGCGATGCGGTCGCGCGCTACATGAAGGAGGCCGTTGAGTACTCGCAGGAGCGGCCTGTGTTGATTGACCACTTCCTGGAAGATGCAGTCGAGGTGGACGTAGACGCGCTCTGCGACGGCACGGATGTCGTCATCGCCGGAATCATGCAGCACATCGAAGAGGCGGGTATCCACTCCGGCGACTCTTCGTGTGTGCTGCCGCCGGTAGATCTCTCAGCGGAGGTGCTCAACACCATCCGCACCTATACACGCAAACTGGCGCTGGCACTGAATGTTGTCGGTCTGGTGAACCTGCAATTTGCGATCCAGCGCGACAAGGTCTACGTGATCGAAGTCAATCCGCGCGCCTCGCGCACTGTGCCGTATGTGTCGAAGGCCACCGGCGTGCCGTTGGCGAAGATTGCTTCGCGTCTGATGACGGGCCGCAGGCTGCGCGACTTTCTGTCTGAGTATGTAGCTTCCGGAAGGGACCTCGAAACCGGAACACACTACTTTGTGAAGTCTCCGGTCTTTCCGTGGAACAAATTTCCGGGAGTAGATACCGTACTTGGTCCGGAGATGAAGTCAACGGGCGAAGTGATGGGCGTGGCGGACAACTTCGGTGAAGCATTTGCAAAGGCACAACTTTCTGCCGGACAGCATCTGCCGCTGAAAGGCACGGTCTTCTTCAGCGTGAATGACCGCGACAAGGCGCAGGTGGTGGATGTGGCGCGGCAATATGTCGAGTTGGGCTTCCACCTGGTTGCTACCGAAGGCACAGCCCAAGTGCTTGAACAGGCCGGGATGGTGGTCGAGCGCGTTTACAAGGTGAAGGAAGGCCGTCCAAATGTGGTGGACCTGATCAAGGGCGATCGTATCCAGTTGATTGTGAATACGCCGCATGGTCAAGACCCGTTCTTTGACGAGAAGGCAATCCGGCGCGCGGCGGTGATGCAGCGCATTCCTACGATCACAACGCTTGCGGCAGCGCGCGCTGCCGCGGAAGGTATTCAGGCGCGGCAGAAACATACAACCACGGTGAACGCGTTGCAACAACTTCATGCTGCGCAGGCTGTGGCGAAGTAATTCGGCCTATATTGTTGATCTGGAGGTTTGGTGTCCTTGAAGATGGGGACACCCAACCCTCCAGCTTATGCATTTACATCATGGTAGAGCCTGTACTTCTCATTTGAGATGGAAGCGAAGGGCTTCATAGTGATGCGTCCTGCATCGCTTTCGACAATCCAGTGGTCTGATCCGCGGGACAACTGCGCAGCGGACAGTAGCTGTGCGCGTTTCATCTGGACATTCAGGGGCTCGATTGCGAAGAGTGCAAGCGGGCCATGTACCAAAGCCACGGTATTTGGATGCTTTGAATCCACAGCTTCCAGAACGCCTGGCATATCGAAGAAAATCTCAATTCGGTCGCCTTTTTTCCATTCGCGTTCGACAGGAAAAAACGTTCCGGGCCTGATTTCGGGTCCGATACGCTTGCCGTTGATTGCAACGGATGTTTTTGGTCCCGCCCATGACGGAATTCGCACAGCTACTACGAACTTTGCCGGGCGTTCCGGATTGACTTCCATCTCTGTTTCCGGAACAAGCGGGTAGGACGTGCGCTGACGAAGCTCGCAGCGCGCACCATTCTGTGTCCAACTTACTTTCGACGGTACATACAGATTGACATAGATTCCGTGAGGATGCCGGAAGTAGGAACTAATTCCGTAGTCTGCTGTAATTTGCGGGAATGTGCCGGAGCAGCACGGCCATTTGTCCTGATGATAGAACTTTGAAGCATTGTTGTTATAGTCCGAGTAATAGAAGCTCGTACCATCCTCCAGAAGCGGCCTGGCGCCGAGGATTGTGTTGTAAAGGACCCTCTCCATGCTATCGCCATAGCGGCTGTCTCCGGTAACGCGGAGCAGGTAGCGCGTAATCTTGAAATGCCCATAAGCGCCGCATGGGGTTTCAAAGCTGGCATGGGTCCTGGTGAGGCTCTCGCCCATCTCGCCGCTGTCTGGCGAACGGAAGGTTTCATCCGGCCCCCAGCCTCCGGTGGCGAAGCTCTGTGTAGTGCGCACAAATTCAAAGCCATTGCGCGCAGCACGCAGATACTTCTCGTTTCCTGTGACAAGATAGGCCTGCATTGCGGAAGAAAACGCATTTACATGGCTGTAGGCGTGTTCTCCTGGCAAAACGTTCTGTCCTTCAGCAAGTGGATCGAAGTAAGTGTCGTCTTCGAGGAAGCGGGCAGCCAGTTGCTTATAGCGGCCGCCTGCGCCGCGTTTGTAAGCGAGATACAAATTTTCCGGCAGGGTGTAAGTTTCATCCCATGTAAAGGCAATGTTTTTGTGCGGACGCTGCGCCTGCTCGCGACGGTTCAGCGCTTTTTCCGGCAGGAATGGAAGGACGGCATCTGTTTCTTTATTCAAAACAGACAGCGCAATGGGATCGGCAGCGAACTGGTGTGCATCCATCAGGCCGCAGTTGATCTTGTCGAAAGTATAGGCAGGAAGCGGGTAGTCCACATAAAACTTCTCGCTGACGGTAGCAGCGAATCCACGCACGAGACGGTGTACTTTTTCCTGCGTCGGTTTTGATCCGGTCACCGCGTATGCGCGGGCCAACGAAGAGAGATACTGCCCAAAGCTGTGGCCGGGAACGAAGCCAGTCATATTGCGTGGCGGATCAAAATCATCTGAGAAGTTGTACCAGCCTCCCATGTCTTCACCGGGGGCCGGGAGACCCGCGCGTTTGCGGAACGGCTTCAGCAGCTTGTCTTCATCTATTGCCAGAAAGAAGGCATGGTTTGCATTGAACTGGTCGAGCATAGGGCCGTCGAGTAACTGCACATCGCCATAGTTAAATTGCGATAGTTGCGGGACAATCGCATCTGTGCCTGCGGCGAACATGGCAAATGCGCGAGGCCGTATCGCGGCTGATCCCGCTGCGGCTATGCCCGTCTGGATGAACTTTCTTCTCGAAGGTCTGTACATCATGCACCTCTTTCTGCGAATTTATGGCTGGGCTTCCTGAAGAAGGTACTTCGTCTTTGCATTCTGCTGAGTTTGCTTGATTTCCTTGAGACGTGCTACCAAAGCGTCTACCTGCTCTTTTTTACCAAGACGGCGGTACGCCATCAGTTCCTGATACACAGCCGTATCGTCATTCGGGTCTAACTGCAGTGCTCTTTCTGCATGGCTGATGGCCAAAGGCAGATCATTTGCGCGCAGGTACAGCATACTGAGCAAATCGTGCGCAGGACGGTAGTCCGGCTCGATGGCCACGGCGCGCCTGAGCGCGGCAATGGCCTCGGCTGTCTGCTGCGGGCCGGTGTTGTCCTGCTGCGACAGGGCCTCGGCGTACAGGTATTGAAGCAGGGCATCATCCTTATGCTGCATGGCCTGGTTGCGGAACGTCTCCAGAGCAGCGGCATTCTGGTGCTTCTGGCTCTGCATCATGCCAATAGCATCCTCGGCGAGAGACAATTTCGGATCGAGCCGGTGGGCGCTTTCGAAATCAGCAATGGCAAGATCAAGCTGGCTTAGCTGCACCCGCAATACTCCGCGCGCAAGATAAAGCCGCGCATCGTTGGGCAACTGTGTCAGCCCGGCGTTCAGCATATCAATGCCGACTGGCCAGGACTGGTGTGTATAGGAAATGCCGGCAAAAATCAGGTAGCCTTCGGCATTTTTGGGATCAGCTACGATCGCCTGTCTCAGCCATTTGACTGCGTCCGGAGTGTCACCCTTGTCTTCAGCAATCTGTGCAGCGAGCCGCAGGGCCATTGCGTCAGGGGCTGTGGCTGAAATCAATGGGGCCAGCGCATCCAGCGCGCGGGTGTGGTCTTTGTTTTTCCATGCCGCGAATGCGAACCTCATGCGGTCTTGTGGACTGTTGCTCTGCTCCATCAAATGCTGAAAGACGTCTTCTGCGTGCTGCGTATCGCCGGTTTGAAGCAGGCAGAAGCCATATTCTGTCTGTGCCGCCGGATTGGCGTCCACCTGCCGCCCTCCTTTTGCAAAATGCTCGACAGCGTGCTGGCAGTCGCCCTTTTGCCAGTCCAGAACAGCCAGCATGGCATGCGTGGTTTCGTCGTCAGGGCGCAGAGTGAGAATGGTTTCCAGTGTGTGCGCTGCCTGTGGTGAATGCTGGGCGTACTGGATCTGCGCCAGGCCTTCGAGCGCTGGCAGAAAGCGCGGACAATTGTTGACCGCCTGCTGAAAGAATGCAAGCGCATTCTGTCGCTCACCAAGATTGTCGAGTGCCATACCCTTTACCGTAAGCCAGCGGCAATCGCGTGGCGCTGCCTTTAGCGCATCATTGGCTGAATGCAGCGCCGCAGAGAAATTTCGCTGCTGCATGTCGCGCATCGCAACGGCGAACTGGGTGTCTGCCTGTGGCATTGCCGGGACCGTCAGCAACATACAGGCAGCCATTCCATAGAAGCAATATTTGTTCCACAAGGCCACGATTGCATTCTAAAAGACGATGTTTCCTCCAATCTGCAGGAACCGGGGCGTGTATTGATTTGTTGCTTTACCGAAATTCGCGTCTGGCAGGTTTGTGTCCATACCCGTAAGGTTTGGTCTGTTGAAGAGGTTGTAAAACTCAAACCGCAATTGCAGAGAGACTGCTTCTGTGATGGCCGTCTTTTTCAGCAGAGCGGTATCCCATTGAGCAAAGCCGGGGCCGCGGAATGCGCTGTACCGTTCATTGCCTTCGGAGCCAAATGTGGATGGCGCAGGAAAGTTACCGGGAGCGAACAATCCCTGAAGGTAGTTATGCCGCCCAGTCGAATAGTGGTAGTTCACAACGTCAGGAAAATCGAAGTTGTCGCCGTCTGCGTTGAAATCGCCGCTTCCGGGCGCATATCCAGTGAACTTGCCGCTGCTGTCCGTCAACGGCCTGAAGGCGGCGTTTGTGGATACGGTAAACGGATTGCCGTCCTGAATAATGGTTGTGCCGCTCAATTGCCATCCGCTGGCAACGCGGCCCAGGAGACCAAGCCCGCTGTTGTAAGCCGGAAACTCATAGTTCCAGGCCAGCGAAAAACGGTTGGGCGCGTCCCATACAGATGGCCCATACCACTGATGCGGATTGATATAGGTGGGATAGACCTGCGTGTCATCTTTGGAAGATGAATAGGTGTAGGAAGCGGTAAAGAAGGCCCGCGAGAAGCGCCCTCGCAGGGAAAGAATCAGCGCGTTGTAGTCAGAAAGACGATCGTTCTGTGTATAACTGACTGCGCCGAAGCTGGTATTCAGGCGCGTTGGGGTCGTGCTGTTGTGGATGATGAGATCGCCGGGAAGAGCATTGATGTCCTGCCCATAACTCACGTTATAGACCTGACCTCCTCCTGATAGAAGATCTCTGCCCTTCGATCCGGAATAGGAGATTCCGGCCACAAGATTTTGCAAGAGCTGGTGCTCTAATGAGGCTGAATACACATAAGCCACAGGAGAGCGCAAGTTAGGATCTATGCCGCCAACTCCAAATTGCAACCCGTTGATTCCTCCCTTTGCATTGAGGGAATAAGCTGCAATCGAGGGAGCGGGAAAGTTGAAAGGCTTCTGGTTGGAGGTCCCAAAGCCAAAAACGGGTGCCGGTGTCTGGCCGCCATAGAAGGTGGGGAAGATATCTCCTGGAGGATTTCCGCGGAACTCCTCCTGAACGTTAGCGAGAGTCGGCCAGTTGTGAAAGAAGCCAGCCCCGCCTTTGATCAGCCATTTTCCATCGCCTGCTACGTCCCATGCAACGCCTCCGCGAGGACTGAAGACATCTGTGATGGAACGGTTGAGGGCATGGTGGTGCCGAACAAGGATGCCGTTGGCAATCTGTTCCTGCAATGATTGACCTGGGCCGTAGTAGAAGTTAGAGAAGGCCGTGTTCTGGCTGCGCGACCAGGGATTTCCGAAGTCGTCCCAACGGAGGCCGAAGTTTAGTGTGAGCCTGGGAGTGGCCTTCCAGGTATCTTCAGCGAATACACCGTGCGTTACGCCTGCCGCATTCCAGTTCCATTGGTCTCTCTGGCCAGACAGTGGACTATAAGCCAGCCCTGTTTCGGTATAGACGTTGTCCTGTGCCAGGTCGAGCAGGCCATTAAATTGAAAAGTTGGCTGGTCATACGGGCCATTGAAGATTTCAACGTCATCCCCAAACAAGCCTTCGTATCCAAACCTTAGAACGTGTGATTTGTAGGTGTGCGTCAGTACATCGCGCCAGTGGTAGTTATGCTGAATGAAATCGCCCTGCGCGAACCCTGCTCCGAAGCCCGTGCCAATTCCAGTGACGTTCACCACAGGAACACTGAAGAGACCTTTCTGCGGCTGGATGCCCTCGACACGCATCGCAGCAAAAGCAGCTTCGTTCAGAGTATCCGGACTGAAGGTGTGTGTTTCATTCACCTGAATGGCATACTGACTGAACGTGCTGGATGTATCGAATGCTGATCGTGGACTTACGCCATTCGTATTCAGAGTGGTCCTGTAGAAGGTGCCATAGAGCCGGTCACTGGCAAAATCCTTGTCGAGGCGGAAGTTGTACTGCAATCCGTTGCGATATTGCGCGGCGGTGAAATTCCCGGTATCAATGATCGCCATGCTGCAGGGCAGATTGTTTGTGGCTGGTGTTCCGCAGGTGGCTGGGTAAAGAGATGCTGCGGTTGAAGATACCGTCACATTTGCAACGCGGCTGACGGGATAGCTTGTTAATAACTTTGTGCCAATAGTGTTCGGAAATGCTGATTGCGCAAATGCGGTAAATGCCGGATCTTCAAAAGACGTAGTCGAACTTACCGCCGCCGACGAGCGCAACGGCTCAATACTAAAGAAAAAGAAACCAGCGTTACGACGAGGAACGATGGGGCCGCCGATGGTAGCTGAGATGTTATTGCTATGGAACGGCGCGTACTTATGGGTGAATTCAGTGCCCGCAAAAAAGTTTTGATAGGTGAAGTAGTCGCTCGCGTTGCCGTGATAGGAGTTGCCTCCCGACTTTGTCGTCATGGTCATCTGGATAGAACTGGCGCGCCCATAATCCACGTTGTATGTGTTGGTCTGAATGCTGGTTTCGGCAATCGAATCCGGATTCGGCGTCATGTTCAGAACGCCAGGTCGAATCGAACTGGTTACATCCAGGCCATCTATTACATACATATTGCCCACCGCGCCTTGTCCGTTTGCGCTGGCATCTACTTGTGTTTCAGTCGAGTAATTGTCGCGGCCTGATCCGGGACTGCCGTTGCTGGTGACACCAGTCCCGGTCACTCCGGGAGCAAGCGTAACCAGGGAGATCATGTTGCGTCCGGAGAGAGGGAGCGTGGACAGGGTTTGTGTAGACAACGTTTCCTGCAGGCGCGTATCTGCGGTATCCAGAACAGGTGTTTCGGTAGTGACCTGAACGGTCTGGGTCGCGCCAGCAACGGCCAGTCTAACAGGAAAATTAAGTACCTGACCTGTCTGCAGGACGAGGTTATTGTGCGTTTCACCAAAGCCCGAAGCACTTGCAGTTAATTGATAAGCGCCGGGGGCAAGGCTGACGAACAGATAGACGCCGGAAGCATTGGTGGTTGCAGTGTGTTTTTCTCCGGTATCAGTCCTTGTCAGGACCAGGGTTGCGCCAGGCACGACTGATCCGGAGGGGTCGAGGACTTCTCCGGTGATGGATCCACTGAATTGAGCGAAAACCGGTCTCGCAGAGCAAGTAAAGGCAACGGCGATCGCAAGAATGGAGAGGGACAGGCGTCTCATGCATCTAACCTCCTCATATTTTTGAGTCTCTTGATGGAAAACGTTTTCTCAACGGCGATTAATGTAGTCGAACCGCTCATACATTGTCAATTGCATTTTCCACTGATAAGCGACGCTATCAAATCGGCCTTTGGGTCAGTTGTTCCAGCAATTTCAAAAGCGCTTTTCCACGATGGCTCAGCTTTTGTTTCTGAGGCAGGTCTATTTCTGCCATCGTCCTGCGCAAATGAGGCAGATAAAACAACGGGTCGTAGCCGAACCCACCTGTGCCCCGCGGTGCCGGGAGGACTTCTCCTTCCACTGAACCTTCGGCCGTGAGCAGGACCTGTTCATCGCGGGCAAGGGCGATTACGCAACGATAACGCGCCGTATTTTTTCCGGCCTTGCGTGAAGAAAGATTTTGCAACAGGCAGAGGTTGTTACGCTCGTCTGTGGATCCGGGAGCTTCGAATCCAGTGTCCTCTGCATAGCGCGCGGAGCGCACACCGGGAGCGCCGCCGAGCGCATCTACTTCCAGGCCCGAATCATCGGCTATGATGAAACGGCCGGGAGCAAAATGGCTGTAGTATACGGCCTTGATGCGCGCGTTTTCTTCAAAGGTAGTGCCGTTTTCCTCTGGAGCGGGAATGTCTGTAAGGTTTGGCAGCGGAGCGATGGTGATACGAAAGAGTTCGGCAGCGACAGCAAAATCGCGGAGCTTTCCCGGATTGCCTGAAGCAACATAGAGCGTTTGGTGCATATATACAGCGTACAGGTTCGTTTTACGCTTGTGCCTGTTCGTGCTGGGCCGCGATTTCTTCACCAGCATGTTCGCTTTCGCGCGCGACTTTTCGTAGAGAAACCTGCTCAAAGCGCGCCCATGCGAGTCCCAGGGGAATTACGCTGAGGAATGTCACCAGCAGCAGAACAGACCCGCAGCCGAGCGCCGGTTCCCACGACACTCTGAAGAAGGCCTGCATGGCTGCTGTGGTCAGGCCGATTTGTGTAAACCATCCAAGCACGGGAAGAGTGATAAGGGAGCTGCCCATGCTGGCCGCCATCAGCAACATGCATTGGGAAAGGCGCATGTGCGAGAGAATGGGGTCGGCAACAAAGGCGCGCGTTGTCTCAAGATATGCCAAAGTAATCATGCTCCAGTGGACGAGCGAGATGATGACTACGAGGAGAAGATCGCCCATGGAGCCGATGGCGTTCAGCCCGTCACGGAAATTGAGAATTTTATCTTCGACTTGATGGCCCAGGTTTTGCGAGAGTGCTCCCAGGAGCCGCCCCAGCAGCCGCGCGACAGCTTTTCCTGAAGCGCGTACAAAGGCCGTAAACAATGCCAGAAAGACGGCCACAAGCAGGCCTCCCAGTGCGGCTTTGTTGATGAGGTCGGGCCGGGGCAGGGAATGGCGGTCTGGAGAAAACAGCAGAACAGTGGAAAAGATAAGCGCCATGGAGCCCATATCGAACATGCGCTCCACAGTGTAGACGGCGACTTGCGCGCTGAGCGGAATCTGCGTGCGCCGCGAGACCAGATAAGGGCGCACAAGGTCAGCGAGTCTCCCGAAGAGCGCGACACCTGTGAACCCGATGACCATAGGGCCAATCAGAGCAAAAGGAGAAACGCGTTTGGTGGGCCGGAGAAAGATGGACCAGCGTAGAGCGCGCAGACCATAGGCCATCCAGATCAGACCGATGGCGATGCTGATGCGCTTCCAGTCAGCCAGCCTGAGCTGTTCAACAAATACATGCCATTGAAAATGGATGCGGTGCCGGGCCCACAGCGCAAAAACTGCAAGTGCGGCCAGTACCACAATCCACAGAAGCCAGTTCTTCTTATTCAAGAGATACCCTTACTGTTCCACACCCAACTCCGGACTTGTATGGAGCACCCGGCTGCGCAGGATGGGAATCAATTGCCGGATGAGCCTTGCATGCTCGCCAGCTGCTTTTGGGCCGATATTCGCTGAGAATACCTGCGGTTGAATTCATGGATCACTCGTGCTACATAGGCCCGAGTTTCCCGGTAAGGTGGAATTCCGTGCCAGCGTTCCACGGCTGCGGGTCCGGCGTTATATGCCGCAAGGGCCAGTGCAAGATTGTCATGATATTTCTTCAGCAGCGCATCAAGATAAGCCGTGCCGCCGTTCACATTCTGCTCAGCAGCAAAGCTGTCATTCACGCCGAGCCCTGCCGCCGTCTTCGGCATAAGCTGCATCAGCCCACGTGCTCCGGAGCGGCTTACCGCATGGGCATTTCCGCCGCTCTCTGCTTTTACGATGCTTGCAAGCAGGTCTACGTCCAGATCGTGCCGGGCCCCGGCGCGCGTCAGAAGCTCGTGAACATCGGCTGTAGTCAGCTTTGTGTTTGCCGTTGCCGGTTGTGTGTTCGCTGGCGCCTTCGGGAGGTCCACGTACTCTGAACTGACAATTTCATTTACGGCCACATCAACAAAGTTCGCGCTGCCGGAATCGAGATAGAGCCGGACATGATCGCCGTCGGGCTGGCGATGGTCGCAGATCAGATCAAAGCCATTTTTCAGAGTGATATGTTCTGCGGCATCGGCCCGAAAACAGAGAGCAATAAACAACAGCGCTGCTGCGAAGGTCCGAAAAGTATTGTATGCCGGGGAACACCTCGAATACTTTGCGTCCTCTGTGCCTGAAACGCGCTGGCAGAGTTGCCCAAAATGCCGCATGAAGGTCACTCTACCACGCTCACATGACAAAGGGTTTCTTCAAGTATTGCCGCAACGCCGTCATCATCGTTCGCAGGAGCGATGCGCCATCCGCGCTGCTTTCCTATTGCCAGCAACTCCGGCGAGGCATTGGCCATAAGTACTGGATTTCCAGCAAATTCGAGCATTTCGAGGTCATTAAAATTGTCGCCAATCGCCATAATTTCTTCTTTTTGCAGGCCGAGGCGGTTGGCGAGCCTGCGCAGGGCCACGCCTTTTGACCATCCCGGTGGCAGGATGTCCAGAATACTGAGGTTGCGTTTTGGATACTGGGTCTGATGCATCTCTATGAGCTTTGCATAGGGGCTGGAGGCAAGCCACTTTTCAGCACGGTCCATCTCCTCTACAGTGCCGCAAACCATTCCCTGCACGGGCGGTTCACCCGCATCGAAAGCGCGCTCCAGCGGGCGGACCTCCTCGATCCATGGACGGTTTGCCTCGACCCATGCGGCAATGCGGGTGTGGAGCTGCTCCAGCGATTCGATGACCAACTCGCCTTTACCATCGCGGTCGAAGGTGAAGACGGCCGTTCCTCCAAACTGCCGTAAAACGCCGCAAAGTCCGCGCGCGGTCTCGACAGGAAGCAGCGCCCGCTCAATGTGCTCGCCGGCAAGGGTGCGCGTAACGGTGCCATTGGAGGTAATCAGGACTGTATCCGGCTTCAGTTCCAGCGGCTCAAGCAGAGGCACGGCATAGGCCTGGCGTCTGCCTGTAGCGATGACGATTTCCATCCCTGCACTCTCTGCCAGACGCAGTGCGCGCTTATTTCGCTCACTGATGGCCATTCCAGCCGAAGGCAGCAGTGTACCGTCAATGTCTATGGCAATGAGTTTGATTGGAGAGGTGTTCCGGGCGGGAGAATCGGCCATTCCTTATAGTTTACAGGGACGACAGGCGCCGACACTCTAAAATGCTGTTCAGGGATGGAACAGAGGAGAATGAGTTGCCGGAAAGTACACAATACAACCATGCTTTGGATCTGTGTGTGAGTATCTATCAGTTGACCAGCACTTTTCCAGCCGAGGAGACAGACGGATTGTCGCGCCAGCTTCGCCAGGCGGTGGTATCGCTGGCTGCCAGAACTGCGCCAGGCGGGGAGCAAAAAAGCGCTGCCCGGGGCCTTTTGCTGGAAATTGAAATCATGCTTCGTGTGGCTGACAGGCTAGGTTTTGCTGCTTCGGAAAAGATTGCTGAGGTCAAAAATCTCTGTGAGAAAATTGCAGAAAAGCTGGCTGACCTGAATCCGCCTGCTGCAACCGTCTCTCAATCCGGGGCAGATCCAGACAAGCTCCCAAAGCGCAGTTCGGTGGGTGGAATTATCACTCCACAGTAAAACCAGGTCTGGTCGGAGAGATCTGTTGCAGGCAGCTCCTTTCCTTACGCCCCCATAAAGGACCTTTACGAACACCTTATGGCTCACTTATCCGGGGCTTATGGATGGTCCGTTAGATTGCAAATCAGCCTGTTTTAGGCAATCGAACGGACACCCATGAGCAAGTTTCGATGGAACGATAAAGTTTGTCTTTTTGCTTTGAGCCTGATGTTTTTTGCCCTGACGCAACTCTGTATTTTTGCTCAGGACGCGCCCTCTCAGAGCACTGCATCCACTACTACCGGCAGCACACCAGCGCAGTCCACACAGGGCCGCGGATTCTGGACGCGTCTGGGCCACGCTTATCTTGACGACTGGACGGCAAGCTCCGGCAATCTTCCTGCTGCACCTGATCCGCCGCGCAGGGGAACACCCGCTCCGCTGAATTCTCCCCCGTTCCCTTCAGCAGACTGGCCGATTGGCGGCACGGTTGTGATTGGCGCGCCTGACTACCAGACTTATATGCTCATGCAGGCCATCAACAAAAACGAAAGCCGCTTCAAGATTTATGGGTGGTTTGATATTGGCTATAACGCCAGCACGTCGAACAAGGGCAAGTATGCCAATGCTCCGGCAGCTTATGACGCGATTCCAAATTCAGTGCAGCTTGATCAGGCGGCACTCTATTTTGAACGGCTGCCGGACACTGTGCAGAAAGAGCATTTTGACTGGGGTTTTCGCCTGGCCAGCATTTATGGGATGGATTACCGCTTTACGACAGCATATGGCGTCTTCAGTCAGCAATTGCTCCAGAAGAACAATACTTATGGCTTTGATCCAGTGATGTATTACCTGGATTTTTATCTGCCGCACATTGGCGAAGGAACAGATGTTCGCGTAGGGCGCTACATCTCTCTGCCAGACATTGAAGCGCAACTGGCCCCAAACAATTACACCTATAGTCATTCGCTGCTTTACACCTACGATTGCTATACGCAGCACGGCATCAATGTAACCACCAAGATCAATAATCACTGGACGGTGCAGGAAGGTGTTTCGGCGGGATGCGAAGCTGCTCCGTGGAGCAAGTATGCAAAGCTTACCGGTAACGCCTGTGCGGCCTATACGTGGAGCAACGGCGAAAACAACTTATATTTCTGCGCGAATTCGATCAACTCCGGCAAGTACTCTTATAACAATCTGTCTGGTTATTATCTGACGTATTATCACAAATTTAATGCTACCTGGCATACAGACACCGAATACTGGTATCAGTACGAACGCGACGTGCCTAACCTATGTTATGGGTTAGATCCGTGTATCAGTTATGGGCCCCATGCAAATATCGGCGCCAACAGCGGCAGCATCACTTCACCTGCGCTGATAAACGGGGCCAATGGGGCGCAGTGTAATCCGGCGGCAACACACTGCTACGCTCCGGACTGGGCCATTGTGAACTATATTGAGCACGAATGGAACAACCATCATACGTCGCTTACCATTCGCAATGAATTCTTCGATGATTTGAAAGGCCAGCGCACGGGAACAGCGACGAAGTACACCGAACATCTCGTGGGGCTGAACTATTGGATTGGCAGTACTGTTACGTTTCGGCCTGAACTGCGGCTGGAGCACTCGTATGATAAGCCAGCGTATGATGCTCCAACCGGCGGCGCTCCTACGAAATCAACACAACTGACGTTTGCCGGGGACCTGATCTGGCATTTTTAAGAGTGGCAATAGACCAGGGCGTCGCATTCTTTGGCATGGAACGCGAAAGGGTGCGCGCTCAGTCTTCTTCGATCGAATCGAGTCCGGAGAGCGCCTCATCGTCAACTTCCCATTGCTTCAGGACTTTGAAAATCGTCCCGGATGAAAACCCTGCCCGCACGAGCATCCGCATCACACGCGCAGCCTCTTTGTCGTTCGCAGGCTTGCGGACGCGCTTGCGGGCAAGGTGCTGACGGGCAAGGGCTTCTTCGTCCACGTTTTCGTAAGCAGAGTCGAGTGTGCGTGCAATCACATCGGCGTGAACGCCTTTTTGTATCAAATCCTGACGTACGCGGCGTTTGCCAAAGGCGGAGTTATCCTGGCGCAGGCGGGCGTATTCTGTAGCAAAATTTGTGTCGTTGAGATAACGCTGGTCTTTCAGCTTTGCGATGACCGCGCTGATCTTTGCTTCGCCTTTTTCGCCCTCTTCGACACGATTGCGCATCAATCGCTTGAGTTCGGCAACGGTACGCATGCGGCGGGCCAGCGCACCGATGGCATATTCGTAAAGCGCTGGTTCTTCGAGCGGCTTTGGTTTGCGGGGCTTTTGACCGAAAGGCATATCTTGCCTTCCGTTACCGCGGCTGCTGCTGGTCTTGTTGAACGGCAGTTTGCCCGGGTTGTGATGCAGGTTCCTCACCCCTGTGAAGGAAAGGGATGTGGAATGGCAGTTCCGCGTCACTCTTTTTCTTCTCTGTCCGCTGTTTCCCGGGGGTTTCCTCTGCTACCAACGTCCGCTGCGCGTTAATGCAGAGCCAGTTAGAGCGCACGCGCTGGAAGACGTGTGTAAAGATGCCCCGTTCTTCGACAGGATTGCCATTCTCCCGGTGGCGCACGATATAAGTTCCGTTTACGACCGCCACGTCGCCCAGCATCCGGACGCTGACCACGCGCTGTTCCATGCTGAGAGGGTCCGTGCTCCGCTGGAAAAGCGTGGCGATCTGCTGGTTGCGCGTTGTGACTTCGCCATTGGATGAAATGCCAACGTAGAGGGGTGAAAGCAGCAGTTCCAGCCCGTACTGGTCGCGCTTGACGACGGCATCGCTCCATTGGTCTTCAAGCTTCTGCATCTCTTTGATTTCAGCGTTTTGGGCGGGATTGGCCGTGGCCTGCGTCACTGTAGCGGACTGGGCCTGAAGCAGGGAAGTGCAGGCACAGAATGCGGCCAGCAAGAGGGCAAGACGGGCAAACATCGGTTTCATAAGATATCCGGGGGCTGTTTTGATGATATCGCCTTTGAGGGATTAGACGAAAGGAAGGCACGGGATGCAACGCTCAAATCCACGTTTTCCGAAATTTCCTATGGCATTCACAGGAACATTTTCGGTCTGAGGCGCCTGCGCCGCCGTAAAAACCCTACACTTAATAAGAGTCATGGCTACTTCTCCTGATATCGAATTTGAGCGGGGGCTTCCGGCAAGTCCTGATTCTGAGCGTTCTATTCTCGGCTCTGTCCTTCTGGATAATCATCTTTACAACGAAGCCGCGGAAAAGCTGAAGTCTGATGATTTCTCGCTCGATTCGCACCGGCGGATCTTTGCGCGCATGGCAGAGATGATTGATGCGGGCCGTGCCGTGGACATCATCACACTCTCAGAAGAGTTGAGCAAGCGCAAGGAACTGGAGGCCATCGGTGGCGTGGCCTACCTTGCGTCGCTCACAGAAGGACTGCCAAGGCGGCCTTCGATTGAAGAGTATGTCCGCGTTGTAAAAGACAAGTCACTCCTGCGGCAACTTATCAATATCTGCTCCACCGCGATTACCCAGGCGGCGGATCAAAGCGAAGACGCGCTTGAGGTCCTGAATGCCGCCGAGAGCGGGCTGCTGGAAGTCACTGAACGCGGCATTACGCGCGGGTTTGCCAGCATTCCGGAGATTGTCCGCGACTCATTCGGGACCATTGACAACCTCTATAAAGAGGGCCGCGAGGTCACTGGACTCGCCACGCATTTTACGGATTTCGACCGGATGACCAGCGGCCTGCAGGCTTCCGAACTGATCATTATTGCGGCGCGTCCTTCGATGGGAAAAACGGCGTGGGCCATCAACATTGCTCAGAACGCGGCGGTCTATGGCGGGAAAGTGGTCGCCATCTTTTCGCTCGAAATGTCGAAGGAGTCGCTGCTGCGCCGTATGCTGGCCTCGCAGGCGTTGGTGGATTCGCAGAAGATACAGAAAGGCTTTCTGCTGCGTGAAGACCAGCAGAAATTGACGCATGCACTGGAACAGCTTGCAGAATCGAGGTTGTTCATTGATGACACGCCCGGCATTTCGCTGACCGAGATGCGCGCAAAAGCCCGGCGGCTGCGGCAGATGCAGGGCGGGCTGGACCTGGTGGTAGTGGACTACCTGCAATTGATGACGGCAAGTGCGCCTGGTCCGGGAGCGAAGCGTTATGAGAACCGCACGCAGGAAGTCTCGGCAATTTCCCGCGGGTTGAAGGCGCTGGCAAAGGAGTTACAGGTCCCGGTGATTGCGCTTTCGCAGTTGAGCCGCGCCTCAGAGCAGCGCGGCGGCGATAAAAAGCCGATGCTCTCTGACCTGCGCGAATCCGGCTCGATTGAGCAAGACGCTGACGTTGTTGCCTTTATCCATCGCGAGGCGTATTACAACCGCGATGAGAATGGTAATCCTGATCCAGAGAGCGAAGGCAAGGCCGAAATCATCATTGCAAAGCAGCGTAATGGTCCGACCGGTTCAGTGCATCTGGCCTATCTCTCGAAATGCACCCGCTTTGAAAACCTGGCATTCGGAGGGGATGGCGGAGAATACTGATTCTCCGTCATCTTCCCTGTCCTTTCTGCGATTCTGTCTGTTTTCGCTCATGTATATGCCTTGACAGTTATATAACGAATAAAGTATATAAATTGACATGGAATCTGCTTTTGAAATCATTGCAGAGCCGAACCGCCGGGCGATTCTGGGTCTTCTGATTTCGTCCGAGCGGTCTGTAGGCGAGATTGAGCGTCAATTGCAGATGTCGCAGCCGGCGGTATCCAAGCATCTGCGAGTGCTGCGCGAGGCCGGTTTTGTGGAGTCCACTGTGGATGCGCAACGCCGTCTCTACCGGCTCAGGCCAGAACCGCTTCAGGAAGTGGATGCGTGGCTGGCCCCGTTTCGGCAGTTGTGGTCGGCCCGTGTGGACGCGCTCGAACGCTATCTTGACCGCATGGAGATGCCGGTATCCACACCCCCCAAAAAGAAGACACGGAGAAAACGATGACCAGGCGTGAAGAATATGTGCCGGGTGAGGCCGGCGGAGCACAGGTGCAAAAGGGCGAAGGCAAGTGGACGCTCATTCTTACAAGAGAACTGCGGCACCCGCCGGAAAAGGTCTGGCTGGCACTGACTGATCCGGCGCATCTGCGCGAATGGGCCCCATTTGAAGTGGACCGG
>DASRBV010000389.1:0-2600 GCA_035653455.1 Pseudacidobacterium sp. | reverse complement strand
CTGATGGATGCCTTTCCTGAATACACGGGAACGCCGGGTCCTCCGCCAAACGGGCAGACGACCAACGCCCTGGTGATGGGCTACTACGACGGCAATACTGTGACGGCGCTCTGGAACTATGCACAGCGCTATGCGATGAATGACAACTCCTACGGCACCACGTTCGGGCCTTCGACGCCGGGCGCACTCAATCTGATTGCCGGACAGACGAACGGTGTCAGCGACCAGGTCAACGCTGGCGGCGATGTGATTGAAGACGGCGCAGGCGGGTTCACGCTCATCAGCGATGCCGACCCTCTTGGTGACGTTTGCTCAACGACGACTGGTGCACTGGTGCAGATGAGCGGGCAGAACATCGGTGATCTGTTGAATGCCAAAGGCATCACCTGGGGCTTCTTTGAAGGCGGATTTGATCTGACCAGGAAGAACCCGAATGGCACAACCGGCTGCAACCGCTCCCACACATCGGCCATTACGAATGTGAACAAGAAAGACTATATTCCTCATCATCAGCCGTTCCAGTACTACAAAACGACGGCAAACCCGAAGCACCTGCGGCCCAGCTCAGTGTACGCGATCGGCAAGACGGACCAGGCGAACCATCAGTACGACCTGGACGACTTCTATGCGGCGGTAAAGGCCGGGAACATGCCCGCTGTGAGCTTTCTGAAAGCCGCTGGCTACCAGGATGCCCATGCTGGATATTCGGACCCGCTTGATGAGCAGGCATTTTTGGTGCAGGTCATCAACTTCCTTGAAACGCGGCCTGAATGGAAAACGACGGCTGTTGTAATTGCCTATGATGATTCGGACGGCTGGTATGACCACCAAATGGGGCCCATCGTGAACCAGTCACAAACCGCGGCCGATGCCCTGAACGCTCCGGGACAGTGTGGCAGCAGCTCGGCCACCGCCCTGGCAGGTGTGAATGCCGATCATGTACAGGGGCGCTGCGGCTATGGCCCGCGGCTTCCGCTGCTGGTGATTTCGCCCTGGGCGAAGCGCAATTTCGTAGACCATACCACCACCGACCAAAGCTCGGTCCTTCGCTTTATTGAGGACAACTGGCTTGGCGGGCAGCGCATCACCGGATCGTTTGACGCGATTGCAGGAAAGCTGGACGGCATGTTCGACTTTCGTGCGCCACGCAACCGGGGCCTGTATCTGCTGGACCAGAACAGCGGTCTGGTTGTGGTCAATCAGAATGGTGACCACGATCCGGACTGGCGCTGGTAGCTCACTGTGATCCCCTTCATCGAGGGTGGCAGCCGCCAGCTGCTACCCTTTTCCTTTAAAGGAATAAATTTTGATTACCCGACGAACGTTTATGGCCAGCGCCGGACTCGTGCTGGCCGATTCGGCCTTAAGGCCGATGACGAAGGCTACATCGCTGGACCCCTCCACGCTGCCTGCATTTGCCGAGCCGCTGCCTGTTCCGGCCATTGCGCAGTTTGATGGAATGCGTCCGAGTCCGGACAACCCGAAAGAGCAGATCCCGTATTACCAGATCGCCATGCGCGAAGCGATGGTCAAAATACATCGCGACTTGCCTCCAACGCGCATGTGGACGCTGGGTGGAACATTTCCCGGACCTACCATTGAGACGCAGACAGCAAAGGGCATGTTCGTTGAATGGCAAAACAGGCTTCCTGCGAGGCATTTTCTGCCTGTGGATTACTCGCTGCACGGCGCTGGAAAAGATGTGCCGGAGGTGCGCGGCGTAATTCATCTGCACGGTGGCAGGACGCCTCCGGAAAGCGACGGTTATCCAGAAGACTGGGTGGTCCCGGGCAAATCTCAGACCTGCTATTACCCTTCATCCCAGCACGCAGCGCTGCTTTTTTACCATGACCACACCATGGGTATTAACCGGCTGAACACATATGCGGGCATGATGGGGATGTTTCTCATCCGCGACCCGCGCGAGGATTTCTTACACCTGCCACGTGGCAGGTATGAAATACCCCTGCTCATCTGCGACCGCATGTTAAGGGCGGATGGTCAACTGGAGTATCCCGTATCAGAAAAACCTGGCCAGGTGTGGGTCCCGGAGGTGTTCGGCAACGCGATTCTGGTGAACGGGAAACTGCTGCCGTATTGCGATGTGGAGCCACGGCTGTATCGTTTTCGGGTCATGAATGGCTCGAACGGGCGCTTCTTCCGGTTTTCACTGGAGAATGGGGCCGAGTTTTACCAGATCGGCTCCGACCAGGGACTGCTTGTTGCTCCGGTAAAACTCAAGCGGGTGACAATGGCGCCGGGTGAGCGCGCTGACCTTCTCATTGATTTCAGTTCCATGTCCGGCGAGCAGGTGAACTTCGTCAGTGACAGCTTTACCGTTCTTCAGTTTCGCGTGCGCAAACAGCCGGCAGGAGAGCGCGGAGTAGTCCCGGAAAAGCTGCATGCCTTTGAGCGACTCTCTGAAGCGAGCGCTGTGAAGACGCGCCGCCTGACCCTAAGCGAGAACATGGACGATGTGCAGCGCTCCATGGGCATGCTGCTGAACAATACGCCCTGGCATGCTCCGGTTACAGAGAAGCCGGTGCTGAATTCGACCGAAATCTGGGAGCTGGTGAACCTGACGGATGATTCGCACCCGA
>DASRBV010000388.1:0-6176 GCA_035653455.1 Pseudacidobacterium sp. | reverse complement strand
GAGAAGATGGTCTGCTGCTTAATGGCCGGCTGATAGAAGGTAAGCTGACCGTTTTTATAGAGGATGTCCTTCGGCGCGGGTTGGCCGTTGTCGGTTTTCACATGAGCGACCATCTCCACGTTTTTGCCGGAACGGCGGAAGGCGATGGTCCCGGTCTGCGTCTCATGGCTCTGGACGACAGCAGTGTACTGGTCCCAGTTGAAGTCGGCTTGGGCGCTCTGGAATTTCTGGGAGGCGGCGTCCATCTGGCTGAGGACTTTGCTGAGGTCGTCCTGCGAGTGGGCAGAGGCAGCGGCAAAGATGAGGGCGGCGAAGGCGGCGGACAGAAAGACGGTCTTGAATCTGCGCATAGTCAAAGTTAGAAACACGGAACTATTAGATGCAGTTGCGTTTATTATCGGTGCGCCCAGACTTTGTAGGCGGTCACTTTACCGCTGGCGTCCCTGAGAGTGTCGTAGTGGTCTACAACCATGGGGCCAGAGATGCGCTCGATGACGGCTTCGAGCCTGGTGTTCAATGAGCCGCCCTGCACCTGGTCGGCGGGAACGACATAAGTGAACCCGCCGCGTCCGTCGGCGCGTACAAGAACTTCAGTGGGCGCGAAATTCCCAGGCACGGGATGGTCACCGTAGTTCCAAAGGTGAGGCGTGACGAAGATGAAAGCGAGGATCAGCGTGACCATTACGTCGTAATGGAAGCTGCCGCGCTCATACGTCCAGAAGAAATAGCTTTTGAGAATACGGCCCATAAGGCAAACTTCATTTTACTGTGGCTCGGAGTTTCTTTGCTAAACCTGCTGTGGGCTTTCTTTCAGCCCTGTAAGGCAAATGCGGGTCTCTCCACTGCCCCTTCACCACGTTCAGGGGCAGAGTGGGATGACCAACAATGTTTCATCTGGGAGCGATTACTGTTTGCCCACCCATGTAAGGAACCAGAGCGTCCGGCACGCGCACGGAGCCGTCGGCCTGCTGGTAGTTTTCGAGAATGGCCAGCCAAGTGCGGCCTACAGCGAGTCCGCTGCCGTTCAGTGTGTGAACATACTCGGCCTTGTTTTTGCCCTGTGGGCGGTAGCGGATGTTTGCACGGCGCGCCTGGAAGGACTCCGTATTTGAGCAGGAAGAGATTTCGCGATAGAGACCCTGTCCTGGGAGCCAGACTTCGATATCGTAGGTCTTCGCCGAACCGAAGCCCATGTCTCCGGTACAGAGCAGCACGCGGCGATAGGGCAATTCCAGTTTTTCCAGAATGGCTTCAGCATTCGCGGTCAGTTTTTCGAGTTCGTTGTAGCTCTCTTCTGGCTTTGCGAACTTGACCAGTTCGACTTTCTGAAACTGATGCTGGCGGATAATACCGCGTACGTCTTTTCCGTAAGATCCGGCCTCGGAGCGAAAGCAGGGAGTATAGGCGGTGAGCGAGATAGTCAGTTTTGCTTCATCCAGGACTTCATCGCGATAAAGATTTGTAAGCGGGACTTCTGCCGTGGGAATAAGCCAGTGGTCGCTGTCGCGGTACTCGGCTTCTTTATATCCCTGCTCGTCTCCACAACGGAAGAGGTCTTCAGCAAACTTTGGCAGCTGTCCGGTGCCGAAAAGCGACTTGCTGTTGACCATGAAAGGAGGCAGCACTTCGGTATAGCCATGCTCGCGCGTGTGCACGTCGAGCATGAAGTTGATGAGGGCGCGTTCCAAGCGGGCGCCTTCTGCCCAGTAGACGGCGAAGCGCGCGCCGGAGATTTTTGCAGCGCGTTCGAGGTCGAGAATACCGAGGGCCTCGCCCAACTCCCAATGCGGTTTGGGTGGGAAGGCAAATTCCGGCTGTTTGCCCCAGCGCTTGATTTCCACGTTGTCATGCTCAGACCTGCCTGCGGGGACGGACCCGTGCGGCAGATTTGGGATGCGCTGAAGAATGCTGCGAAGCTGCTCTTCGGCCTGGGTGGCTGAGGCTTCAAGGGTATCAATTTTCTGCTTCAGCTCGCGCGTTTGTTCCATCAGGGAGGTAGCATCCTGCCCGGATTTCTTCAGCTTTCCGACTTCTTCGCTCAGCTTGTTGCGCTGCGACTTCAATTGTTCAACTTCCGTAATGCGCTCGCGGCGCAGTGCGTCAATGACGTGAAAATCACCGAGCAGCGTGGCCGGGTCCTGTCCGCGCGCACGCAGTTTTTCTTCGACCAACGGCAGGTTGGCCCTCACAAATGCAAGATCAAGCATAGCTTTTAGATTACTAAATCTGGTGAACGCCATCCTTTCGGGATGTGGTATTCCAGGAACAGAGAAAAGCAGGTCCTTCGACTGCGCGCTTCCCGCTACGCTCAGGGTGGCAAAAAATTCTGAAATGCGGCTTAGACCACGAGCGGGAGGTGTGTCAGGCCCGCTGTGCCAAAGACACGGCGATAACGTTCGACTTCTTCTGCGGGGCCGAGTGCTTTTTCGTAGTTGTCTGAGAGCTTCACGGTTGGCCTGCCGTCGGCGTCGTTGATCTTGCAAACGAGGCTGAGCGGGTCGAAGCCGTCGTGTCCCTGGGGATTGCAATTGCGGAAATCGTTGGTGAGCAGAGTGCCCCATCCGGCGCTGAAGCGGATACGGCGCTCGGCCTTCCATTTTCTTTGATCGAGAAAATCGCTGGCGCTCCGAAAGCTGGAAGGGGCGTATCCGTTCTGGATGCTTCCGGAGAAGTACGCGTGCAGCGCGAGGATAGAGTCTACATCGAGTGCATCAGATGCGATGAAGAGCTTTCTGCGCGGGTCGCGACCGCGTTCTTCGAGCCATTTGATGTATTCATCGCCTGCGATGAACGGGTCTTTGCTGTCGGCGCGCTGCCCGGTCCAGTCGGCCACCCAATCGGGAGCATTGCGCAAAAACTGCGTTGTGCCGAAGGTGTCTGGCAGCATGACGAGAAGCTCGCCCTGATAGGTCTGTTGCCACAAATCAAGGAGGCGGAATTGCGATGCCTTCAGCTCTTCATCAGAAGAGGCCATCGCAGCCAAAGCCATCGGCAATTCATGGGCGTTTGTGCCAATGGCTTCGAGGTCGTGCTTGTAGGCCAGGTATGTGTTCGACGTGCCTTTGAAGCTGTCGCCCAGAACATCACTCATGGCCTTAACGACGTACTCCTGCCAGAGAAAGCTGTGACGGCGGCGCGTGCCGAAGTCGCTGACACTCAGGCAGGGAACTCCGCGCATGCGCGCAATTTTCTCCCAGAGACGGGTCTTGGCACGGGCGTAGAGGATGTCCAGATCGAATTCGCTGAGGCGCTTAAGGCTGGCGCGTGTTTTCAGTTCACTTACCTGGGTGAGAGCGTAGATCTCCCACATCGTGGTTTCGGTCCACAGGCCCTGGAAGTTGAGGACGATCTGTCCGTCTTTTTGCGAAAGCTCGTAATCGGAGAGACGGAAGCCGTGCTCCAGCCAGTCGAGAAACGCCGGCTCAAAGATACTGCGCTGTCCGTAGAAGGTGTTGCCGGCGAGCCAGATGAGTTCTGATTTGTGAAAGCGCAACCTGCGCGTGTGCTCCAACTGCTCGCGCAGTTCGTGCATGTTGATGGTTTCTGCCAGGCGGACATGCGCCGAACGGTTGATGAAGGAGAACGATGCCTTTGTTTTTGGGAAATGCTTCCAGATGAACTGGAGCATCAGCAGCTTGTAAAAATCTGTGTCGAGCAGGGAGCGGGTGATAGGGTCGAGTTCCCAGTTATGGTTATGGGCGCGCCGCGCAAGATTGATGATCACGATGAAATTACTTTAATTCAAATTCAGGGCAGGGGAGGGTGAGAGAGAAAGCAGTCCTGGGCATGGAAATGCGTGCGAACCGGACGAAACATTGCCCCGTTGAGATTCGTGTTCACTACGCAAACAGCGCACGAAGGAGGATAGGGTAGAAACCAGGAATTTTCTGCAATAAAAGGCCCTCGCACGAGACGAGGGCCTTTTTGCAGCGATGCCGCGTCTGCCTGGCGGCGGTTCCTTAGTACATGTCGCCCATGCCGCCGTGTCCGGGAGCTGCCGGAGCAGCCTTCGGCTCGGGGATCTCCGAAACCATGGCTTCGGTGGTGAGCATCAGTCCGGCAATGGAGGCCGCATTCTGCAGAGCAGTGCGGGTCACCTTTGTCGGGTCAATGACGCCTGCCTTCACCAGGTCTTCATAGACACCAGTCCCGGCGTTGTAGCCGAAGTTCGGGTCCTTGTTTTCGCTGATCTTGCCTACGACCACAGCGCCTTCTTCGCCAGCATTGCCAACAATCTGGCGCAGCGGCTCTTCAATGGCGCGGCGGACGATCTGGGCACCGATCTTCTCATCACCTTCGAGCTTCGCGATCAGCTCATCCACGTCTTTCGCGCAGCGAACCAGCGCCACACCGCCACCCGGAACGATGCCTTCTTCCACGGCAGCACGGGTTGCGTGCATTGCGTCCTCAACGCGGGCCTTCTTCTCCTTCATCTCGGTCTCAGTGGCTGCACCGACCTTGATGACGGCAACGCCGCCGACCAGCTTCGCAAGGCGCTCCTGGAGTTTCTCGCGGTCATAGTCAGAGGTCGTCTTCTCAATCTGGCTGCGGATCTCCTTCACGCGGCCTTCGATTGCCTTGGAATCGCCACGGCCTTCGACGATCGTGGTGTTGTCCTTGTCAATCGTGACGCGCTTTGCACGGCCCAGGTCCTCAATCTTGATGTTCTCAAGCTTGATGCCCAGGTCTTCGGTGATGGCTTTGCCGCCAGTGAGGATGGCGATGTCGCCAAGCATGGCCTTGCGGCGGTCGCCGAAGCCAGGGGCCTTCACCGCGGCAACGTTCAGGGTGCCACGCAGCTTATTGACGACGAGCGTCGCGAGCGCTTCGCCTTCCACGTCCTCTGCAATGATGACGAGTGGCTTGCCATTACGGGCAATCTGCTCCAGCAGCGGAAGCAGATCTTTCATCGAGCTAATCTTCTTCTCATAGATCAGGATGTAAGGATCTTCGAGGACAGCTTCCATGCGGTCCGGATCAGTGACGAAATACGGGCTCAGATAGCCGCGGTCAAACTGCATGCCTTCCACGACCTCGAGCTGGGTTTCGAGGGTCTTCGACTCTTCGACGGTAATGACGCCGTCCTTGCCGACCTTCTTCATGGCCTCGGCAATGATGTTGCCAATGGTTGCGTCGCTGTTGGCGGAGATGGTGCCGACCTGGGCGATCATGTCACCGGAAACCGGCTTTGAGAATTTCGAGAGGGCCCCGCCCTTCACTACGCCGTTCTCATCGCGCTTGCCGACGATGGCCTCAACGGCCTTGTCAATGCCGCGCTTCAGCGCCATCGGGTTTGCGCCAGCGGCGACCGTCTTTACGCCTTCGCGATAGATGGCCTGGGCCAGAACGGTCGCGGTGGTGGTGCCGTCACCGGCAACATCGGAGGTCTTGGATGCGACCTCGCGGACCATTTGTGCGCCCATGTTTTCCAGCGCGTCCTTCAGTTCGATTTCCTTGGCAACGGTCACGCCGTCTTTAGTGATGGTGGGCGAACCGAATTTCTTCTCAATCACGACGTTACGGCCCTTGGGGCCGAGCGTCACCTTTACTGCGTCGGCAAGAGTGTTCACGCCGCGCAGGATGGCCTGACGTGAATCTTCTCCATGCAGAATCTGCTTTGCCATTTCCGTTTCTCCTTCATAGGCGGAGCTGGATGCTCCGTTAAAACTCACATTGCGGTTCCGGGCTTTTGCGGCGAAGCCGCGTCCGCCTGGACGCCAGTCCTACTTCTTCAGGATGCCGAGGACTTCGTCCTCACGCATGATCAAGAACTCCTCACCATCAATCTTGATTTCGGTGCCGGAGTATTTGCCAAACAGGACGCGGTCGCCCGCCTTCACATCAAGCGGGAAGACCTTGCCTTCCTCGTTCTGTTTTCCCTTGCCCACAGCGATCACTTCGCCTTCCTGCGGCTTTTCCTTGGCTGTGTCCGGGATGATGATGCCGCCCCGTACGGTCTCGGACTCTTCCACACGCCGGACCAAGATGCGGTCATGCAGCGGAGTAAAGGTAGTGGCTACGCTAGCAGTTGCTGTTGCCATTGCGGTGCTTCTCCTTCGCGCGAGATTTGCTCGCGGTTTTTGAGTACTGAAATTCAGGAATTACTTAAGTTCTCGAGAGCAGACGAGGTGCTCGATAGAGGTTTAGCACTTCCACTCTCCGACTGCTAATGTAGA
>DASRBV010000387.1:0-2429 GCA_035653455.1 Pseudacidobacterium sp. | reverse complement strand
ACATCTCGCCTTTTCGGGAGGACGGCGTGACCTACGGAACGCCGACGTGGATATGGTCCGTTGTGGTGGATGATGCGCTTTATGCCCGCGCTTATAACGGGAAGAAGTCACGCTGGTATCAGGCGGCCCTGCAGCAGAAGGCGGGACGCATTACGGCGGCTGGCATGACGAAAGAGGTGACGTTTGAGCCGGTGGACGGGCCGGACAGCAGGCAGTTACAAGAGCGCATCGATGATGCTTACAGAAAAAAATACAAAGGCAGTCCGTACCTGGAGCCGATGATCGGCGTGCAAGCGCGCTCTGCGACGGTCAGGATTGTGCTGCGTGATTAATAAGGAGAAACAAGAGATGGAAATCAAACGGGCCGGCTCGCAGGCATCAAACAAAGGCCCATCGGAGTGGTTCACTGGCGCAGTGCGGATTGATCCACTATTCGCTGCTCCTGCTCCGGCGCGGGTACAGGGAGCAAGTGTGACGTTTGAGCCGGGAGCGCGGACAGCCTGGCATACGCATCCGCTGGGGCAGACGCTGATTGTTACGGCTGGTTGCGGATGGGCACAGAGAGAAGGTGGTCCGGTGGAGGAAATCCGTCCCGGCGATGTGGTTTGGTTCGCGCCGGGGGAAAAGCATTGGCACGGAGCAACGCCTACGACGGGCATGACACACATTGCCGTCCAGGAAAGTTTAGAGGGCAAGGTGGTGGAGTGGTTGGAACACGTCAGCCAGGAGCAATACCGGAAGTAAATTAAACTGTGGTCATGAGTGAGATGGGCCGCATGTTCATTGGTTTGGGGCTGATGCTGCTCATTCTCGGTGTCGTTGTTCTTCTGCTTGGCAAGACGGGCATTCCGCTGGGCCGTCTGCCGGGGGACATCTCTTACCGTGGCAAGAATTTCTCCTTCTACTTTCCGCTTGGCACCTGCATTCTGATCAGCGTTGTGCTTTCCGTCTTGTTCTATCTGTTCTCCCGTTTCCGGCGGTAGACTAAGAAATTGTGAGTCAGGCGGCACAACTGGGCTTTACGTTTGAACAGTCGCGGCATATATGGAAGGTCTCTGAGCTGCTGGGCGAGGTGTGCGCGCACCTTGAACGCCAGTATGCTGACGTCTGGATTGAAGGCGAAATATCCAACCTGCGGCCCGCTTCTTCCGGGCACATTTATTTCACATTAAAGGATGACGAAGCGCAGCTTGGGGCCGTGATTTTCCGCAGGCAAGCATCGCTGCTGAGATTTCGGCCTGAAGACGGCTTACAGGTGCTGGTGCGCGGGCGCGTTTCTGTTTACGAGCAGCGCGGGCAGATGCAGGTCATCGCGGAGTTTATGGAGCCGGTTGGCGCCGGGTCGCTGCAAATTGCCTTCGAGCAACTGAAAGCAAAATTGCAACAGGAAGGTCTGTTTGACCATGAACGCAAAAAACCGCTGCCTGCGTATCCGCGCTGCGTGGGGATTGTGACTTCGCCGACCGGGGCGGTCATTCAGGACTTTCTGAACATCGTGAACCGCAGGCATGCTGCGCTCGATGTTTTGTTGTATCCGGCACTGGTGCAGGGCGAGTCCGCTGCGCAGGAGATTGTATCTGGCATTGCATATTTCAACCAGGCCCGCAATGTAGATGTAATTGTGATTGCGCGTGGTGGCGGTTCGCTGGAAGATCTTGCGCCATTCAATTCTGAGCCACTGGCGCGGGCGATTGCGGCATCGGAGCTTCCTGTGGTTTCCGCTGTCGGGCACGAGACGGACTTTACGATTGCCGATTTTGTGGCCGACCTGCGCGCGCCTACTCCGTCGGCCGCGGCGGAGCTGATTACATCTGCGCTGCATAAGGTGGAAGAGCATGTGGGCCTGCTTGCACTGCGCCTGGACCGTGCCTGCCGCTACCGGCTGCTTCATGCGCGTGATCTGCTGGCACGATTGAATGCAGATGCGGCGCTGGCCCGCTTGCGGGAGGGCTTCAGCCGCCGCCAGCAGCATCTGGACGAGCTGCGCTTCCGCCTGGAAGGGACAGTGGCCGGGGTGCTGCGCCGGGCCACGGTGCGGTTGCATGAAGTTTCTGCGCGGCTGCACCGGCAGGACGCGACCCACAAGCTGCAATTCTGGCGCGAGAGAGTGGTTGCGCTCGAGAACCGTCTGGCACACGCGCTGGAAGCCCGGATACGCTATGGTTCGGCCACACTCGATGCGCTTACCCGGCACCTTCATGCGCTTTCGCCGCTCGCCGTCCTGCAGCGCGGATATGCGCTTGTGTACGACGAAAATGGAACGCTGGTGAAGCAGGTTGCACGATTGAGTGCAGGACAGCAGATGACGGCCCGTCTGGCCGATGGGCGTGTGGTGGGCCGCGTGACAGAAATTTTTCCGGAAAGAACAACTACGAAATGAGAAGACTATTTGGTACGGATGGAATTCGCGGCGTAGCAGGAGAAGCGCC
>DASRBV010000386.1:0-3420 GCA_035653455.1 Pseudacidobacterium sp. | reverse complement strand
GCGCCGCCATAGCGTCCGCCAGTGTTTTTGATGTCAGCGATATCGGAGCGGATCAGGTCGCGGTACTCTTCATCGAGCGGGAGGCGCCAGAAGCGCTCGCCTGCGACGGCCACAGCCTTGCTGAACTCCTGCCAGGTATCTTCATCATTTGAAAATGCTCCGGCATTGATCTGCCCCAGGGCAACGGCGACCGCACCCGTGAGCGTAGCTGCATCTATCAGGTGTGTTGCGCCAAGTTGTTTTGCATATGCGAGGCCGTCGGCGAGAACAAGGCGGCCTTCGGCGTCCGTGTTGATAATTTCGATGCTTTTGCCCGACATGGCGATCTGTACGTCGCCGGGTTTCTGCGCTTTGCCGGAAGGCATGTTCTCTGTGGCGCAGACAACGGCGATGACCTTGATCCTGGGCTTCAGTTGCGCAATGGCACGCATGGCGCCGATCATCGCTGCTCCTCCAGCCATGTCGTACTTCATCTTCTCCATGTTGTCTGAAGGCTTGATGGAGATTCCCCCAGTATCGAAGGTGATGCCTTTGCCTACTAGCCCTAATACGGGTTTGTCCGGAGCGCCTTCAGGATCATAGGTCAGCACAATGAGCGCGGGAGGCTCATCAGACCCCTGGGCGACGCTCCAGAAGGCGCCCATCTTCAGCTCGTGCAGTTTTTCCGCGCCGTAGACCTCGCACTTCAGGCCAAATTCGCGCGCCATTTCCGCTGCTCTTTGACCAAAAATTGTGGGAGTCAGGCGGTTTCCTGGCTCGTTGACAAGTGAGCGCGTGAAGTTTTGCGATTCGGCAATGATGGTGCCCGCGCGCAGACCCTCTTCAGCACCTTTCTGGTTGGCCCCAGCAGGAATAATGACAGTGAGCGATTGCACGCTCTGGTCTTTGCGGTCGCTGCGGTAGGTGTCCGGGTCGAAGTCGGCAAGAATCGCGCCTTCGGCTATGGCGCGCTCGGTGGCTTCAGTCAATAGGCCATCCGCGGGGGCGAGAATGGCTATGTCTCGCAGTTTGCGCGGTTTCGCAAAGCGGACGGCGGTTCCGGCGGCCCTGCGAACATGGTTCACCGTTGCTTTCGCGGCCTTGCCCAGTCCAACCAGAAGCAGGCGCTTCGCCTTGAGTCCCTGCGGAGCGTGCAGGAGCAGGATCTCATTGCTGTTGCTCGAAAATTCTCCGGTGCTGAGGAATGGGGAGGCTGCCTGCTGGATGGCTGCTTCGCCGGTAAGAAGCTTAATTTCGGGCTTCGCATCTTTTTCCGCAGCAACGTCAGTGGTAAAGACAACGAGGAGTTCGGTTTCTGTTCCGGCGGCATTGCCGGATTGCAGTGCTGTTCTCATAGCTTTAGTGTAAGGGGAGCAGATGCTTTCTTACCTCATCCGTGCATGTCTGTGTTGCTGTCTCTGTGTGGTGGCATTGGTTTGTGTGGCCCAGGAGCCATTTCCGGGTGGTGGGTCGGCACAGGCACCACAACAGCAGCCGGATCAGCAGCCGCCTCCCACGATTCGCGTGAATACCAGCGTCGTGCTTGTGCCTACGCTGGTTGAAAAATCCTCTGGCGAAATCG
The DNA here is from genome assembly GCA_035653455.1 of Pseudacidobacterium sp. Classification (GTDB taxonomy): domain Bacteria; phylum Acidobacteriota; class Terriglobia; order Terriglobales; family Acidobacteriaceae; genus Pseudacidobacterium. The sequence goes on along the minus strand of DASRBV010000386.1, from coordinate 1,859 downwards.
TCTATGGACTTACGCAGAAAGACTTCACGCTGGAAGACAACGGCATAAAGCAGAACATCCATGTGGACGATGATCTGGATGCGCAACCTGTATCACTGGTGGTTTGTATCCAGCGCGGGAGGTCGGCAGGGCTTGAGTTCGATAAATATGCGAGGCTTGGACCGCTGCTCGATCTTTTTACGGCAGGAGGGCGCGGCGAAGCTGCCCTGGTTGTTTTCGATTCAAAACCTGTGTATCTGGAAGGCTTCACGCGCGACACCAGCACGATTACGGACACATTGCGACAGCTACGTCCGGGAGATGGAGGCGCCGCCATTCTGGATGCGGTGGGATATTCGGTGGACCTGCTGGAGCATCAGCCGCCGGACCATCGGCGCATTCTGCTGCTCATCAGCGAATCGCGCGACCACGGCAGCAAACGGTACAGCGCGCAGGACCTGGTGGAACGCATCGGAACGAGCAATACACTGGTATTGGGCCTCACATTTTCTCCAACGAAGGCCGGCCTTATGGACTGGGGAAAGGGAAATGCCCAGGGCGGACCGTCTATAAACGTGCTTGCACCGCTCATGATGGCGGTTGCCGCCGTGAAAAAGAATGCAGCGCGGGAGCTGGCCGTGATGAGCGGCGGAGAATACGCCGCTTTCACTAAAGAAAAAGGCTTTGAAGACCGGATTGCAGAACTGGCGAGCCACGCCCGTAACCGTTATATTCTCAGTTTTCGTCCGTCAGACCTTACTCCGGGGATGCATCGCATCGAAGTGAAGCTTAACAATGATTACAACGCGCATGTGATTGCACGCGCAAGTTATTGGGCGGTGAATGATGCAGCGGGCGGGAATTCGATGCGCTGAATTTTCTCGAAAAATATTTGCAAATCCGTCTGTTTTTAGGCCATGCTTTGCGTCATTGCAGCAGGATTTCGCATCTATTGAAGTTCTGATTCAATAACGAAAAGCGAAAGAATGGCGACGCAAACACTTGCAGAACCCAAATTAGTCGCAATGGAGAGATGGCGTCCGCGCGCCAATCCCTGGGCCATTGCTGCCACTGTGGCCCTTGCGGCGTTCATGGAGGTGCTGGACACCTCGATTGCGAATGTGGCGCTGCCGCACATTGCAGGCAGCCTGGGAGCAAGCCAGGATGAGAGCACCTGGGTACTGACTGCTTACCTGGTTTCGAATGCAGTCGTTCTGCCCATGGGCGGATGGGCAGCCAGCATTATGGGCCGCAAGAACTTCTTCATGTTCTGCATTACGGTCTTTACGCTAAGCTCGTTTCTTTGTGGCATTGCGCCAACGCTGGGGTTCCTGCTGATTGCGCGTGTGCTTCAAGGGTTTGGCGGCGGCGGTTTGCAACCGATGGCCCAGGCCATTATGGCCGACTCGTTTGAACCGTCGAAGCGTGGCCTGGCCTTCGCGCTCTATGGGATTGTTGCCATTCTTGCTCCTTCGATTGGCCCAACGCTGGGCGGATGGATTACGGACAACTATAGCTGGCATTGGATTTTTTACATCAATATTCCCGTTGGCATTCTGGCGCTGACTCTGGTGCAACGCATGGTGGATGATCCGCCGTGGATCAAGGCCGACCGCAGTCGCCTGCGCCATGCAGATAAGGCCGGCATTGCGCTGCTGATTCTCTCGATGGCGGCGCTGCAGATTACGCTGGACAAAGGCGAAGAGAAAGACTGGTTCCAGTCAGACTTCATTCGTTTCTTTGGTATTACCTTTGCGATTTCCTTTACGGCGTTGCTGGTGTGGGAGTGGTTTGCAAAGAACCCCATCATGGAGTTGCGCCTGTTTAAGAACAGGAACTTCGCTACATGCTGCTTTCTGATGTTGTTTACTGGCGGGCTG
>DASRBV010000385.1:0-10429 GCA_035653455.1 Pseudacidobacterium sp. | reverse complement strand
CGGATAAACACTGGGCCGCTCCAGCCCCGCCCTGTGCGGCAGGTAACCACGCCCTGCCCGTATTGTCCGCCAACAATAAAGGCCGCCTTCTTCAGACTGGGCACAACAGCGATGCAGGTGGCTTGTTTCACGATACTGTCCGGAATACCCTTGTCCGGGGTCTGCATAATCTCTTGAATGACGGTCCGGGAATTTTCCAACCGCTCGTCAAGAGCGGCTTTATCACTCGCGGCAAACACGGGAAGAGAAATTCCCGCTATACATAGCAAAGTCAGAATTCTTTTCATCTGTTTTCTTTCTCCAAATGCTGTTTTTAATTCCTTTTCTTTTATAACGGGCCATTCCAGATGCGCCGCCCGTCGTTTCAACTTCTGACACATGGGATGCCAACCGGGTTGCGAGGGTTGAGACAAGGAAAGACGATTTGTAGTAACTTGCGGGAGACCTCGGCGCAGGAACAAAAAAAAGGGGGGCTGAACTAGCCAGCCCCGTTCCCCAGATCTGCGTTGTTGCTGATTACGTTTGTAAGCTAATACTGATTACTACGCAAGATAACGAAGGTATGCCAACCTTCGTCACCTGCCACTGACTGAAACGTTATGGGGTCAGAAACTCCGGTCTGGAGATACGAGGGCGTTCCTTGCCGCGTGGACGGAAAGAGCAGTGCGGTTGCCCACTCCGGCCTTTTTCATCATGCGGCCAATGTAAGACTTCACGGTGCGGACTTCAATCCCGAGCGCCTGAGCAATTTCACGATTGGAACGCGCCGAGACCAGCAATTGCAGGACTTCCAGTTCTCTCTGCGTAAACTGTGGAACCGAATGCGCGCTCAGTGTTCCATGCGCCAGTATCCTGTCCACCATCATGGAAAGAGTATGCCTTGGGGCCCAGATCGAGCCGCTGGCCACAATCTCAATGGCCTTTATGACTTCCTCGGGTGTCGCCGAGTCCATCAGATACCCTTTGGCCCCGGCCGAAATCGCGGCAATCATGCTCTCATCGTCGCATTCGGAGGTCATGACCACAATACGCATCAAAGGCCGCGCCGAACGCAGGCTACGGATGATCGGCAGCACCTCTTCCGGCCAGGTGAGGCTTACAACAGCCACGTCGAGCGAATCCATTTGCGCCAGGCCATCCGCATCTGTTTCCACAAGCTCAACGCTGCGCATCTCTTCCAGAATGCTTCGTAGTCCGGCGCGGCGTATTGGCTCAACAGCAAAAAGCCCGATTCGTAAACCGTTCCCGTATTGGCGCTGGTCGTCCATGCACTACTTGCTATAACTTCGGCAGCACAATTCCCTGCTGCTTCTGGTATTTTCCCCTGCGGTCGGCGTAACTGATTTCACAGACTTCATCCGACTGGAAAAAGAGGATCTGGCAAAGTCCCTCATTTGCGTACACACGCGCCGGTAAAGGCGTCGTGTTTGATATCTCCAGCGTGACATACCCTTCCCATTCGGGCTCAAAGGGAGTCACATTTACGATGATTCCGCAACGCGCATAGGTGGATTTCCCTACGCAGATCGTCAACACATCACGGGGAATCTTAAAATACTCGACCGAGCGCGCCAATGCAAATGAATTCGGCGGAATAATCACCGATTCGGCCTGCACGGTCACAAAAGACCGCTCGTCGAACTGCTTAGGGTCAATAATAGCGCTATTTACGTTCGTAAATATCTTAAATTCATCGGAAACCCGTAAATCGTACCCGTAAGACGACAATCCATAGGACACAACCCCTTCCTTCACCTGCTTTTCGCTGAAAGGATGGATCATCCCATGTTTCGTGGCCATTTCCCGGATCCAGCGGTCACTCTTAATGGACATCGAACTCCCTGCCTGCCTTCTTTTTATGTGTATCACAGATAATTTGCCTGAAATGTGCATCTTATGTGACAACAGGCGCGTTGACAATGCCAGAGAACCTTTCTACCATCCACAGTAGTCTGGAAATTTTGCACCAGGACCTTGAAGAAAAAGGAGAAACGCCTTGATAAAGCAGGATATTGTCCATCATGTGATTGAACGCACCGGGCTGCCACGAAACAAGGCGGAGGCGGCTGTTGACAAGGTCTTTGACAGCCTCAAAAAGGCCCTGACTGCCGGCGACCGCATTGAATTGCGCGGCTTCGGAGTTTTCACCGTTCGCCCTCGCAAAACCGGAATTGGACGCAACCCGCGCACCGGAGCAGAAGTGACCATTACTCCAGGCAAGGCCGTCCGCTTCAAACCGGGCAAGGAACTGCATCTGACGGATTGAACCTGACCGCGGCGCCGCTGCGGCCTGTTCACATCAGGCTTACAGCGTCCACATCTACTACAAGGTTTTTACGCGGAATCCCCTGGCTCTCCGCATGCGCCAGCATCGCCCTCAACGCCTGTGCCAGGAACTGCCGCTTTTCCGATTTCAGAATCAGATGAAACCGGTAAATGCGCTTGATTCTTGATATCGGAGCCGTTGCCGGACCCAGCGCTCGCACGCCCGTCAACTGGGTCTGCTGCACCCATCGGCCAAGTGTGGCGGCCCATCCGGCAGCCTCCTCCAGATGCGGACTCTGAATCAGCACATTCGCCAGCGCATTGAAGGGCGGATAGTGCATCCACCTGCGATACTTCATCTCTTTTGCTGCAAACCCATGAAAGTCGTGCTTCATCGAGCACTCAATCGCGTAATGGTCCGGGTAATACGTCTGCACAATGACTTTGCCCGGAAGCTCTCCGCGTCCGGCGCGGCCCGAGACTTGCGTCATCAACTGAAAGACACGCTCGGCTGCGCGAAAATCTGGCAGACTCAGCGCGTGGTCACATCCCACCACACCTACCAGCGTGACCCCATGAATATCGTGCCCTTTGGCGATCATCTGCGTACCGACCAGCAGATTGATCTCCCCAGAATGCAGCCGCACCAGCAGCCGCTCCAGATCATGCCGCCCCCGTACAGTGTCGCGGTCCATACGCCCAATACGCGCTCCGGGAAAGATCTCCTGCAACCTCTCTTCGCCCTGCTGCGAGCCTGCGCCCAGGAAGTAAAGGTGTTCGCTCTCGCACTCCGGACAAACACGCGGCACCGTTCTTTTGTAGCCGCAATAGTGACATTCCAGCCGTTGGCCCACATGCGCCCGCGCGTCCTCTCCAATGGCTTTATGATAGGTCAGCGAAATCGCGCAGTTCTCGCACTGGAGCTTGTGCCCGCACGCGCGGCACATCACAACGAACGAGTATCCGCGCCGGTTCAATAAAATGATTGCCTGCTCGCCGCGCTCCAGAGTGGCCTTCGTTTCTTCTATCAGCGCGCGCGAAAACAGATGCTCCTGCCCTGTCTCCTGGAACTCGCGACGCATGTCCACCAGTTCAACAACAGGCAGCGGACGCTGGTTCACGCGCTCACGCATCTCAATCTTCGCGTAACGTCCACGCTCCGCATTGTGCCATGATTCCAGCGATGGCGTGGCCGACCCCAGCACCACCGTTGCAGATGATAATTTCGCCCGCATCACCGCCACATCGCGCGCATGATAGCGCGGCGTTTCTTCCTGCTTGTAGCTGGAATCGTGCTCCTCATCCACCACAATCAGACCCAGGTCCTTCACCGGAGCAAAAACCGCAGAGCGTGTACCAACGACAATCCGTGCCTCGCCTCGGCGAATGCGGTGCCACTGCTCGGCCCGCTCCTGCGGAGTCAGCGCCGAGTGCAGCAGCGCCACCTGCTCACCAAAAGCATGGTGCAGTTGCGCCGCCATCGCTGGAGTCAGACCAATCTCCGGCACCAGCAGAATCGCAGCCTTGCCCGCATCAAGCGCATACCGCATCGCCGCCAGATACACGGCCGTCTTCCCGGATCCGGTCACGCCATGCAGTAAATGCGGACGAAACTCTCCCGAAGCAACCGCTGCCGTCATCTCATCGAACGCTGCTTTCTGCTGGAAATTCAATTCATATTCCGGCGGTTTCACACCCAGCCGCGTCAGATGAAATTCTGCTGGACGCTCCTCGATCACAACCAGACCACGCTTCACAAGCGTCGTAAGTGTTGACTGCGGAACATCCAGTTTGCGTAGCTCCGCAACCGGAAGTTCGCCGCCGGCGCCAGCCAGCTCCGCCAGAATCACCTGCTGATTTTCATTCAGCTTCGGCAGCCGCTTCCCTTCGAGCGGATCTCCGCGTAATTTGCCATCCTGATCAGTGAATTCCAGCTCGTTCCGGCCGGCATCGCGCGGCGATGGAGTGGAAGGACCTGCATTTTGCAGTGGCACACCAACCATCACTGCATAGCGCACCACTCTTTGCGCATCCCGCGCATCAGCTTCAGTCTCACGCACGATCCACTTCTTGCGCACCATTCCCTGAAGCAACGCAACGCTTGCTCCCGTAGCCGTTCGCAAGCGCGAGGCCCACGCCGCTTCTCCGTTTTCCAGATAATTCAGAACAGCATACTCGACCTTCTGCTCTTCCGGAGGCAACTTCGAGCGTCTTGATGATCCCTTCTCCGCACCTTCATGGAGCACCTGTCGTCCAATGTCCGTGATGCGGAACAGCGTTACATGGCGTACCTCAGCCATCAGCGGCAGCATTCCACGCAGCACCTCACCGATTGGAGCGATATAGTACTGCGCAATCCACAGCGCTAGTTCCAGCAGAACACTGGATATCACCGGCTCATGGTCGAGCACAGTCATCAACGGCTTTGCTTCTACGGGCGGCGCCTCATCATGCACCCGCACTACCACTCCACTCATCTTTTCATTGCGGAAAGGAACAAGTACCCGGCAGCCCACATCCGGGACTTCGCCATTCACCGCATAAGTAAAGGTGCGGTCCAGCGGGACAGGCAGGGCTACGTCGCAGAATGCCGGCATGGCACTATTCTTTCAAAAATCCGGACCATGAATCCTCCTCTGCCATCACAACATCGAATTCAACGAATCCAGGAAGACCCGTGGCTACACAAAAAGTTGCATTCATCACCGGCGGAAACCGTGGCATTGGCCTCGAAACCGCCCGGCAGCTTGGCAAAATCGCAGGCATTCACGTCGTGATCGGCTCACGCGACCTGGCCAAAGGCAAAGCCGCCGCAGATTCGCTGCGCGCAGATGGCGCCGACGTCGAAGCCATCCGCTTCGACATCACCAAATCCGCTGATTATAAGGAAGCCTACGATTTCTTCGACAAAAAATTTGGAAAACTCGACATCCTCATCAACAACGCAGGCATTGCGAAAGAAAACTTCTTTGGCGGCAACAACACCAGCAAAGTTTCCCCTGCCATCCTTCGCGAGACATTTGATACAAACTTCTTTGGTACGGTGGAATTAACTCAGACTCTTCTGCCGCTTATTAAAAAGGCCCCGGAAGGCCGCATCGTAAACCTTTCCAGCATTCTTGGATCACTCACGTTGCACGCTGATCCAAATTCTCCCATTTACAATGGCAAAGTATTGGCGTATGACGCGTCGAAAGCCGCGCTGAATGTTTTCACCATCCACCTGGCACACGAACTGCGCAATACGAAGATCAAAGTCAACTCGGCGCATCCAGGTTGGGTCAAGACGGACATGGGTACAGAGGCCGCCCCCATGGAAATTCCCGAAGGTGCAAAAACCAGCGTCGCCCTGGCCACTCTTCCAGCCGATGGCCCGACAGGGGCTTACATCCACCTGGGCAAGCCTCTCCCCTGGTAAATGAAGGTCCGGCGTTTATCCTATCGCGGCAAAGAGTGCGCCAGGATGGCGCCCGGAATTCCACTTCTTCTTCACGCAAACCCTGCGCCCTTCCCTGTACACTTCTGAAACCTGTCTTTATGAGTACAACGCCCCAATCTACAACTGCTGCACAACTATCTCTGTGGGCCTCTGTGCGCGAGGCACTCCGCGGCTCACACCAGGACTACACAGCAGGAAGCCTGAACCGCGCGATTCTGCTGCTGGCCATTCCCATGGTGCTTGAGATGGTGCTCGAATCGCTCTTTGCTGTGGTGGACGTTTTCTGGGTAGGACGCCTTGGCGCAGATGCTGTGGCCACAGTTGGGCTTACCGAATCTCTCCTGTCGCTCATCTTTGCCATCGGCATTGGCCTGGCCCTGTCCACGACGGCAATGGTGGCACGCCGTATTGGAGAAAAAGACCGGGATGGCGCGGCGGTGGCTTCTGTACAGGCCATTTTTCTTGGCCTGTTCATCTCGCTTGCTATCGGAGTTCCCTGTTATATCTTCGCGCCGCGACTCCTGGCGCTGATGGGTGGCTCGCCTGCAATCATCGCAACCGGAACCGGCTATGCGCGGATTGCTCTTGGAGGAGGCGGCGTGATTCTGATGCTCTTTCTGAACAATGCCATCTTTCGCGGAGCTGGTGATGCAGCTATTGCGATGCGGCTGCTGTGGGTTTCAAACATTCTTAATCTGATACTCGACCCCTGCCTCATCTTCGGCCTCGGGCCGTTTCCCAGACTTGGCGTCACTGGAGCGGCACTGGCAACCTTCAGCGGACGCAGCATTGGCGTGCTGTATCAGTTTTACCGTCTTCTGCGCGGAACGGAGCGCATTCATGTTCTGATGCGACATGTTCGCCTGCAACTGAGTGTCCTCTGGCGTTTGCTGCGCGTGTCGCTCACCGGGATATTGCAGTTCGCCATTGCGAACACGAGCTGGATCGCCATGGTCAAGATCATTTCGCATTATGGCGCAGATGCTCTGGCAGGATACACCGTCGCCATTCGCATTCTCATCTTTATCATTCTGCCTTCATGGGGGCTGAGTAATGCCGCTGCCACGCTGGTTGGACAGAACCTGGGCGCGAAGCGTCCGGACCGCGCGGAACAGGCCGTCTGGCAAACAGGCTTTTACAACATGATCTTTCTTGGATTGATTGGCGTGTTCTTTGTCTTCTTTGCGACGCCAGTGGTCAGGCTCTTCGTTACGGATTCCGGTGTTGTGCCGATAGCCGCGTCAGCCTTGCGCCTGCTCAGCTATGGAAACATTGGCTACGCATTTGCTATGGTCATGCTCCAGGCATTTAACGGCGCAGGTGATACGGTCACACCAACGATTGTGAACTTCTTCGGCTTCTGGATGTTTCAGATTCCGCTGGCGTTGTGGCTCGCCTTCCATACAAAAATGCAGGCACAAGGCGTTTTTCTGGCGATTGTGTTGGCTGAGGCAGCCATTGCAGCAGCCAGTATGCTGATCTTCCGCAGAGGAAAGTGGAAAGAACAGAAGATCTGAAAACTTTAACCTGGCTGCAGATGTAGCAAGCTTCCTCTACCTTGGACGTCCTTTTTGGCACATTCAAGTTCAGGGAATCAGGGTCTGTAAACAGGACCGGGCAAGCGATCGAATCAGTGCATGCTCTCTCGTTACACTGGAACCATGGTGCAGCCCATCCCCGCTGAAAAAATCCGCCTTATTGTTTTTGATCTCGACGGCACACTGATTGACTCGCGCAGAGACCTCGCCAACTCCATCAATGCCATGCTGACTGAGTTTCATCGCGATCCGCTGCCCGAAGAAATCATCGCCGAGTACATTGGCGATGGTGCCGGAATGCTCGTGCGGCGCGCGCTCGGTGATCCAGCGGATGAAAAGCTGGTAGAAGACGCCCTGGCCTCTTTTCTGAATCACTACCGCAAGCACAAGCTGGACTACACCTACGTGTATGATGGCGTCTTTGAGGCGCTCGAAGCGCTGAAGCCTGGACGCACACTCGCCGTGCTGACCAACAAGCCAGTACGCCCGGCCCAGGAAATCTGCGATGCTCTCGGCCTGGGTCCTTATTTTTTCCGTATTTATGGCGGCAACAGCTTTGCAACGAAAAAGCCGGACCCGGAAGGGCTGAACACCCTCATCCGCGAGGCCGAAGTCTCGCCCAGCGAGACCGTCATGGTCGGCGATTCAGATGTGGACATTCTGACGGCGCGCCGCGCAAAAACCTGGGCCATTGGTTGCCGTTATGGCCTCTCTTCGCATACAGTGGAATCCATACCATCTGATTCTTTGGCGGATTCACCAAAAGACTGGATTTCTGCGTTAAGTGCTGCGAAAATCGAAAAATAAAACGTTTATAAAAAGAACAATTTCGGAGTTCCTGGTTTTCCGGTAAGGCCAAACATCGCAAATTTTTAAAAACTTTTCGAAAAGGAGACCGTGCATTGCTGCGCACTGTTCTGCTTTCTGCCCTTCTTGCCTGCCCATTATGCTATGCATCCGTGACCGGACCAGCTTCTGCGGGAGCCAGCGCCGCTGTTGCCACCGTTACCGGCACAGTTACGGACACAACCGGAGCGATCATTCCCGGCGCTCAAGTCCAACTAATGGATGCGACAGGCGCGCTTGTAACATCGGCCACCACAGACAGCACTGGGCATTTTCGCATTCAGCCTCCACGCACAGGCAATTACACGCTGACCATCAGCCTTGAAGGCTTCCAGACGGCAACACAGATGGTACATGTTGGCGCGACTGCCGGCCCTCCGATGAGTGTCTCTCTTGCGGTTGCAGCGGCAGTTACGCAAGTTGAAGTCAATGGAAACAACAACGTTGACCTGACCGCTTCAGAAGAAAATGCAGACACGGCCGTGATGACCGCAGATGACCTGAAGCAGATGCCAATCTTCGACAATGATTACGTTTCGGCGATGAGCAACTTCCTTGATTCCGGAGAGGGGTCCACTGCAGGGACAGGCCTGATGGTAGATGGCGTGGAAGCCAACCGGGCGATGGTTTCTCCTTCTGCCGTGGAGGAAGTGCATATCAATGAAGACCCTTATTCGGCGCGTTACTATCGCCCCGGACGCGGGCAGATTGAGATCATCACGAAGCAGGCCGCAGATGCGTATCATGGACAACTGAATTTCTTTTTCCGGGACGCATCCATGAACGCTCAGAACGCCTTTGCGCCTAATAAGCCGCCGGAACAACGCCGCATTTATGAAGGCAGCGTAACGGGACCGTTATGGCATGCAAAGAACTGGGCGTTTCTTGGCTCGTTTAACCGCGCAGAAGAAGACCTGAACGCAATTGTGAATGCGAATGTAGCGCCCACTCCGGAAAATCCAACCGGCAAATACAATGTGACGGTACCTGCTCCTACGCGCGATACGGAATTTTCCATGCGCGTCGGTCATCAATTGACTGACAAGCATTCTGCTTCGCTGATGTATGCGTTTCAGGACGCCACAAACCGCAACCAGGGTGTGGGCAACCAGACTCTTCCTGAAGCCGGATACAACACGGAGACCCGCGAAGATGATGTCATCTTCCATGATGATTACATCGTCTCGCCTTCGATTCTGAACCAGGCTTCAATTGTGCTGGAGCGAAGCTACGATCCTGTTTCCAATGTGACGGAGCAGCCGCGCATCAATGTGAGAGGCTACTTCACAGGCGGGAGTGCCCAGAACGATCAGCTGCGTACAGAATATAACCTACGCATGAATGAGATTGTGTCCTGGGTAAAAGGACGGAACAACCTCAAGTTTGGAATCAATCTTCCGCACCTAGGCCGCCGCGTTCTGGAAGACCGCACCAACTCCGCTGGAAGCTATACTTACGGGCCTACGTATGCTCCGGATGGCACAGTGGCAGTAACGGCCATCCAGAATTACGTGGCGGGAAATCCTTCAGGATTCTCCATTCAGCAAGGTAAGACACGCTTTGTCTATCACCAGCAGGAGGTGGGCGCGTTTCTTCAGGACCAGATCAAAATACTGCCCTTCTTTTCTCTTACCCCCGGCCTTCGCTATGACTGGCAGAACTTCCTGGGCGGAGATACAAATAACTTTTCGCCTCGCCTTTCCTTCGCGCTGGTTCTGGATCAGAAGAACGAAATGGTGCTGCGCGGAGGTGGCGGCATCTACTACGACCGCATCGGCTCCGGCCCGCTGGCGGACATGGCACGATACGAACACGCTGACCTGCGCCTGCTACAGGTTTCTTCAAACCAGCAGCCCCTCTGCAATCCTATTGAGGACTGCGCCGATCTTTCTGCGCTTCCGCCTTCGCTGGTGGAAGTGGCACCTGAAATCAAAACTCCGTATCAGATTGATTACGGAATTTCGCTCGACCGCAAAGTTGGCGAGAAAGGCGTGATTTCTATTGGAGGACGCATGAATCGTGGTATTGACCTCTTCCGGTCGGTAGACGTAAATGCTCCGTTGCCGCCTTACTATAACGAGCGTCCGGATCCGGAGATTTCGCAACTAAGGCAGATTCAATCCGCTGGCACCCAGAATGGCAGCGCACTCGACATCAATTACCGTGGACGCTTCAATAAGTACTTCACCGGCTTTGCCTGGTATACCTGGAGCCACTACGGGAACAACACCAGCGGCATTTACTGGTTTCCGGAAAACCAATATGCTCCTGATGCGGAATGGGGGCCTGCCGACTGGGACCAGCGCCATCATTTTGGGTTCTATGGCATGTTTAACCCGGA
>DASRBV010000384.1:0-4738 GCA_035653455.1 Pseudacidobacterium sp. | reverse complement strand
GCCGAGACCATCCTGAGCGCCTTTGTGCAGAAGCACCCGGACAGCATTTTCGTTTCCAGTATTCCGGTGCTTCAGGCAAACCTCTTTCTGCAGGAAGGCGACCCGCAGGCCGCATTGCGAATTCTCGATGCACATAAAGGCGAGGCTATTGCCAACCACGCCGATTACCAGCTTGCGCTCGCGAAGGCGTATCAGATGGCCGGCCGCTCCAGTGATGCCGCCCAGATGTTTCGCCGTGTCTTTCTCGGATTCCCTCTCAGCAACGAGGCTGGGGTCGCCAAGACACAGCTTGCGGCGACGGGGGCTACATCGTCGCTTACCGTAGAAGAGCGCAGCCGCCACGCCGATGCTCTTTACAAGGCAGGACGCTACAGCGATGCGGCAGATGAATACCGGGCGCTGGCAAACGATCCATCGGTTATGGGCGGTCAGAAAAATTCGCTGCTTGTCGCAGCCGCGCATTGTGACTTCAAGTTAAAGCGCCTCAGCAAAGAGGATCTCGACCGCATCCCGGACAGCAATGACGAAACCGGAGCGCGCCGCCTGTATTTGCTGATAGAGTACGCGCGCGACAAAGATGATGGCGAGACGCAACGCAATCTCGTCCTTCAGATGGAGCAACGCTTTCCGCAAAGCCAGTGGTTGGCCGAGGCCCTGTATTCGAGCGGCAATATGTATCTACTACGCAAGGACTACCCGACGGCCATCACATACTATGGTGAACTGGCGCGCCGCTTTCCCCGTCATCCGTATGCTCCCAGCGCGCACTGGCGTGCTGCCTGGCTTAATTACCGCATTCGGCAATATTCCGAGGCCGCGCGCCTGATGGATGAACAGATTGCTGTTTATCACGGAGGCAAGGAAATTCCCTCGGCGCTGTACTGGCGCGGGCGTATTTACCAGGACCAGGAGCACCGCCCGGAGATGGCGGTCGCGTACTACCGCACCGTGGCCCGGGTGTATCGCCACTATTACTATGCGGCGATAGCACAGCAGCGGCTTCAGGAACTGGGAAGCGTAAAGCCGGCAACGTTGGCTTTCCTCGATTCCATGCAGCCGGAAACGATTCCCACGCTCTCGGACGACATTCCGGACGATGATCCTCATGTTGTTCGTGCGCACCTGCTGGCCAATGCCGGGTTGAACGAATATATCGCGCCGGAGATACAGGCAGCCGATGGCAGCGACGAATGGGGTGCTCTGGCGGAGGCGAAAATTTACGCTTCTTATGGAGAAACCTGGCGGGCCATGCGTGCCATGAAGCGCGCCATTCCGTTTTATACCTCCGCACCGGTAGACGCTCTGCCGATGGAGTACTGGCGCATCCTCTTCCCGCAGGCGTATTGGTCCACCATCAAGGCGGAGTCGGAAAAGAACAGGCTTGATCCGTATATGGTCGCTTCGCTCATCCGGCAGGAATCGGAGTTCAACCCCAATGCGATTTCCCGCGCTAATGCCTATGGATTGATGCAGCTTCTTCCCTCAGTTGGACGCAGCATGGCAAAGGAAGAAGGCATCCGGCACTTTTCGACGAATGATTTGCTTGATCCGGTCACCAATATCCGCCTGGGTACGCGCTATCTGCGGCAGACGCTGGACAAATTCAACAATCAACCCGAATATACCTTTGCTGCCTACAACGCCGGAGACAATCGTGTGACCGATTGGCAATCCATCGGCAGCTATACCGGAATAGATGAGTTTGTCGAATCGATCCCGTTCACGGAAACGCGCGAGTATGTGCAGGCCATTCTTCGCAATGAGGAAATTTACCGTGAACTGGACCACGCACAGACCGCACAGGCGAAAAGCGCGCCAAAATAAAGAGAAAATAAATTTGCCTTTTCAGCTTGGGCAAAGTGCGGTCAGGCGCGCAGTAGACAGACCTGTAATTTTTCCTGATGGAACCAACAGTTATGCTTATGGGGTATAGCATTTTCACAGATAGTCTGAACCCTGCCTCGAAACTACAGTCGCCGCGACCAACAGGAGTCGGCGACACTGCACGGGTCAAATGGAGTCTACAGAATCTGTGAAAATGCCTTAGTGCTGTATTTCTCATGGCCAAAGTGATTCGCACCAAACTCTCCGGCTTCAACCTGCTGAACAATCCACGTCTGAACAAAGGTACTGCTTTCACTGAGCGCGAACGCGACATCTTCAGCCTCCACGGGCTTCTGCCGCCTCATATCGGCACGCTCGAAGACCAGATACAGCGCCGCAAGCAGGTATTGGATGGTCTGGCCACGAATTTCGAGAAGTACAGCTACATGCGCGACCTGCAGGACACGAATGAGACACTCTTCTATGCCCTGTTGTCGCGCCATATCGAACAGATGCTGCCGATTGTCTACACGCCGACTGTGGGCGAAGGCTGCCAGCGCTTTAGCGAGATCTGGCGCAAACCGCGCGGTCTTTTTCTGAGCTATCCGAACAGGCACCGCATCGAGCAGATACTCTCGCATCCGCGTTATGACTGCATACGGTGCATCGTTGTGAGCGATGGCGAGCGCATTCTCGGTCTGGGCGACCAGGGCGCGGGAGGCATGGGCATCCCCATCGGCAAGATGGCTCTTTATACTGCGCTGGGCGGCATCCATCCCGAGCATTGCCTGCCTGTTCTGCTCGACGTTGGAACGGACAACGAAGAGCGGTTGAACAGCCCGATTTACGTGGGCTGGCGGCACAAGCGCGTACGCGGAGAGGAATACGACGGTTTTGTGGATGCCTTTGTCTCGGCAGTCAAAAAGCGCTGGCCGCACATTCTTCTTCAGTGGGAGGACTTTGCCGGAGCCAACGCATCGCGTTTGCTCACCCGCTATCGCGACCAGCTCTGCACCTTTAATGATGACATTCAGGGCACAGCGGCGGTCGCCACCGCGACCCTGCTTTCGGCGGTCAATGTCACCGGGATTCCACTGAAAGACCAGAAGATCATCGTGCTGGGATTCGGAACCGCGGGCATCGGAATTGCGAACCTGCTGCTGGCAGAGATGCAGGAGGAGGGCCTGAGCAAAGAAGAAGCCTGGCAACGGTTCTATGCCATTGATCGCTTGGGCCTGCTCCTGGAAGGCGGCAAGGACATTCGCCCCGAGCAGCAGCCATTTGTGCGCAGGAAAGAAGAAATCCAGCGCTGGAAGCTGTCGAACCTGAACGAAATTGGTCTCACAGACGTTGTCCGCAACAGCGGGGCAACCGTTCTGATCGGGGTTTCCGGGCAGCAGGGCGCGTTTACGGAAGAGGCCATCCGGGCGATTGCGAAGAACTCTGAACGCCCCATTCTTTTCCCCCTATCGAACCCCACTTCGCGCAGCGAAGCCACTCCGCAGCAGTTGCTGGAGTGGACAGAGGGCCGCGCGATCATCGGAACAGGAAGCCCATTTCCCCCAGTCCAGATACGCGGCAAGCAGATCAACATTGACCAGACCAACAACTCCTACATCTTTCCCGGACTGGCGCTTGGGCTCATTGCCTCGCGCGCAAAGCGTGTGTCAGATGGAATGATTATGGCCGCGGCAAAGGCGCTGGCCGGCTTGTCTCCTGCACGCAGAGATAAAAGAGCAAGTCTGCTGCCAGCACTCGCAGAGTCGCGCAAGGTGGGCCGCATTGTGGCAGAGGCCGTAGGCAGGCAGGCACTGGCAGAAAAGCTGGCAGGCGTTGCGGACGAAGCCGCATTCCTACATCAGCTTGAAGAAAATATTTGGGAGCCAGAGTATCTTCCCTACGAACGGGAAGCGGAACCAGAGCAGCCGCGGATCCAGGGAAAGCTTTGATTGCGGGCGCGGAAATCTTAGTTGTATTGGCAAAACCCTCACATTGCTGAGATTCTTACTCCCTGCAGTCGTCAGAATGACGGACTCTCTATCTATAAGCCTTTATTTTATTATGAGGTGGAAGTACCGCCCTGCCTCAATCATGACCTTCTTTTCCTGAAACCTGGCGACGGACGATACCTGCTGCGAGAAGCGCTCTAACTAATCCACGGCTGCGCTCAACTGGTGTCTGATGTCGGCTCCGCGCACCCAGAAGATGACATCCATGGCGATATTGGTGGCATGGTCGGCGATTCGTTCGAGGTTGCGCGAGATGATGATGGCCTGCAGCGCCTGCTGGCTTAGATCCGGATGCTGCTGAATGAACTTTGTCAGGTCCTGGTGGGCGATGCGGTTCATGCGGTCCACCTCATCATCCATGGCCAGGACGGATTCGGCCACCTGCGCATCGGCATCCAGCAGCGACTGCAATGCCGTGCGGATCATGCGCGAAGCATGGATGCGCATTCCATCAATGTCCAGCGGCAGGTCTACCGGATCGCCTTCAATCATCTCGGCGGAACGGAGGACAATGCTCATGGCCTGGTCGCCAATCCGCTCCAGGTCGCCGTTGATTTTGATGACGGCGAGAATAAAGCGCAGGTCAATGGCCATGGGCTGCTCTTTGGCGAGCAGATCATAGGCCATCTCATCAAGCTCCCGTTGTGCCGCATTAATGGCCTTTTCGTTGTCACGCACAAACTGGCACAGTCCTGGGTCGCGTTGGAGATAAGCGTCTACCGACGCCTCAAGCGCCTGCTGCGAAAGCGCAGCCATCGCCAGAATTTTGTCCTTCAGTTCGGCCAGCTGTTGCTGAAAGTGGATGCGGGGCAAGGACTCCTCCAACTTTCAGTATGCAATAGATATGTAACAATGCTGAGAAAAGTTGCTCACGGGAACCAAACTTGCTCCCATTCCGGAACAGC
>DASRBV010000383.1:0-9562 GCA_035653455.1 Pseudacidobacterium sp. | reverse complement strand
GACCACATGGGAATGCTGGCGACCGTCATTAATTCGCTGGCCATTCAGGACGCACTCGAAAAGAAGGGTGTCCATGCGCGCGTGATGTCCGCCATTGAGATGCCGCAAGTGTGCGAGCCGTACATCCGGCGCCGAGCCATTCGGCACCTGGAAAAGGGCCGCGTGGTGATTTTTGCCGCTGGAACGGGAAATCCATACTTTTCCACAGATACGGCGGCCTCCTTGCGCGCCATGGAGATCAAGGCCGACGTCTTACTGAAAGCGACCAAGGTCGAGGGCATCTATGATGCCGACCCGGTCATCAAAACCGATGCAGTGAAATTTGAGCAGATTACGTACATGGAAATTCTGCGGCTGGGGTTAAAGGTAATGGACACCACCGCGGTAAGCCTGTGCAAAGACAACAATTTGCCCATGATTATCTTCAACCTCAACCAGCCGGGGAACATCCGCCGCGTGATATGCGGGGAGAAAGTCGGCTCACTGGTGACTGCCTGAGCGCACAACCGCACATCGCGGAGACGCGGGCTGCGGTGCTGGATCCGCCTGCTGCCACGCCCCCACCGTCCTCGAAACCAGCAAAGCCAGTTTCAAAAAAAATCAGCAAACCGAAGCTGCCGGCGCTCTCCGGCCTGCGTGCCTTTGCTGCACTGAATATAGTCTTCTTCCATTTCTCGAATCCAAAGTGGTTCGGTCCGTTCGCGCCTATTGTGGACAACGGCTATACATCGGTCAGTTTCTTTCTACTGATGTCCGGGTTCATCCTGGCTTACAACTACAGCGAGCGGGCACAGCATGGCCAACTGAAGGCCACCCACTTCTGGATGGCGCGCCTTTCGCGTCTGTATCCGGTGTATCTGTTTGCGCTGCTGGTTTCGATTGGCGTGCTGATTGAGGAGTGGCACGTGCGCACACGGGGCGAATTTTTCCTCGGCGCGACACTCACCCCACTGCTTCTGCAGGGATGGATACCGAAGCTCGCTACATTCTGGAACACTCCGGCCTGGACGATGTGTACGGAGGCCTTCTTCTATCTCATCTTTCCGGCAGTCATTGTCTGGAAAAGGCCGAAGCACTGGCGAGGTCTGCTCGGTCTGCTTGCCGTGCTATGGGTGGCAGGGATGTTTCTGCCAGCGCTATACACCATCCTTCATCCCGATGGTCCGCACCCTGGACGTTACACAGACGGCTTCTGGATACGTGCGCTGAAGTTCTCTCCTCCGCCGCATGTGCCAGCATTCCTGTTTGGCATTGTGCTGGCGGATGTGGATGCTCTGATTGCGCGTGAGGCGCGGATTCGTTTATGGCTTGGAGCTTTGGGCGTTGCCGGACTTTACATCATCCTTTATTACGGCGACCACATGCCCTATGCCATGATGCACGATGGCCTGCTGATGCCGCTGTTTGCGCTGGCGATTCTCGGTCTTGCCGGACGCAACCTGATCGCCCATTTCTTTGGGTTTGCCCCGTTTGTCGCCGTAGGACAGGCCAGTTATTGCCTCTATATTCTGCACTTCAATCTGTGGGACATTATTCACCGATCGCATGTTCTGGAAAGCACACGGCTGGCAGCGTTCGACCCCTGGATCAGCTATTTTCTGTTGATTGCCGCGGCCTTGCTTACGATGAAGTACATTGAACGCCCTGCACAGTTCTGGATCCGCCGCAGGATTCCGGAGTAGAAGCCTACGCGGTCACCTCAGTCAACGAAGTCACAACACAGTTGCGGCCGCGATTCTTAGCGGCATAGAGCGCACGGTCCGCATTGCGCAGCAGCTCCACCAGGGAGTTTCCGGCTTCCGGATAGACGGCAATGCCGATGGAGACCGTGGTCTCGCGCAGATTTTCTCCACGAAAACGCAATTGAAGCCGCTGGATCTGCCTGCGGATTTCTTCAGCGCGCGTCTTTGCACTTTCGGCCCCGGTTTCGGGAAAAATGATGACAAATTCCTCACCACCATACCGACAGATGATGTCTTCAACCCGGACAGTGTTCCTGAATACCTCTGCTACTTCGCGCAGGACGTAATCGCCGGCCTCGTGACCAAATGTGTCATTAAAGTGCTTGAAGTGGTCCACATCAATCATCAGCACGGCCAGTTCGGTGCGGCTTCTGGCGGCACGGCGTATTTCGCGGTCGAGAGATATCTCCATGAAGTGGCGATTGAAGAGATTGGTCAGGCCATCGCGAATGGATTGGTTCTCAAGCCGGGCGCGAAGATTCAGGCTGCCAAAGAACACCGCCGCCACTTTCACGATGCTTTTCAACGCCTCCATTTTCGCTTCAATGTGAGGCATGTCTTCGTCAGGTGAGCACTCAACATACAAGATCCCGAGTGTGTCCCCATGAGCCGTTAGCGGCATACACAGATAATTTTCCGGCGGCGCGCCCACAAAATGTTCGCAGTCAATCTCCGACTGCCCCCGTTTGCGCCAGCGAATCTGGCCGCCGCGGAGACCGCAGCAGGCATCCAGCGAAAAACCCTCCACAACCTGGGTGAGACCGCCTGATGCTGCGACCAGTTCCAACATCTGGCGCGAGTTGTTGATCATCAGCAAGGCAATACTTGCTGAAGGCAGCAACTGGGAACACCGCCGCACTGTGACCTGGTAGGCCTGGGCCACATTGGTGCACAGTTGCAGCTCTTCCTGGGTGGCCGTAAGCAGGCCTGCTTCCACGGCCCGCTGCTCCATGAGTTGAACGGTGGACGCCAGCCGCGCATTTGCATCGAAGACTTCCTGTTTTGCTTTATACTGCTGCGCCGCATCCCGGACCAGAAGGCCAAACAGCACAAGAACGGTCACCAGCGAAACAAGCAGGAAAACAGCTCCCGCGCTCAGGCTGCGGTAGGCCCCTCGCTGCGACTCGTCCCTGCGCTGCCTGAGGAGCATATTTTCATCGGCCTGCATTCGGACGACGTAATCTCTGCAATCCAGGACCTTCTGCCCGAAGACAATGCTCTGCCCGGCGACATCTGCCGGAGAAGTCTTGTCCGCGATTTGTTTTAGTTCGCTTGTGCAGGACTGCAGCGCCTGGGCCAGCGCCTCCTGTGCAGGATTGTCCCCCACCAGGCCGGTCAGATGACTGACTCCTGCGACCAGCACCACGGCCACCGTCTGAGCGGCACCCAAGTCATCACGGTTCTTTTCAGCAAAATAGAGCCTGCTGGTCAGATCCAGACGATCCAGACGCTGCGAGGTCAGTTGGAGCGTATTCAGAACTTCCTGGGAATGCTCTTCCCAATCGCGCGCGGAGAGCAGGTCTTTCGTGGTGTGATAGACAAAGAACGCCGCCGCCGTGAGGAAGACAACAGACCCCACAGCCCCCAGGGCCAGAAGGAACAGTGTCCTGTTTCTGGACTTTAACGGCGATACCCTTAAATTCTCCAAAGTCGCTTAGTTGCAGTTCAGTGTATAAACATTCGCAGTCATATGCCAGAAAATAAACACGTTTACAGATGACCATTGTTTTCTTTGAGGTAAAACCCGATCGGGACAGAACGCAGCTGCCTGCTTCCCTGCTACACTGAGAAGTTTTGTTATGAACGCACCCACCACCCTTCAGCCCGTACGCGCCCTGCGCATTGCAGAGAACGTCACCGAACTCATGGGACAAACACCCATGCTGCGCCTTGGCCGGATCGTAACTCCTGAAATGGCAGATGTTTACGCCAAGCTCGAGTTCCTGAATCCGGGGGGAAGCGTGAAAGACCGCGCCGCTCTGGGCATGATTCTGGATGCAGAGGCGCGCGGCATTCTGAAGCCCGGCTCAACCATCGTAGAGGCAACGGCAGGAAATACCGGAGTAGGGCTGGCGCTCGTCGGCGTCAATCGTGGGTATAAGGTTGTGCTCTTCGTCCCGGAGGGCTACGCCGAAGAAAAATGCATGCTCATGCGCGGATTCGGCGCGAAGGTCGTGCGCACCCCGGAAGCCGAAGGCATGAGTGGGGCCATTCGAGAAGCACTTGCGCTGGCCAAAACAGACCCGAATATCTTCCCCGCCATGCAGTTTGATAATCAGGCCAATCCACAATTTCACTACGAAACAACGGCCCAGGAGCTTTGGGAGCAGATGGAAGGCCGCATAGATGCCTTCGTTGCGGGAGTCGGCACGGGCGGGACCTTCTCCGGAGTGGCGCGTCTGCTGAAAGAAAAAGACGCGCGCATCCTGACCGTGGCCGTCGAGACGGAAGGTTCAGTGCTTCAGGGGGGCGAGCCAGGTCCGCACAAAGTGGAAGGCATTGGTGTTTCCTTTGTGCCTAAAACATTCGACCGCAGCGTGGCCGACGAGATTGTACGCGTCATGGATGCCGAAGCATTCGCGATGGTGAGACGGCTCGCCGCAGAAGAAGGCGTGCTGGCAGGGTCAAGTGCCGGGGCAAACGTCCACGCCGCTCTGAACGTAGCCAAACGACTCGGCCAAGGAAAACGAATTGCCACGATTGTTCCGGATTCAGCGGAGCGATATCTGTCAAAGAAGATTTTCGAGTGCGCAGACTGATGCCAGTGTGGCGGGTGGCCCACTCAAGCGAGTCTGCGTGGGGAAAATCCCCGGGTGCACCATGCTTTTTTCGCGCCGCCTATGTGCGAAAAAGGACGGGACAGAAACCTGCCTTAAAACTCCGCCCCTCTGGAGTTGGGCTGGTTGCTCAGGATTTCTTTTCCGCCGCTGCGGCCTATTACGAACGTCGGCTGCGGCAGGAGTGGAACCTGGTCGTTCGGTGTCCAGAGAAAAACACGCTCCTGGCCGCTCCACAGTTGGTCGAGGGAGGTCTGGTCTATCTGGCTTTGACGGTTATGTCCATTCAGAATTTTTGCCTGCCTTCGCAGATAAAAGACGAGCGAGGACGCATTTTCAAACGCGCCGTTGACGATGACCACATCGTCTGAATCCATCTCAGGCAGGATGGCGTTGGCGAGAATCTGCGAAGAGATGGCCGGAGAGAGCGTGTTCAGCGCCAGATGCGCTGCGATGAGGAATGCAACGACGGTCCCCAGCAGGAACGCGTTTGCAAGGCCTGTTCTCTTTCTGAGACGGAAGCAGAGATTCGCGGTCACGCCTACAAGCAGCGCTGCGGTCGTGATGGTGAGCGGCACGCGGAAGGCCCCGAGCGCGCGCAGTGTGAGGTCAAAGAAATGCCCGAAGAAGAGGCGATGGCTGCGCGAGACTTCCTGCAGAAAAGCCGAAACGTCTGTCCCGATGGGCAAAGGCTTAAAGGTGACGGCAAAGATGGCCGATGCGATGGCCGCAATGGTTCCGGCAATCAATAAGACCCAGGCAGTGATTCTTCCCGCAGGCGAAGGAGAATCTTCATCTTCGGCCAGCCATCCGCCGGCGAGCAATGCCAGCGGCGGCAAAGCTGGCAGAAGATAGTATTCCTGCCGGAAGGAGAAGGTAAAAAAGAGCATGACAACTCCGGCCCAGATGGCCGGGAGCAGAAGCGTGCTCTGCCGGACAGAGCGCAGGCGCGCCAGCATTTTGATGGCAAAGATGCACCAGGGCGCGATAAATATCAGCAGCAGAAGCCAGAATATCCAGAGCGGCACGGGATCTTCACTGGCCGGGGTGTGACGGCCAAGATAGCGGAGAAAGTGGCCGTTGACGAAGTATGCCCAAAGGAAGCCAGGGTTTCTGAGCGCAGCCCGAACGTGCCACGGCAGCGCAATGACGAGGAAGACAAGCAGTCCCACCCAGGGATGCCAGCGAAAGATGTGGCCCAGGTCCTTTGTGGCCCCGAGATAGATAAGAACGATGGCGACAGGGAAAATGATGCCGACGAGTCCCAGGCTGAGGACGCCGAGGGCGCAGCAGATGGCAAACCCGCAGGCCGAGGTGATGGAAGGCTGCCCCTGTTCGTATTCAAGGGACCTCCGGAAAAAATAGATGCTCAGCGTCAGCCAGAGGCAGAACAGGGATTCCGGAAGCAGCATGTGCATGAAGCCGAAGATGCCGCTGGCCGTCAACAGGCAAGCGGCAGACCAGAAACCGGCCTTGCTGTTCCCGAAGCAGCGGCGGCCCAACGCAAATACAACCAGAAACAACGCCAGCGCGGAGAAAGCAAGCGGCAGCCGCGCGGCCCAGTCATGTAATCCGAAGATCTTAAAGCTGACAGCGATGCACCAGGGAAGCAGGGGCGGCGCTTCAAAAAAAGGCACTCCGTTCAGGTGGAATGTGACCCAGTCATTGGTGACAAGAATTTCCCGCGCGATTTCGGCGTGTGTTGCATCTACTCCATCAAACAGCGGCGGACGGACAAGAGTAAAGGAGCCGTAGAGCAGGAGCCAGAGTCCGAGAATGGAGAGCAGGAAGCGTTTCATCTGTTGCGTACAGGGTACAGCTTACAGAGAGAAGCGTACAGGGCGCGCAGCTGACAGGTGGAGGATGTACAGGAACGCGGCGTGACCGTGCAGTCTCTGCGATCTCTACATCAGCTCATACACAGAAACATGCGCTGTACTGCCCGATGTAAATGGTGCCCCCTGCCAGGTGCTCCAGCGATCTTTCAGTTTCATCCCGGCAAGTTGTGCCATCAGGTCGAGTTCGCTGGGCCATGCGTATCGTATCTGCACGGGAAAGAGTTGCGTGTTTCCCTGTGTAATCACGACGTGCTGCGCAACTACGCGCTGGTGCAGAGGATCATGTTGTGAAACATCGAAGCGTACCTCGTCCAGGTCCACTCTTGACACGACAATGTTTTGGTTGCGGGTAAAGCGTGAAGGATCGGGCACAAAAGCTTCAATTACAAACAGGCCGTCAGGCGCGAGATGCGCGGCAACACTGCGAAAGCATCGAACCTGGGCTTCCTGGGTGGTCAGAGCGAAGAACGTATTAAATGTGACAAAGATGAGGCTGAATCGCCCTTCGACGGGCACGCTGCTGAAATCGCCGATGGCAACAGGAATTTGACTGCCACCGGGCTTCCTGCGCAGCTCTTCAATCATTTTCGGGGAGGCATCTATGCCGTGGACTTCGAGGCCCTTTTCTTTGAGCGGAAGGGCAACCCGTCCTGTCCCAATGCCCAGTTCCAGCACAGGCCCGCCCTTTGCCAGGGCGGCCAGAGCGTCCACTTCGGTCTGTGTCTGTTCAGGCGTGAATTGCCTCAGGTCATCGTAGAGATGCGCAATCCTGTCACCGTATGTAGAGCAGTTGTATTCCTGCATCACAAATTCGTGGACAGGCGATGCCGCGCGCCGAATATGCGCGCCCCGAGCACTCCGCCAATGGCTGAAAAAGCGATCATCATGACGGCCGCAAAGCTGGACATGAGCAGGACCATCGCGGCGTGTCCATCGGGCGAAAGCCAGAAGTGCAGAAACCAGGGAATCTGCTGTGCGGCGTCGGGGTTCTGGCGGGCCATCTGTTCGGTCATCTGCTGTGTCATGGCAGCCAGGCGCTGGTCAATGCGCGCGCCGTGATGCAGGCCATAGCGTTCGAGCACCATCCCGAGGCCATCTATCAGGCTTGCGCAGTATGCCGACAATAGTCCGGTCAACATGCCGATGCGCCAGCCGATGCCGGCATTCACGGTGTTCATGGTTCGCTTGCGGTAAAGTGCGACGGTGCAGAGGCCTCCGGCAAGCATCCATAAAATTCCGAAGTCCCACAGTGAGCTGAGCAGTCCCACTGGCAGGGCGAGCATCAGCGCTGCCTGTACGGTCGCACGCCACTCCACACGCTGGATGATACGGAAGGGTGCGCCGACGGTCTGGGGGCGTTGGACCGGCTGTTCATCAGAAGGCTCAAAGCGCAACTGCGGCGCTCCGCAATGCGGGCAGAAAATTTCAGACGAACTGAGCGAGTTGCCGCAGCGGTGGCAAACCGGATCCATACTTCGACCCTATCGTACTGAGGAAGGAATTCGCAAACACCCGATTTAAGAAAGACCACCGGGCCGGAAGAAATTACTGGCTGTCATCAGAAATCTCAGCGCCTTCGGGCAGCTCCAGCTCAATTAACGCGAATTGTGTTTTTCCGGCCGTACTGTTCTTGTCAATGCTCACAATGTGCTGGTGGTGTGGCGATCCAGCACGCAGACTCCGGCCGTCGTCAGCTTCATGCACGTTGGAGTTCTTTGCATGCTCTGAGCAGGTGAGTCCTTCATGAGTTCTGGCCGGTGTGCCGACCGGAGTATTGTTATTGCACTCGATCACGTCGCCAAAGCGGCCCAGGGCCTTGCGGTAGAAGGCGAGAACGTTGTCCTGCGAGTCGGAGGTCTGATAATTGATGACCTTCACGCGGAGCTGCCATTTCCCGAAACCCATGTGGACGTCCACTGATTTGTTTTTGCCGTCATCTTTTTCTTTACTGTCCGTGACCACTTGCGCGCCTGGATAAACAGGCAAACCCACATCGGCGGCGCTCATTTCGTTTGTGCGGACGTGAAGTCCGCCCATGGGCGTGTCAATCTTTACGGTCTTGTCTTCCCCATTTTTTGCTTTGTTCACCTGGATGCGGCATCCGGCAACAGCCAGCAGTGAAGCTGCCAAAGCAGAAAGAAACAACGTCTTCATAAGACCTTCTTTCTAACAAAAACATACGCCGCGGAGAGGTCTAATGTTCCGCCGCATTTTTTTGTGCAGATTTTTGTTGACATATCTGCATAGCGGATACAACATATAGGACGGCTGCTGGATTTGCTTCTATTAGTAGTCCAGACGCAATTCCGAAGGTCCATTTAGGGAGGGACCGCAAACGGAGGCAAAGATTGCGTCGGCAGATGGCAGCCATCCATACGGAGCAATTTTCAAGAGGCTTCCCGCCGTGCGAAGCCTCTTTTTGTCGCCCGCATCATCCCGGTAACTTACGTGTTAAAACAGATTGGGCCGGACCATACCAGGAGGGAAAGATGACGTACCTGGCCAAACGCATTCTCTTTGCGGCTTTTGCTGTTGTGTTCAGCACAGCGCTTCTTCACGCCGACTCGGGAGACCCCTCGGTCCGCGTCGCGCGCCTTCATGCGGTCCAGGGGAATGTTTCCATTCAGCCTTCTGACGAGCAGCAATGGACGCAGGCTGCGAACAACTATCCCATTTCTACTGGAGACCGCATTTACTCCGACCAGAATTCACGCGCCGAGATTCAGATGGGCAATCTTGTGGCGCGCGTCTGGCAGACCACAGACCTGACAATGACGAACCTGGCCGACCAGTTGACCCAGATGGGCCTTGCGCAGGGCAGTCTTCGCGTGCATACTTTCTCGCTGAATCCCGGTGAGCAGGTTGAAGTGGACACGCCCAACGGCACACTGATGGTCACGCAGCCCGGAGATTTCCGCGTGGATTCATATACAGGCGATGGCGGAACTATAGTCACTGTCAACAGCGGTCAATTAGAGGTCACAGGCCCGGGAGTTTCGCAGTACGTCGGCGCTGGCCAGTCGGTGCAACTCACGGGCACCAATCCCATCCAGCTTGTGTCGCAGCAGATGCCCGGTCTCGATGCGTTTGACCGCTGGAGTATTGACCGCGACCACCATATTCTGAATGCGCGCTCTGTGCAGTATGTAGGCCGGGGCGTGGTTGGATACGACGATCTGGATGATTACGGAAGCTGGGCCGATAC
>DASRBV010000382.1:0-10986 GCA_035653455.1 Pseudacidobacterium sp. | reverse complement strand
TCAAGAATGATGCGTACCGGAGTATGCACCAGCAGATCGCTCAGGCGGCCCTTGTCCGTAAATGCCTTCATGAAAGCGCCGTCCTTCATTTTCTTCAGGATCTTCGGAGCAATTCCGCCACCAAGATACATTCCGCCTATCGCCAGCGCTTTCAGTGCCAGGTTCCCGGCCTCTGCCCCATAAGCTGATGCAAAGATGTCCAGTGTCCTGACGCACAGCTCATTTTCGCCGCTCTCGCCCAACTGGCCGATGACCGCGTTGGGGTCTTCTTCCTTCATGCGCTCGCGGAGCCATGCTGGTTCGTCCATCTTTTTCTCATCCCGCAGGAAGGAATAAATGTTCTGCAAGCCAATTCCGGAGACCACCCGCTCATAGCTCACGCGGCCATTCAGTCTGCGCTGAAGATAACGCAGCAACTCGATCTCAAGCTCGTTGCGCGGAGCAAAATCACAGTGTCCGCCTTCTGATGCTATGGGCACATGCGTGCGCCCGTCCCACACAAGAATCGCCTCGCCCAGCCCTGTACCCGCAGAAACCAGCCCGCGGTTGCCGACTGCTGCCGGGTCCCCCTCGCTCAGCACATAAATCTGCTCCGGATGCAGCTCAGGAATCCCATAGCCATTGGCTTCAAGATCATTGATGAGAAACAGGTGCTGAATATCGAGGTTTTTGGAGAGTTCGCGGCTGTCGAGAATCCATGGCAGATTGGTAAGCTTCAGCCTTCCCTGGCGGACTGGTCCCGGCACGCCGAAACATGCTGCCGTTACTTCCGGCTCGCCGCTTTCTTCAAGGAACCTGCGCACGATCACTTCCAGCCCTGCATATTCCTGCGCAGGAAACTTCTCGTCCCGGACGTGCGTCAATTCACCTTTTTCAAATCCATACAGCGCCAGGTGGACTTTTGTTCCGCCCACGTCTCCGGCCAGAATCATCGTTCTATCTCCAGTCTTCCCCGTCCATCTGCGCCAGGAGCAGGCAGTTGCGCTGCTGCGTCCTTGTCCAAAAGCAGTAGCAGCTTGCCGCTCTTCGGGCGAATCAATTGCGATGGCAATGTCTCCGGATCATACGGCCCCTGCAACACGCGATGCAGCGGGTCCGCTTTGTCCTTGCCGCCGATAAGAAAGAAGACCTCGCTCGCCTCAATCAGCACAGGCCACGTCAGCGTGATGCGCCACGTATCTTTCTGCGGAACATGGTTCGCCACCACAATGCGCCCAAGCTCGTGGATGGCCTGTGTATGCGGAAACAGCGATGCAGTGTGCCCGTCATCCCCCATGCCAAGCTGGACGGCATCAAACTGCGGCACCTCCGCTCCTTCAAGCCGGAAGTTGTTACGAATCAGCGACTCATATCGCGCCGCAGCTTCTTCCGGATCCAGTTCGCCTTCCATGCGAAAAACCTGCTCCGGCTTGAGCGGCACTTTTTCCAGCAGCGATTCGCGCGTCATGCGATAGTTGCTGTCCTTGTCTGTGGGAGGTACTGTGCGCTCATCCACCCAATAGAGTTCGAGCTTGTCCCACGGCATGGCCTTCAGAAACTTCTCCTGCGGGTCCGCAAGCAGCTCAAATGTGCGCTTCGGTGTACTGCCGCCAGAGATGGCAACCCGCGCTTTGCCCCGATGGGCAATGGCCTGCTGCGCCGTCTCAAGGAAATGCTCTGCCGCCGCATGGGCCAAAGCATCCGGCCCATCATATACGCGATATTCAACTACAATTTTTCTTGGCATCTGTATTCTGAAAATTGTCGGTATGTCGTTCCGAGGAGCACAGCAACGAAAAATTTCAGCCAAAATCGCCCATATTCTTCAGAATGACGATAACCAGGTACCTGGCTTTCCTTAAATCCGGTGCCACTTCCTTCCGTCGCGTCCAATCAATCCATCCGCGGCCTTCGGCCCCCAGCTACCACTTACATAATTCGGAAAGTCCTTCGGCTTCGATTTTGCCCATGCCTCCAGCACCGGAGTAAACAACGCCCAGGTCGCTTCCACTCCATCGCGATGGGCAAAGAGCGTCTGGTCGCCAAGCATGGCATCGAGCAGCAGACGCTCATACCCGTTTGCAGAATTCACGCCAAACGCCGTCGCATACTGGAAGTCCATCACCACCGGGCAAACATTTGTGTCCGGCCCGGGCACCTTTGCGCCAAAGCGCAGCGAAATGCCTTCATCCGGCTGAATGCGAATGGTCAGGATATTGGGCTGAATTTCACTGCACGGCCCTCCACCTGAGCGGTCAAACAGCAACAGAGGAGGTTGCTTGAACTGGATCATGATCTCCGTCACACGTTTGGCCAGGCGCTTGCCCGCTCGCAGATAAAACGGGACCCCGGCCCACCGCCAGTTTTCAATTTCCAGCTTCAGCGCAGCAAAAGTTTCCGTCGTGGAATTCGGGTCCACCCGGTCCTCTTCCCGGTACCCTTGCACCTGCTGGCCATCCACCATACCCAGCGCATACTGGCCGCGCACGGTATTTTCAATGGAAATCGGCTTGACGGCGCGCCATACTTTTACTTTTTCACCGCGCACTGCATTGGCCTCAAAAGAAACCGGAGGCTCCATCGCCACGAATGAAAGCAGCTCCATCATGTGGTTCTGGACGACGTCGCGCAGCGCACCGGCCTTTTCATAAAACGGTCCACGGCCTTCAATCCCAATGCTTTCCGCCGCCGTGATCTGTACATGATCAATGTAATTGCGGTTCCAGATCGGCTCAAAAATCCCATTGGCAAAACGGAAGACCAGGATGTTCTGTACCGTTTCCTTGCCCAGATAGTGATCAATGCGGAAGATCTGGTCCTCGTCAAACACACGGTTTACATCATCATTCAGCTCTTTCGCCGACTTCAGATCGTGCCCAAAGGGCTTTTCAATAATGACGCGCGCATATCCCTTCTCCGGATGCGCCATGCCGTGCTCGCCCAGCCGGTTGATGATATCGGCAAAATATTCAGGTGCGACTGCGAGATAAAAGAGCCGGTTGCCCTGCGTGCCACGCTCTTCATCTATCTTTTCGAGCAGCGACTTCAGCTCGATATAGCCTGCATCATCATCAAAGTTCATTGCGTGGTAGTCCACTTTGCCAATGAAGCTGTCAATCGTGCCGTCTCCATCCTTGCCGCCGCCGTATTTCAGAATCCCGTCTTTCATATCAGCGGCAAAAGTAGACTTCAGATCACGCCGGGCCACGCCCACTATCGCAAACTCTGCCGGAAGCAGCCCCTGCTGTTCCAGATGGAACAGCGCAGGCAGCAGCTTCCGTTTGGTCAAATCGCCCGATGCCCCAAAGATGACCACCACTGCGGGATCAGGAATGCGCTCGCTGCGCTGTGCTGCTGCCTTTACGTCCTCAGGTGCAACCCTGACTTCAGTTGCTGTCGCCATAACTTACCCCTGTTTCTCGGTCTTGACCGCGTGTCCACCAAAGGCGTTGCGCATGATCGCCAGCATACGGTCGGTGAAATTGTTCTCTTCGCGCGATCGAATGCGCCGGATCAGCGACTCGGTAATCACCGGCGCAGAGACGTTCAGATCAATGGCCTCGAATACCGTCCAGCGGCCTTCGCCCGAGTCTGCAACATAGGCCTCCAGACCATCGAGCGTGGGATTCTTTTTGAGCGCTTCTGCTGTAAGGTCGAGCAGCCACGACCGCACTACGCTGCCGTAGCGCCAGATTTCTGCAATCTGCGTCAGGTCCAGATCCATTTCTGCCTTGTGCTGCATGATGGAAAAACCTTCTGCATACGCCTGCATCATTCCATACTCAATACCATTGTGGATCATCTTGACAAAGTGACCAGCGCCGGCGGGGCCGACGTGTCCCCAACCCTTGTCTTTTGCCGGGGCCAGCGCTTCAAAGATGGGGCGCAGCCGCTCGACCGGCTCCTTGTCGCCGCCGATCATCATGCTGTAGCCCTCTTTCAGGCCCCACACACCGCCCGAGGTGCCTACGTCTACAAAATGAAAGCCCTTGGCCTTCAGCGCGGCGTAACGGCGCTGTGAATCCTTGTAATTGGAGTTGCCGCCGTCAATAAATGTGTCACCCTTCTGCATCAGTGGCTCAAGTTTGGCGATGGTCTGGTCTACGGGATCGCCCGAGGGGACCATGATCCAGATGGCGCGCGGCGCAGACAGGTTTTTCACCAGGTCTTCAAGCGAAGAAACGCCCACAGAACCGGCATCTGTCAGCCTCTTTACCGCATCCGCATTAAAGTCAAAGCCGACAATCTTGTGTCCGGCTTCGCGCAGACGCTCCGCCATATTGCCGCCCATCTTTCCTAGACCAATGATGCCAAGTTCCATACATCCTCCAAAGTTTTTTGTTTCCGATACTCCCTATGGGCCCCGTTGTTGCACGATGGGCCTGGAGACCACAAATATCGAAGCACCCTCTAAAACCTTTATTCCTGTAACCGCGGCTAAAGCCGTTGATTTCAGCCTTTCACCGGTCTAAAGACCGGCACTTCTACCTGGAATCAACCCAAACTCGCCTGAAGAACACCTGCTTCCGCCAACTCCGACTTCAGCTTCTCGGCGCCTTCATACACGATGCCAAGCATCCCAGCATCTTTCGCCGCCTGCACATTTCCGGAGCGGTCATCCACAAAAATTATCTCGCCCGGTTTGCGCTGTAATACATCGCAGGCCAGCCGGAACATCCGCGCATCCGGTTTGCGAAGGCCCACATAGCACGAGCTGAGAAATACATCGAAATAATCCGTGAGACGGAACTTCTCAATCCGGAAATCATTCAGCTCGCGCGCTTCGTTGTTCAGCATTCCCAGCATCACTGAGTCTGATGCCGCCAGTTCTCCGAGGATTCCGAGGGCGCTGTCATCCAGCACCTTCGATTGCGCTTTCATCGCATCCACAAAGTTCTGCGGAGTAAAATTGCGCTGCTCGTAAAAGACTGTTCGCGCCAGATACTCTTCGACGGGGATGAGCCCTTTTTCCCAGGCGTCATTCGCTTCAGGATGGCGCTGCTCGAAAGCATCGCGGTCTATTCCAAAATGCGAAAGCACCGCCGCGCGCTCGTGATGGTCCCAGCCATTGGTCAGCAGGACCCCGCCAACATCCCACAAAATCGTGCTTATGGTTGCCATCCATGCTCCTGCGCAGCAGTGCTTTTGTTATTTCGACAGAATCATTATTTCGCCGTGTGGCTTTCCAGTTTCGCCGCCTCAGGCATATTGCGGGCCTCGATGGCTTTTACCTTGTTCAGCCTGCGCACAAAACGCTCTTCCTGTTTCTGGAAACGCGCGTTCAGGTAAGACGAGACCAGATCGAACGCCAGCGCCGGACCAATGATTCTCGCACCCAGCACCAGGACATTCATATCATCGTGCTCGACGCCTTGATGCGCGGAGTATGTGTCATGGCACATGGCCGCGCGGATGCCCGGCATCTTGTTGGCTGCAACGCAAACTCCTACGCCGCTGCCGCAGATCAGGATGCCGCGTTCGGCCCGCCCTGCTGCCAGCGCCTTGCCCACAGCTTCAGCAAAATCAGGATAGTCGGACGGCTCAGTGTTGTAAGCGCCCAGGTCAATGACCTCATGGCCCAGACGCTCCAGGTAGCCGCGGACCTCCTCTTTAAGAGGAAAGCCCGCGTGATCGGCTGCAATCACCAGCTTCATGGCTATTTCCCCGCCATGACAGCTTCGGTCTTGCGGACGCGTTCCACCAGCGCCTTGCCACGGCTGGCAATGTTCGCTGCGTTGAAGCCCAGCTTCTCCAGAACAGTCTTACCCGGGGCCGATGCGCCAAAGCGTTCCAGACCAATCACGTCTCCGTGGCGGCCCACATACTTCCACCAGCCAATCGGGCTACCGGCTTCGACGGCCAGCTTTGGCAGATGGTCAGGGAAGATGGAAGTTTTGTACTCTTCGCTCTGCTCTTCAAAAAGCTTCCAGCTTGGCATGGAGACAACACGCGCCGTAATGCCGTCTTTCTTCAGGGCAGCCGCAGCTTCCAGCGAAGGCCACAGTTCGGCGCCCGTCGCTACAATCAGCAGATCAGGCGAATCGCCACCCTTCTCTACGATGTATGCGCCACGCTTCACACCTTCATAAATGTTGTGTTGTGCTGCATCGAGCACTGGGATGTCCTGCCGCGAAAGCGCCATCCATGATGGACTGTTACGCTCCAGCGCCAGACGCCATGCCGCTGCTGTTTCGTTCGCGTCTGCCGGACGAAAATCCGTCAGATGCGGCACCGCCCGCAGCGCCATC
Source organism: Pseudacidobacterium sp. (assembly GCA_035653455.1). Taxonomy (GTDB): domain Bacteria; phylum Acidobacteriota; class Terriglobia; order Terriglobales; family Acidobacteriaceae; genus Pseudacidobacterium. The sequence continues at coordinate 4,759 of DASRBV010000382.1, read as the reverse complement.
AAATGCTCAATCGGCTGGTGCGTCGGCCCATCCTCGCCCAGCGCAATCGAATCATGCGTGAACACGAATATCGAATGCACGCGCATGATCGCCGCCATGCGCAGAGCAGGCTTCGCGTAGTCTGTGAAGACGAAGAAGGTCGAACCATACGGAATTACCCCGCCATGCGCCGCCATTCCGTTTACGATGGCGCACATTCCGAACTCGCGCACGCCATACCAGATGTTCACGCCCTTCGCATCCAGATGGAAGTTACCGCCGTCCTTCACAATCGTCTTGGTCGAGGCCGTCAGGTCTGCCGCGCCGCCAATCAGTTCCGGCACCTCCTTCGCAAAGGCATTCATGACCACATTCCCGGCGTTGCGCGTCGCCACAGGCTTATCGGTTGGGAAAACAGGAATGGTCTTCTCCCAGCCTTCCTTCAGCTTGCCCGCCTGCGTGCGTTCAAATTCCGTGGCCAGCTCCGGATACTGCTTCCGGTACTCGGCAAAGAGCGCGTTCCATTCCGCCTCGGCCTTTTTACCGCGGTCCACAATCGTCAGCCAGTTCTTCTTTGCCTCTTCAGGAACATAGAATGTCTGGTCTGCGGGCCAGCCCAGCGCCTCTTTGGTCTTCTTCGTGTTGTCTGGCCCCATCGCCTCGCCGTGGACCTTGTTCGTCCCCGCCAGCGGACTTCCGTAACCGATTATGGTGCGCACGGCAATCAGCGATGGCCTGTCCTTGACTGCCTTTGCCGCTTCAATGGCTTTGGAAAGCGCGTCGAGGTCATTGCCGTCGTTCACGCGCTGTACATGCCAGTGGTACGCCTCAAAGCGCTTCAGAACGTCTTCTGTATAGGAGAGGTCCGTAGGACCGTCGAGAGAGATAAGGTTGTCGTCGTAGAGGTAAATCAGCTTGCCCAGGCCCAGCGTCCCAGCCAGCGAGGCCGTCTCGTGCGAGATGCCTTCCATCAGGTCGCCGTCGGAACAGATTCCGTAGGTGTAGTGGTCAACAATATCGAAGCCAGGCCGGTTGTAGACGGCAGACAGGTGTTTTTCTGCAATGGCCAGACCAACCCCCATGGCAAAACCCTGCCCCAGCGGCCCAGTCGTGACTTCCACACCATCTGTATCACCGCGCTCCGGGTGCCCCGGCGTATGCGATCCCCACTGACGGAACTGCTGCAGGTCCTCAATGCTGACTTTGTATCCGGAAAGGTGCAGCACCCCATAGAGCAGCGCGGAAGCGTGTCCGTTCGAGAGCACAAAGCGGTCGCGGTTTGCCCAGTGCGAGTTCGCCGGATTGTGCCGCATGTACTTATGGAACAGCAGATACGCCATCGGTGCATCGCCCAGCGGCGCGCCCGGATGCCCGCTCTTCGCCTTCTCTACGGCATCCACCGCCAGAAAACGGAGTGCATTGATGGAAAGTTGATCAATATCGCTCATAACCTTTATTCACGCTCCCAGAAAATTTCTTTTTATGACCTGGACAATAACAATCGGCGCAGCAGAAGTTTCCGCCCCTTCTCCCTATTCTCACCCATGCCGCGCAAAACGAAAAATCAGCGAATTTTATCCCGGATATCACCCAGACTTATGACAACGGTTCCGCCTCAGCAGAATACCGGGTGATCCATCCTTTCGCGCCGGTTTTGCGGGAATGGGTCCGCACAATCTGACTACTCCAGCTTCACCTCAAAATTCCTTCCTTCCCACTGCTGCCGTTCGGTCCAGAACAACGTAAACGAAACCGTCCCACTCAGATTCTTGTCCGTCGGAATGTCCGCATAAGACCCCGCATAGCCCACAGTGGAACTCATTCCGGACTGCTGTGTCTTCCACCCATCCGTGCTCCACAGCACTTTGAACCGCTCCTGTGCTGTAATCCTGAGCGTTTTGCCGGCAGTAATCTGCCGAATTGGCCGCCGCAGCTTGAAAACTTCAATATGACTTTCGCGTTTCTCCCTGTACCGTTCCTCTACTATAGAGATGCGGTCGAACACCCGCCCGTCGGTGACCGAGCGCAATAACTTCAGATATTCCGCATGCGCCCACACCAGTGGCATCGCTGACCCCGCGGGACCCCCGCACACCAGCCCATACCGGTCCAGCTCCTCCCATATCTGCTCCGGAAGCATTCCACCTTCTGACGCATACCGCTCCATCGTCGCAATCAGCGGCTTCACGTCACTCCCTGCTGCCAATTCATAGTGCGCGCGCTCGCCCACAAGTAGCGGCCATGGACGCCCCTTTCCATGCCCAAGAAACGGCCCGCCGTCTTCCCGCTGCCCATATCCATCATGGTTGTAGCGGTACCAGCACGGTCCCTTCGGAGTCTCTACCTTTAGCACATGGTCTACAACTTTTAATGAATCCACGATTAACGGATCGTCTGCCCTTCGCACCCCATACCGCACCAGCTCCAGAAAGCCCGCATCAATGATTTCGCGCGCCTCGTACTCATTTTTCTCGCCCGGTTTGCCATTCGCGATACGCACCATCTCCGTGCCGCACTCTTCATGCGCATACGGCTCCCCACATTCCGGCGGACGAATGCGCATATAGTGCCGCTTCACCTCCGGATGCAGTACACCATTGTTGGTAACCGTCCAGTCCTCCAGATGACTTTGAAGCCAATCGGCGTGCTCTTCCAGAAATTGCCCCAGCTCCACTGAATCATGCGCCCGTGCAATGTCAGCCGCGCACACCAGGGCTGAAATCACCGCGGCCAGCGTCGAAGGCGAGTAGCCTGCTGCTTCTTCCCATCGCTCCTGCTGTGTCACCGGAGCATGCCGTACCAAAAATCCAGCCGCGCGCTCCACAAATGGAACTACATCAAACTTGCCCAACCCATTCAGCTTCCACAATCGCCACGCCAGAAGGATGGGGAATGCCACCTCGTCCAGTTGCACGCCAGTCCAGTAGGGAGTGCCGTCAATCCAAAAATTCTGCGCGAACCCGCCGTCTGGTTTTTGCGTGCAGGCCAGATACACAAGCGCGCGCCGGGCCGTCTCAATGCGCCCGCAGGCCAGCAAAGCGGTCGCGCTCTGCACCATGTCGCGCGTCCAGACCAGGTGGTATCCACCCAAATCGTCATCGCTCTTTGCATATCCCCAGGGAATCGAGGCCGACGCAATAAACGCGCCGCCGTAGGTCTTGTCCTCATGCGCGAGAATAATGTTGTGGCTGATCTGCATCAGCCTGCCGCCATCGGTTGAGCTGGCCGCCAACTCCCGCGGACTCGCCGCCCGGTGCCACTGCTCGATGAACCGCTTCAGGTGTTCGTCAAAGGGCTTGGCGAGCGCAGCCATGGTGACGGCAAGGGCCGCATGATGCCCATCGCCAAACCCCAGCGCCACCGTGAACTCTATGGATTCAGATTTTCCGGCACAAAGATACACCTCGCCCATCACTGCAACATTTCCGTCGAGTGCGGATCCGAACTCCCAATCCATCTGGAAATTCTGCTTCAGGTCCTGCCAGCCATCGCTCGCGCCAACATAACCGCAGCTCGCTCGGGAAAATCCACAATCGGCCGCAACGGCGAGAGATGTATGGTTCTTCCACGCAATCAGGACGCGTTCCCCCGCCACATCCGCAACGCGCGCGTTGTTACCCATGCCTCCGCCTTCGATATGCGGCGAAAGCAGCACATACACCTTCAGCCGCGGCAACAGGCCGGGATCGCCCTCAATCCGGACATGGGTCAGCACCACCGGATAATGCGGATCATTGATGATTTCTTTTGTGATTCTGTAACGGCCCTCGCAGTCACGATTGCAGACTCGTACCGCCAGCGCATCCGCATCCATGTACTCGAAATCATGCTTCAGGTCGCGGCGCTCTTCGTGAAAAAACGTCTCGCCATCGGTGACAAGGAGTTCCATATCACGGATCTGCGGGCGGTCAATGGTGGGGTAATAGACTTCGTTCAGAATGCCGTGTGAAACCGTGTACCAGGCGCGGCTCGAAGAAGAGTACGCCGTCCCGACCGCATCTTTGGCGCTTGAGGTCCAGCGCGGCTCCAATCCCGGCGCTCCAAATGCATTTCCCTGCCCTTCGATCCACCGGTACTGCGGCGCCAGCACAGCCATAGAGAGACCACTCCCTTCGTAAAAGAACAGAAATTGCAATGTACTCCAAAACGTTGGATGGAAGTATAAATTTGCTCGATACAAGAATTTTTATGTTGTGGATTTCCACTCCGAACGAATTTAAAAGTGAGGGGGTTTTATTCAAAAAAGTAGGGCGTGTTTTTAAGCACGCCCGAAAGGAGGTTGGGTAACGGCTAACGCTGGCGATTCTTCATCTCCTTCGCCTGGCTAAAGGGCCTCAAAAACAGTCCGGACTTATTGGGTATAGTTATGCGAAAAACCGCTATAGGAAAAGCTGGCTGATAGCTCACCGAAACAGATCCGCAATCAAAAAGCCTTGCCCTTGATCATTACCAGTTCTGACGTGCTGAAACTGGCCAGTTGCCTGGCCCGTTTCCCCGCGTAGACTGTCGCAATCACATCCATATCCCGGTCGCTGATCTGGGACAAAACGTAATCTGTCGGGTAATGGAGAAAAATCAGCTGCGTGTCGGGAAGCGTCCCATTACCGAAGTCCGGACTGACACGCAACAGTACATTGGCTTTGTGGTCTACCGTGCTGAGTTTCCAAAGGTGGTCGCGGTAGATGACTGAAACGATGTATTCGCCGGCTGGCATTCGCGTATTTTCCACCGTAAAGGCAAATGGAACCGAAACAGAAAGAATGGGCCGGTCCTCCATCTG
>DASRBV010000381.1:0-3207 GCA_035653455.1 Pseudacidobacterium sp. | reverse complement strand
CAGAATGGCCTGCAAGCGCACCAGTTCCAGCAGGGCGAGGAAGAGCGCGATGAGCGTGCGCTCGGATTTTGCGTTGGCCAACAGCTTGCGCAATGAGACGGGCTTGTCTTCTGTAATCAATCTGCGGCGGACGTAGTCAATCATCTGGCCGACGGTGACGGTGTCTTCCTCTACATCGAGGACAGGACGCTGGCGCATGCGGTCGAGGATTTCGCGAAAGACACGCGCAAGGTCGAGTGTGTCGGCGGCAATCTCCGGCTCCGTGCCTTCGTCATCGCGGAAATCTTTGAGGGTCGGGTTCGACCAGGTGGACTCTTCGATGATCTGCTTCTGGGAAAGCATCTGCGCGGCGTTCTTAAAGCGCTCGTGTTCAAGCAGACGTTCGACCAGTTCGCGCCGCGGGTCTTCCGGCTCGCCTTCGGCTGTTTCCACAGGAGAGCGCGGCAGCAGCATTTTGCTTTTGATGTGGATGAGCAGGGCGGCCATGTAGATGAACTCGCCCGCTGCGTCTACATCGGTGGCCTTCAGGTGCTCGACATAGGAGAGGAACTGCGCCGTGATTTTGGCGATGGGGATGTCGTAGATGTCTATGTCCTGCTTACGGATGAGGTCGAGCAGCAGGTCGAGCGGGCCGTCGTAGACCTTGCCGACAGTGACGGAGAAGGGGAAGGCACTGTCCTCCTTCTCCTTTTCTTTTTGGGGTGGAGGGGCATCCTGCGCAACCTGCGTCCTTTCCGAAGGAAAGGACGGGGCATCCTGGTTTTCGGGTTTCAACTTGCCAGTCATTGCACTGCCACATCCAGGAGATTCTCTGCCAGTCCCATCGCTGTGCGGACTTCCTGCATAGTCTGTTCGGCGCGGGTGGCGGCCTTTTTTGAGCCTGCATGCAGAATGTCCTGCACCAACTGCGGATTCTGCTCGTATTTGCTGCGCCGCTCCTGAATGGGAGCAAGCTCGCGCACGATGGAATCTGCCACCCAGCTTTTGCATTCGATGCAGCCGATGCCGGCCGTGGTGCAGCCTGCATAGACCTTCGTTATGGTTTCCTGACCGGAAAAGACCTTGTGCAGGTCGCCCACCGGGCATACGTCGGGGTTGCCGGGGTCGGTGCGCCGAATACGCGCCGGGTCAGTGACCATGGGCTTGATCTTCTGGCGCACGACAGGTTCGGGATCGGAAAGCAGAATCGTGTTCCCGTAGCTCTTGGACATCTTGCGTCCGTCGGTACCGGGGAGCTTCGGGGATGGCGTCAGAAGCACCTGCGGCTCAGGCAGAATCTCTGCACCTGTATCCTGCGCTTTATAAAACTGGTTAAACCGGCGCGCCACCTCGCGCGTGAGTTCCACGTGTGCCACCTGGTCCTGGCCTACGGGGACGTAATCTGGCTGGTAAACCAGAATGTCTGCCGCTTGCAGCAGCGGATAGCCGAGGAACCCATAGGTCGAAAGGTCTTTGCCGCTTATGTTTTCCTGCTGCTCTTTATAGGTAGGAACGCGCTCCAGCCAGCCCAGCGGCGTAATCATGGAGAAAAGCAAATGCAGCTCGGCATGTTGTTTTACGTGGCTCTGCACAAAGATGACGCACTTTTCGGGGTCAAGTCCGGCGGCAAGAAAATCGAGCGCCACATCCAGCGTGTTCTGCTTCACCTGCGATGGATCAGCGTAATCGGTCGTGAGGGCGTGCCAGTCGGCGATGAAGAAGTAGCAACTGTATTCGTTCTGGAGGCGCACCCAGTTCCTGAGCGCTCCCATGTAGTTGCCCAGATGCAGCTTTCCGGTTGGACGCATGCCGCTGAGCACGCGCTTGTTCAGAGCAGATGAGGAATTCGACACCGTGTCCTTCGCGTAAGGAAATTGCTTGTCTTATTGTACGGGAGTCACAGATGCAGCAGCACCTGGTTGAATACATAAAGCGCAGGGCTGATTATGGCATTCACCACCGGGCCGCCAAAAAAGAGAATCAGCACCAGGCTGATCATTCCCAGCGAGTCATACACGCGCAGCGCGCTGTAAGGCAGCAGATGCCGGATGATGTGCGAGCCATCGAGCGGAGGCAGGGGAATCAGGTTAAATGCCGCCAGAAACAAGTTCAGCAGAATGCTGAGATAGAGCAGAACGACCAGCGGCGCGACGACAGGGCTGGCGGCCATCAGTTCCTGCGTGGGGCCGCCGAGCACTACCAGTTCCTTAATCATCAGGTTTCCAGTGGGTGTGGCTTTTGCGACTACGGCCAGCAAAACCAACGAGACGACCGCGGCCAGCACGTTGCTCAATGGTCCGGCGAGGGTGGTGAGAATGTCATCACGCACGATTTTCCTGAAATTGCGCGTCGTGACCGGGGTGGGTTTGGCCCATCCGAAGAGGAAGCCATGAGAAAAAAAGAGCATGGCCAGCGGAATGAGTACTGTGCCCAGCGGGTCAATATGCTTTATGGGATTCAGGGTGACGCGCCCCAGCATGCGCGCCGTCGGGTCGCCGAGACGAGAGGCCATCCAGGCATGGGCGGCCTCATGCAGGCTCAACGCAAAGAGCAGAATAACAAATTCGAAAATCTTGAGAACAATCTCTTGCTGACTCATGCAACAGTCTTGATGGTATCAGGGAGAGCGGGGTGGAGGGATGCTTTCAGGAAGTCCGTTGCTCGATCCGGCATCGCAACATGCAGGTTCTATGCAACTCCGGTGGGGATCAACGGCGCTTTGCTCAGGATGACCATTCAAGAAGGCATGGCCCCTACCTTCGTTGCGCCACCTGCGGGCTGGTGTTGTTGCTCAGGAGCATTTCGATCGCTTTCTGGTAGCCCATGTCTGGCGGGACAGGCTCGAAGTGGCTGGCGTCTTCTGTGGTCTGGAAGCTGAGGGGTTTGATCATCAGGGCCTTTCCGGTAAGACTCAGCTTCATGTGTGTGGTTTCCCAGTGGTGCTCGCCTACGTCGGCCTGTTCCACCAGGATACTGCCTCCTTTATACAGCTTGCCGAGGATGCCCCATCCGAAATTTACGTCGGCTATCAGGTGCGCGTCGAGCCGCACCATGCGCTCCTGGGCCTTGTCTATCCAAAGCTCCCCTGCCATTCCGGCAAATACCTGAGATTCGTGGTCGGGCGGATTAAAATTCGGGTTCGGCTGAAAACTCAGCTTATAGCACGGGCCATTCGGGCCCTCGACCATGCCTTCGTATTTATAAACAAAGGCGTCGGGCAGCAGACGA
>DASRBV010000380.1:0-3049 GCA_035653455.1 Pseudacidobacterium sp. | reverse complement strand
GCGCTGGCCACACCCTGGCCTCTTGCGCGAGAAGCGGTCATATATCCGCAATTGGCGACATGGCTGCCTCCGCCCTGCTGGTTGGCGCGCAGATAGTATGTTCCGAGGACCTCGCCATCTTTCCCGGCAACGAACACCTCGTGTTGAGGCGAATACCAATACTGGAGGGCCTGTTCGCGGGTAAGGTCGCGCGGAAGTGTATACGTTTCTCCGTCGCGGATGACTGGTTCAAGGATCTCCCACACCACATCTGCATCCTTCAAAGTTGAAGACCGTATCGAGATCATAAAAATCAGAAACTTAGAATATCCATGCTGGACTGTACTTTCGTCATCTGTAAAAATTTTCTTTCAGGCACAGGAGGAGCGAATACCGCGGCGTGAATACAATCAAACTTTCCGGTCATTTCATCTGTTAGAGATTTCCTGCGCTTGTCACGTTCTCGTATAACCCGCCGCGATCTTCTGCGCAATGCCGGCGCCTCTGGTGTTCTGGCGCTCGGCCTTCCTGCTGCCGGGCAGAACCAGCCGCAGCCGCCTCCGGTAAAACCAGGCCAGCAGCCGCAGACAGAAGAACAGGCTGCGCAACAGTATCAGCGCGGAGTGGGTGTCTTCATCAATCGCCCGCTGACCCAGGTATCAAAACAGGCCGATGCCTTGCTCGATGATCTGGAAGGTCGCGCCTGCGATTACTTCTACAATGAAGCGCATCCAAAAACAGGCCTGGTGCGCGACCGCGCTCCCGTTGCAGGCCGTTCTTTGGGACGTGTGGCCAGCATTGCCGCCACCGGATTCGGCCTTACCGCCCTGTGCATCGCATCGAAACGCAACTACCTGCCCAGGCTGCAATGCGAAGAGCGCGTCGAAAAGACGCTCGCTTTCCTGCTGGAAGACTGCCCGCACGAACACGGCTTTCTCTACCACTTTATTGACATGGAAAGCGGCCAGCGCATGTTCGGCAGCGAGCTTTCTTCTATTGATACTGCATTGCTGCTCTGCGGCGTACTCACCTGCAGACAATACTTTTCCGGGAATGCGCGCATCGAGGCGCTGGCTACGACGTTCTACCGCCGCATTGACTGGCAATGGATGCTCAATGGCGGCACTACGCTCTCCATGGGATGGCTGCCCGATCTTGGGTTCCTGAAACACCGCTGGGACATCTATTCCGAACTGATGACCATGTATTTGCTGGCGATTGGCTCGCCCACGCATCCCATCCCGTCAGAAACATGGAATGCCCTGCAACGCCCGCTGGTACAGTTCGGCGGCATCAACTACATCAGCGGACTCGCGCCTCTGTTCATTCACCAGTACGCGCACGCCTGGTGCGACTACCGCAATCAGCGCGATTTGCATACCAACTACTTCACAAATTCCATTGCCGCTACGCGCGTGCATCAGCTCTGGTGCATGACTCTGGGCGGGAAATTCTCCTGGATTGATCAGGACCTGTGGGGCATCTCTGCATCCGATTCACGCGAGGGATATCGCGTATGGGGCGGCCCTCCGGCGATTGGCCCGCTCGACGGCACCGTGGTTCCATGTGCCTGCGCCGGGTCGCTGCCGTTTCTGCCCGCTGAATGCTCGCACGTCCTGTTGACCATGCGCGAAAAATATGGTGAAAAGGTCTGGACGCGCTACGGCTTTGTGGATGCTTTCAATCCCAAAGCGAACTGGTACGCTCCAGACATTCTCGGCATAGACCAGGGCATCAGCGTCCTGATGGCCGAAAACCTGCGCACGGGCTTTGTCTGGGAACAGTTCATGAAGAACCGTGAAGTGGCCCACGCGATGCGTGAAGTCCAGTTCCACCCCGATCCGGACGTGAATTCGCAGGTCCTGTAAGCCAGCAAATCCGTAATGATTCAGCTTCTTCCGCTGGAATAGTCAGGATTTATCTCCGCGGTGGCTGAGGCCGCGCTTCAGGCCGCGCCATGGGCTGCGGATGCGGAGGCCACTCGCGGTCCTGCATCTGTCCCGCAGGACGGCCCTGCCGCAGGTTTTCGATCTGCTGCGGCTCCAGCGGACGCCCTGGATGCGCCTGCATTGCCTGCTGCCGCTGCTCAAAGGAAGGTCCCTGCGGTGGCGGTGGCGTCCGTCCAATCAGCGGTCGCGGCTCCACGGGCCGTGGCGGCTGGTTCGTTGTCGTCAAGGTCCGCTGCGGTCCGCGCGCTACTGGAGCGACCGGCTGCGGATGCGGCGCCGGGGTCTGTACCGGGTTCTGGATTGGGACCGCAGTCCGCGCATGCACCTGCACCATAGGACGGGCCACAGGAGCGGCCACTGCACGCACAGGATGCGGCACCTTCGCTTCAAGCGTCGGCGAAACCATTGGATGCGGAATGACCTGTGCGCGATTGATCTGCTGCGGGTCTACGTGGACCAGGTTTTCATGCACGGGACGCGCCGACGCAAACGCCGAACTGTTCACAGCCGTGAATGCGCGCTCCCGGTTCGCATAATTGATGTGAACATTGTTCACGTTGTTCACATGATTGATGAAGTAGTTGTAGTTGTTCACCACAGTCACATTGCGAATGCGCGTGATGTTGATGTTCGTAATATTGATATTGCGAATGTACGCAGGGCTGCAGTGATACCACGGATAGAACGGCTCGCCCGGCCCAAGCGGAAACCACGCGGAAATGCCCGCTCCAAAACCATCGCCTCCTGCAAAGACCACAAATGCAGGCGCCCATACCGGAACAGCGACAACAGGCCCGGGCACCCATCCCCAACGCGAACCAATCAGGGCCCAGCGTCCATAGTGAAATGGCGCATAGCCCCAGGGCTCTTCTTCAACCCACGTCCATCCCCAGGGGCCAATCCACACCCAATGACCATAGCGATACGGCACCCAGTCCACCGCAACCGATGCCGGATACCACACCGGTCCATACTCCGGGGTATCGGCCCAGCTTCCGTAATCATCCAGATCGTCGTATCCAACCACGCCCCGGCCTACATACTGCACAGAGCGCGCATTCAGAATATGGTGGTCGCGGTCAATACTCCAGCGGTCAAACGCATCGAGACCGGGCATCTGC
>DASRBV010000379.1:0-21583 GCA_035653455.1 Pseudacidobacterium sp. | reverse complement strand
GCGCTTGCGCCGTCAGACGACTGAGATCACTCCGCTGTTTTTCTGTAACAATCAGTTCCTGCTTCTTCGGACGCCCACGACCAGACTCCATACCTCAACTTAGATCATCCCTCACATTTATGCAAATTACTTATGACTCAGAAGACTAGTAGTGCCTGAGGTATATCCGCCATACCTATGGCCCGCTCCATCTTTTCTGGCGACCCTGAAGGGCTATTTTATTGAACTATGATCCTTAATATTTTCTTTATTTGCGTATAAATGAAGACGTGTTAGCAAAACTGTTTCGTATACTCTTGACGCCCGCATGACCTCACCTTTTTTCTCATCTGATTGAGCCAGCACTAGCCTCATTCCCGAATCATCAAGTGCATTTGTGTCAACATAAGAATCGCCTAAAGCTGCGATTCCTTCCTTGAATTGACCCGCTGAAACTTTCCAATGTTGAAGAGAAGCACTTCTTTGTCCGGCGTCTAAAAAGCCTTTTGCTACAACGTATTGCGCTGCAAAAATCTGCTCAGCTTTTTCACGGAAGGAAAGATAAGATGGGTCTTGTTCTGGATGGGTGGATGCTATTCGTACGGATTTACCATCATTGAAGTCGAAAAACCATTCATCACTTACGGAAGTCCCGTCCGTCTTGGCAGGCAGCTGCGAAGCTTGTTTAGCGAGAGCCTCCAATCGTTCCCAGTTTTGTTTATCGGTGTCAATCTGCCAAGACTCTGTAAACCCAGTTTTCTTGTCTACAAATCTGGCCTTGAGACTTCCGGATCCTTCGGCATAAATTTCGACGCGATAACCATCATTAGTTCCTGTGTAGGTTGCTTTGCGCAGCATAGTCCCGTTCTCCGTTAAAGAGTATGAAAAATTCGGAGCGATAATCTCAGCAGCTAACGCGATGAAGAACACCGTTGCTGCCCTGGTAATATGCCATTTTGTATGTCTTTGCGGTTTCATTCGCTGCAATACGAGCTGCCTCCTGGAATGTTTTCCCTTGTTCCATCAATTCCGCGATTCTTGCGTTCTGTGCATTATTCATTTGTTGGTAGTTTAGGTTCGTTGGTGTTTCTTCAGTTGGCATTATTAAAAATTGGCGATTTCCGCTTTGAACATACGAAGGCTCATTGAGAGTAGCTGCTATTTGAATGTCTGCTCCACTAAAGGAGACGCCCGTATATCCACCTTCTGCTTGCGAATATGGATGTGTGTGAAAAAGGCCAACTTCAGTCATTCCTGAAGGAATATTACGGTTCGGCATAAAGCTTCCTGATTGCCCAGAACCTATATTAATCATCTGGTACACACCTTTCGAATCCTTCACAATTATTCCACCATGTTCCTGAGCGTTTCCGCCTGGGAAGCTCTGGTGCCAAAGATCATTCATCTGGCGGTTTATGTGCTTGGGAATATGAATTGTTTCCGGAGCATCTTTGCATGTTTTTGGTTTATGCGAAGGCAACGGAAGTTGGAGTCTTCCTCGTGGTGTGTCTCCCGATTGTCCTCCAGTTGATGTGCCCGGTTTTAGAGTTGTGTCACTGCCATCGGTGGAACCCACTTCCCTGGACTGCAACATACTTTGCAGGTGGATTCTGCCCTTCGGGGCGGCGAGGATGATGTCGCCGTCGGTGTGGAGCACTACGGCGGGGCGGCCTGTTTCATTGGCTTTTTCGGTCATTACCAGGCGGTTGCTCGTCGGGGTGGACAGGGCGATGGTTTCTACTCCCGCTCTGTCGCTGATCTGCAGGCGATGGCCGCTTTTGGTTACCAGGCGCTTGATGTCGTTGTTCGGTGCCTCATCTCCGCGCAGGCCCTGTGTAGGGGCCAGATGTACTCCGTTCCAGACTGAGCCGAGGATGTAGGGGCGCTCGGGGTCGGCTTCCTCAAAGCGCACGGCGACCTCGTCACCGATTTCAGGCGTAATAAGAAGTCCGCGGCCTGCTCCGGCATGGCCGGTGATGAGGCGTGCCCAGGTGGTTGCGTTTTCCTCCTGCCAGTAGAACTGCACCTGCACGCGGCCGAGGTTCTGCGGGTCGTGGTTGGCTGTGACGCGGGCCGGGAAGACGCCTTCGGCCTGCGGACGGGCGGGGCGTTCGGGAGCAAACCAGCGTTTGGCCGTGGTGGCCTTGAAGTGGCTTTCGTAGCCGCGCGGCGTCCAGTGGTGCAGGCACTCGATGACGCCGTAGGTGCCGTCCACGTCCTGGTCTACGCCGGAGAGGGTGACTTCATTTCCGGCCAGGACTTCCGGCGAGCGGCTGATGCCGGAACAGAGGGTTGCGTTGACGGCCTGGCGGCGCGATTCTTTTTGTAACTGTTGCTGATACGAATCGAGCGTGGTGGCACGATGGCGTCCGGGGACGGTGGCTGCAGGAAGGGCCTCGCCCGCGGCCAGGGTCTTGCCCCGGAGGCCGCTCCACGGGTCGTAGTGTGCTGCTTCGCTTTTGATGCCCGAGTAGGTCTGGCTCTGGGCGGCGCGGTGGTCATAGTGGGCTCCGGACTGCAGGACAGGACGCATTTTGGCAGCGCCGGAGAACTCCATCAGCCCGTATTCGCCTTCTCGCCACGGAAGCGTTGGGCCGGGCTGGAAGCTGGTCTGCGTCTCCAGACCGTTTTCTGTGGGGCGGAGCCAGGCTTCGCCATCATCTACGAGACGCAGCAGAAAGCCCCAGTCACTCTCGCTCCATTGCACGCGCGAGAGGCCGGCATCGCCTTCGAGAGGGCCTTTGAGGGCCAGGCCGTACTTTCCAGCGAGTGTCTGTGCGATGGCGGAGGGAGACTGTTTGAGGAAATAGGCGTGGCGCTGACTCTGGTCCATGAGCCAGCTTGCGCTGATGGCGTCAACACGGGCGCCGTAGCTGCCGTTGACTTCATAGACAAGCTCGACGTCGCGCACCGGTCCGCTGAACAGGGTATGTTCAACGCCGAGGAGGTCATAGCCGGAGACCTTCAGGGTCTGGCCGAGCATCTGGGCCACGTCCGGCTGCGCGTCGTGCAAGGAGCGGAAGATGACCTGCGCAGTCCAGTGCGCATTGAGCTTCTGCAAGACCGTCACTTCTGCGAGCAGGGCGAGGTCTATGTCTTCTTCGCCAATCTGTACGTGTATGTAGCCAGCGTTCGGCACTGGATGTCCTCCGTCAATCTATCGCAACTACGAGGCACGTAATGTTGTCGAAACCACCTGCGCGATTGGCTGCTTCCACCAATTGATGGCAGGCGTGTTCAGGAGAAAGGGAAGCGACCAGGATGCTCAGGATTTCGGAATTGGAGAGCATTCTGGTCAGGCCATCGGTGGCAAGTAAAAAGCAGTCGCCTTTCTTTGCCTGAACGGATGTAACTTCCGGAACAACGAAATCTCCTGCGCCGAGTGCCTGTGTGAGAATGCCGTCAAGCTCGGGCGCTTCGGTGCGCAATCCGCTGCGAAGGCGCGCGGCGAGCAGGGAATGGTCTTCTGTGAGGCGGTGCAACGCGCCATAACGAAGCAGGTAGGCGCGGCTGTCTCCCACATGGGCGATCCACATGCGGCTGGCGTCAAGGTGCGCAGAAACAATGGTGGTACACATGCCGGAGTAGGCGGCTTCGCGCGTGGCGGCCTGACGCAGAGCGTGGTTTGCTTTCTGGACGACGCGGTGCAGGGAAGAGCCTCCATTGCTGCCATTCAGTCCGGGGTGAAAGTGGTCGAGGACGGTATCGAGGGCGAGTCTGCTTGCGACCTCACCGGCCTGGTTGCCGCCGACCCCGTCACATACGACAAAGAGGCCGCGGTCGAGATCAAAGCCAAAGGCGTCTTCATTCATTCGCCGTCTGCGTCCTGGATGGCTTTCGCCAGCCGCACGGATACGGATCTCCATAGAGCTATGCCTTTTTGCGTTCGTAGCCGAGGCGCAGCACAACGGTGCCACCCAGGTCAATGCGGGAACTTCTGCCGAGTGGAACGAGGGTACCGGGCGGCACTGCTTTGCCGTCCACCTTCGTTCCATTGGAGCTGTTCATGTCTTTCAGCATGAGATATCCATTTTTTTTCACGACCTCGCAATGGAAGCGCGAGACCATGTGTTCCACATCGCGGACCACAATGTCGTTCTTCTGTCCACCATCCTGCGCGATGGCACCGATGCGGACCACGTCGCGGTCGAGCGGGTATTTGCGGCCCTGGTCAAGGCCCTGGACGACTTCAAGAACAGGGTGCCGGCTGAGTCTGCGGCGGCGGAAGAAGAAGACAGAGCCGCCGAGCAGCGCGGCCATGCCTGCGGCGCTCCCGGCAAAGAGGAGCCTGCGGCGCAGGCCGAGGGCATTATCAATGCGGCGGCGCAGGTCATTTACTACTGGATTGGAGGGGGCGATTCTTTCCGCGATGCGTAAGGAGCGGTCGGCTTCGGGGATGTGGCCACCGAGGAAGCTGGCTTCAGCGGAGGCGAGGCTGTTTTGCAATTGCTGTTCGTTGGTACTTTCTTTCTGTGTTTCAGCCTGCTGGGCTTGTTGCTGCTGTTCCTGCTGGGCCTGTTGCGCCGCGAGCTTCTGTTGTGCTTCCTTGTAGCCCTGAATAGCGGCAGCGTTGGACGGATCCATCTTGATCACCTGATCATAAAGATCCATCTGTTCTTGTGGATCATTGCTCTTTACCGCGCGGCTGATAAGTTCAGCAGAGCGTGAGCGCACCTGGGGAGTGGGAACTCCAAGCACTGCGGCCAATTGCGCTGCCTGCGCAGCTGTGTCAGCAGGGACAACTGGAGCAGTCTGGGTTTTGGGTGCAGCAGCCTGCGGCGGGGGTTGGTCTTTCACGAGGCCGCCAATACCGGAAGGGATCGAAACAGCGGCAAGAGACTTTATGTCTACGGCGTGGGCGTCTTCCGGGATTTCAAGGCTGAGCACGCCACTGCCTACGCGCGCACCTTGTTTTAAAGAAGCTGCTTCAGGACGCGTATCGTGATAGACGGTGGAGAGCGCGCCGTTCAGAAAGATAAATATGGAGCGGCCATTTACGATGACTGTTTCAAGAACGTCGCCCTTGCTGTTGTCCACAGGCTTGCGAGGCTTGGCTAGAGAACCAATCTCCCCAATATGCCTGCTGATTCCAAGTGGATATCCGGTCCCGATGCTTCCGGCCTGATTGCGAACAGAGAGTGCGGGGTAAACATCTTTCTTGTTCGGATCAACATCGGCTGTTGCTTTGAACTGGAGAATGAAATTGTCGTACTGTGATTCGGTTTCGATGGCGCCGGGGCCTTTTTCGCCGTGAATGGCGCCGGACTTTACGCTCCATTCAGCACTATGTGTTTTGCCTGATCCGCCGAAGACGTGGAACAGCCCTTTGCCGGCCTGATGCTGATAGGGGACATTTTTCCAGCCGGAGAGGTCGGAACCATCAAAGATTTGTTTTACATTCAGAGGTCTGGCGCGGAGGTTTCTCAGGTCGAGTGCAGCGCCACGAGTGGATTCAAAGCCGATGTATCCGGCGCGAGAGGAGTCATCATGAATGTCGGCGGTTGGACGGCCGTCAATTTCAACTTTGATATGATTGCCGTTCGCTTCAACCGTAACGCTGTGCCATGTATTCAGCGCGATAGAAGCAGCCTGGGCCGGGCTGCGCCTGACGATGCTGCCCGCGGGCCAGTCCTTTGCTGAATCGGAAAGAGGGATACGGTAGCCGCTGTCTGCGGGTTGGCCATCATGGCTGGCGCGAATGCGCAGGGCCGCGCCGGAGGGCGTGGCATTGATGCGGTAATCGAACTTGAGAAAGAAATCACTGAGAGGGTAGGCGGTGAAGATGCTGCGGGTATCTCCCATGTCGGAAGTCAGCACCTCTTCTTTTGTCTGCCAGTTTCCGTTTGCGTTCCAGCCAGTGAGGGTGCCGTCAAAAAGACGCAGCCAGCCCTCTTCTGCTTCAGCGGGCGTAAGCGGTTCAGAAAAAAGTGAATACTTTGAGCACAGCAATATGCCGATTACCAGGGCAGCGATGCCCGGCCATTTTTTCCAGCGTTCTCTTGCACGCACGGCTAATTTGTCCTCGCTACTTCTTCAGCCTGATCGGCTCCAACCAGGCTGAAAGTCAAACTGTCTTCCTCTTCAAGCGCAATGGCGACCTTGCCGCCAGGCTGCGGTTCTTCTGAAAGCAACAGGCTGGCAAGCGGAGAGAGCACAAGCTGCTGTATGGTCCGCTGTGCAGGGCGTGCGCCATATTCAGGGTCATACGCATGTCTGGCAAGATAGGCAATGGCTTCCGGGCTTACGCCCAGAGTCAACTGGTGGTCTTCTTCGAGTTTGCGCTCCAGCTTGCTCAGGTGCAGCTTCACAATGCGTTCCAGCTCAGCTTCAGAAAGCGGATCGAAAGCAACGATTTGTCCGATGCGGTTATAAAGTTCCGGGCGCAGGCTTGCGCGAACAATTTCCAGGATGATGTTCTTGCGCTCTTCAGGATCTTCGCTGCTGGCCATGGCTTCACGGACACCCAGGTTCGAGGTGAAGATGACGATGGTGTTGGAAAAATCACAGAAGCGCCCCTTTGCGTCTGTGAGGCGACCTTCGTCGAGCACGCCCAGCAAAAGATCGAGAATTTCCGGATGGCCTTTTTCTACTTCGTCGAACAGCACGACGGAGAAAGGCGACCGGCGCACCTGTTCGGTGAGGAAACCACCTTCATCAGAACCAACCAGGCCAGGACGAGAGCCAATGAGACCGGAGACGGAGGATTTATCTTTGTATTCGCCCATGTCAATGCGAATCAGGGCGTGTTCGTCATCAAACAGTGCTTCTGCGAGGGCCTTGGCCAATTCGGTTTTGCCGACACCAGTTGGGCCAACAAAGAGGAAGGAATTAGGTGTCTGGCGCAACTCCAGGTCAGCACGCATACGGCGCGCTGCTTCCGATACGGCGCTGACGGCCGCGGCCTGTCCGAATACGCGGGAAGAGAGGCGGTCTTCCAGGTGCAGCAGACGTTCGCGCTCGCTTTCGAGAAGGCGCTGAATGGGAATGCCGGTGCGCTCGCCGATGACTTCTGCGATGTGTTCGGCGGTGACCTCGGTGGGAACCATGGGGTTCTCGCTAGCGGCGCTCGCCTGAGCCTCCAGATCGGCGCGCTGCTGCTCAAGATATTTCAGGCTGCCGTAACGGATTTCCGCGGCCTTAGTTACATCACCCGCGGCTTCGGCCTGCATAAGCATCCTGTTCTGCTCTTCGATGGCGGCCACGGTCTTCTGTAGTTCGGTGGAAGCATGTCTCGCCCGCTGCCAGGCTTCGGTCAGCGCTTCTACCTGAGGAGCAAGCTCAGCAATTTCTTTTTCAAGTGCTGGAATTGCTTTTTTCTGCTGCGCGCTCTGCGGACCGTTGCGCAGGGCCTCAAGCTCGGCGCGCTTGCGCGTGAGCAGACGCGCCTGCTGGTCAATGTGTGTTGGCGTGGATTCTTTCTGCATCCGCAGCCGGGAGGTAGCAGCGTCAATTACGTCTATGGCCTTGTCGGGAAGGAAGCGGTCGCGTATGTAACGGCGCGATAATTTTACTGCCGCATGCAGGGCCTCATCAGAAAGGCGAACACCATGAAATTGTTCATAGCGCTCTCTCAATCCACGCAGGATAGAGACCATGGCTTCGTCGGTTGGTTCCTTGACCTGTATCTGCTCAAAACGGCGGGCCAGCGCACCATCTTTCTCGATGCGCTCACGGTATTCATCGAATGTCGTGGCCCCTATGCAGCGCAGCTCGCCACGGGCAAGGGCAGGCTTGAGGATATTGGCAGCATCCATACCGCCTTCGGTACCGCCCGCGCCGACTAACTGGTGCAGCTCGTCCATGAATAGGATGATTTCGCCTTTGCGCGAACGTACTTCTTCCACTACGGATTTAATGCGCTCTTCAAATTCGCCGCGATATTTCGCGCCAGCCACCAATGCCGGCAAATCCAATGCGTATAAGCGGCAGGCACGCAGGCTATCCGGCACATCTCCTGCGGCAATGCGCAGCGCCAGTCCTTCGACGACAGCCGTTTTGCCGACGCCGGGGTCGCCTACCAGGACAGGATTGTTCTTCGTTTTACGTAGAAGGGTCTGTATGATCGAACGGATTTCATCATCGCGCCCAATGACCGGATCAATTTTTCCTGCGGCCGCTTCCGCGGTCAGGTCGCGCCCGTAGCGTTCGAGAACTTTTTCTGTGACGGGGGCACTGGAGGCGCGCGGTTGTTTTTCCGGCTGAAAGGTCTCTTTCAAAGTGCGCTGTGTGCCTTCGATTTTTTCTACTGCTTCTTTGGTGACTCCGGCTTCGCGCAGGTCCTTGCGCACATCGTCGCGCAGATCGCTCATGCTCTGGTCCACGGCGGCCAGCACGGCATCAATGGGTTCTACGGAGGGAGAGTTGCGTTCGGCTGCTAGAGCAAAGCTGCGCTCCAGGAGATTTCGCAGGGCCCTGGAAGCAACAGGGCGGCGTCCTGGTTCGAGCCTGCCAGAAGTGGCTTTGTTCAGCCGCGTTGCCAGCGCATCCAGCAAGGGGCCGACTGCGATGCCATTGCGCTCCAGCAAAGCATAGAGACTGCTCTCATGATCGAGCAAGGTGTAGAGGAGATGTTCAGGCTGAATCAGCGCCTGCTGCCGTTCGGCGGCAAGTAGTCGCGCCTGTTCGAGCGCTTGTTCCATCGCATCCGATAATGCACTGAGGTCTAGCTGCATGAGTGCTCCGTTACTCCAGGCGCCTGCGTCGTGGGCGTGTCAATGGTTCTTCAGGCGTGGGCGTTGGGCGCTTGTCTCGCGGGACCCACGGAGGCAAAGTTTCTTCCACTGGTTCGGTGACCGGGGAGGGTTGCGATGTCTCGGTCGGTTTTACGGATGAGAAGCGGCCGTTGCCTGCCGGTGCCGGAGGAGGAGTATAAGTGTCCATCGGGGCAGGAATGTTGCCGGGCCGGGCCCTTTCATACTCAGGCTCAAGATTACGCGCCGTCTGTTCCTGCGTGCGGCTCGCATAGAACCGGTGCCGGATAAACAGAAGCGCCGTCCGGACGGGATGATAGGCCTGCACAGTCACGCGTAAATCGGTGATGGTCGGAACATCAGGTGCTTCAAAATCAAACTCGAAGTTGTATTGCTCATCGAGCTTCGCTTCTGCGGAAAGAATGATGGCTTCGCGGCGGAAACCTGTACCCTCGTTCAGGCGAATCTCGGCGCTGATGGTTGTGCCACGCGAGAACGGCGCATCTCTTTCTCCGACAAGAATGAGACGATAACGGTCGCGGCCTTCCAGGCGCAACTGAGAGAAGAAAATGGTTAATTCGTCTGCAACACCCTGCACGCGGCTTGGTTTTGCAGCCAGTTTGTAGAGTA
The DNA here is from genome assembly GCA_035653455.1 of Pseudacidobacterium sp. Taxonomy (GTDB): domain Bacteria; phylum Acidobacteriota; class Terriglobia; order Terriglobales; family Acidobacteriaceae; genus Pseudacidobacterium. The sequence goes on along the minus strand of DASRBV010000379.1, from coordinate 12,284 downwards.
CTTTGCCGCCGCGGTCGAAGATAAAGTTCATGCCATCGAGCGATGGGCTGATGCGGAAGTCAATGTATTTTCCTTCGAGAGCGCGTTCGAGTTTTTCGAGTGCCGCAAGCGACTGGAGCGACGAACGCACTTCCAGACTGAGGTCGTCGGCCAGCTTTAGCGTCCGGGTCACATCCAGGTGCCGTTTCTGGCCTTCGATGAGAGAAACGAGTTCTGTCTCTCCGGTCTCACGCAGGGTTTCGTAGTATTGCTGCATGTTCGGAGCAAGGCTGAAGAACGTTGCTGCCTGATGCAGCAGTCTGCGTACCTGCGTGAAGAAACTCTGTGGCGATTGCGTACGGTCGAGAATGCTATAGGCAATCTCTTCAAAGGCCAGGACCATGCGCTCGGCAAATTGAGTCGCATCGCGATCCAATTCAGTCTCGATGCCACGCTCAGTAAATAGCACCATGAACTCGCGCATGGCGCGGTGCAACTCTGCGTAGCCTTGTGCCAGCCTCTGGATGGATTCCACAATTCTGCGCCATCCCGCCATCAACTCGCTGTGCGCGGAAAGGCTCATGCAGGGTGGGATAAATACTGGGTCTTTTTCAAAGTGCGCCCCGCTGGCAGGTCTGCGAATGCGGGCGATGGCGAGTGAGCGTTCACGCTCTGCAGCCGTCACTTGCAATGCGATGCGGTAACTGCTGGCACGTTCGCTACGCATCTGTGGATTAAATTCATCCGCGACGCCATCCACCTTGATTCGTTGGGACGGATCAACGACGATGTAAATTTCTGTTTCAGCGACGCCGGCAAGAGATTCTTTATCGAACCTTTCCGCGATGGCCCCATTTTCGTCTATATCAATCAGAAAACCGCCAGGCGTAAGCCCGCGGCACTGGGTGACGGAGATGTTTAAGGCCTCGCTGTTTTCGTCCAGATAGACAATGGGGTCGAGCCTGACTGCGCCAAGATCGGGGGCAGGGAGCCGCACGCCACCGCCAATCAGACCGTGACCTGAGGTCATATAACGCAGTCCCCAGTAGAACAGCGATTCAAAATATTGTTCCAGGCGCAGGAAATGTTCCGGTGTCAGGAGCATTCCGTGTTCCCAATTGACTGATCTCAAACGAAGCGGGTCCATCTCTTCCTCGATTTCTTACAACTTGTCTGGAAAGGTATGCATTTTGCCGAGATAACTATTGATCTGCAAGCGGCAGTTCTTTTCAGCAATCCCCAACCGCGGGGGCTGTTCAGGGTCCAACACGATCCAGCGCAACTCGTAATCCAAGTGGACAGGGAGCACGAGCGTCAGCAGGCGGTCGAGTAATTCGCGCCCTTCAGCCCTCAGGTACTTTTCATAAGTGGGCAGGGACACAGGCCCGATTTCTACTCTCAGGTGGGCCATGTCATAAAATGCGTCGCCGACGATAAAATTCAGGCCCAGTTGCGATGCTTTCTCGCCCAGGCGGGTCCTGGTGGGGTGCTTCAGCACGGCAAGCGAGCTGCGAAATTCAGATGATTTCACCGGCAGATCCAGTACCCGGTCCAGCGCGATGCTTACAGCCTGCCGGCTTCCTGCAATCGAAGGCAATTCCAGGAGCAGAAGGGCCAGTTTATACCAGAGAGAACGTGGCCATTGCTCAGGAGAAACGCCAAACAGGGTGAGCCAGCGCGCGCACGCCGCCAGATTATCAGGCGAAAGGCGCAGCAGCGATGCTCCCTCATACATCCAATGGGTCAGCTTTACGAGAGGATCGTCTAGGGCTTCGAGCAGTTCGCGGGTCCCTGGTTCTGCTTCGCCTCCGCTGTCCCACATGGCGACGGGAAGACTGTGGTGAAAGGCAGGCCCGGCAATCTGAAGCTGAATGATTCCTTCCAGCGGATCTCCTGGCTGGGGAGACTGTCCAACCACAGTACCAGACGGAACACTGTGCCATCCGACGGGCCGGATATGGATACGCGAGACAGGGATCTGCAAACGGGCGAGACAGGCAAGGGCGGAATGCAGGTTGTGCTGGAATCCATGTGTGCCTGAAACAAAATCAGGCATGACACGGGAAAGGGCAGAGGTGCTCATGCAAGCACCCCCTGTTTCCACTCAAACTGGATGTCGAGATGAGTGCCATGGAGCATACGTGCCGTTAAAAGGCGCTTCAGATCTTCCTGCAAAATGGGCAATTCAATCTCAGGACGGGTAAATCCGTCTGCATCGAGCGTGATCCACAACCGTTCCACGCGATGCAGCCCATGCTCTCCGCGTTCAATTTCACTTCTTACATCTACTGCAAGAATGCGTCTATCAAAACTTAAGGCCGTGGACTCAAGGTCGCTCCGGGTGACAATGCGGCCACGTGTGAGCAGGGCATTAGAAAAGCGGCGGCGTGCATCGGAGTAGTCTTCATCATCTGTTCCTCCTGCGGCGGCAGTCAGATGATTGACTCGTATCTGGTCGAAGGTTGCGCTGCTGGCAAACCCGGTGATGTCTCCGGGAGCTACGAGATTGCCAAGGCCACCATTCGTGAGCCAAAGGCGCACATTTGCGCCTGTCTGTCTGGAGCCATCTGGTTTAAGCCCAGGATGCAGCGTGATTCTCTCCTTCGTAATTTCAAACCAGCCCTCTGCCGGATTTGCCGCGCTTCCGGGAGCAGAGTGGTATATCTCGTTATCCAGGCCGGAAACGGAAAGAGGCGCAACCAGCATTTGACGCAAGCCGTGATGGTCACGGGTGATGGGAATGGAATAACCATCCTGTTCAAAATGGACAGTCTGGTTCAGGCAAAACACATTCGATGCAGTCGTGGCATGAAGGATGATGCCGTGTATGGCGGTATGCAGTGCTGGCACATTGGAGGGAAGTGGAATCCGGATCCATATCCGGGGTGTTGCAAACCAGGAACTCAAGTCGTGTCCGGCAAGCCTGGACAATGGGACGTCCAGAAGTCTGGGTACACCGCAGAGGAGCTTTCTCTCCTCGGTAATTTCGGGGAAAACAAAAACCCTGCCTGCATAGAAACCATCTGGCAAGTCGGGGAGATTTTCTTCTCTACGCGCGCGTGAGGAAGATGACACCTGCCAATCCAGTTGCCGCACTCCGCGATGGATGCGGTGAGGACGCATCAGTCCTTTATCGCTGAGGTCTCCTTCGGCACCAAAAAACCACCAGGGTTCTGTTGCCAGCCCTTGCTGAATGGAATAAGCGCCAGCGCTCAAATCAAAGAAAAGCCCGTGATGGCTGAGGTGTGACGGCCCGTAATTTTCGACAGCAAGGAAAATCGCTGGCTGAGGCCCGAGATTGACTCTGACTGGATCATAGGAGGGTCGGTAAGCAGCAAACTGCTCGGAAATATCAACGCCGGGCAGCAATTGTAATTGCTGCTCCTGATAGACCAGGGCCATGGCGATTTGCGCGGGTGATAATTCGATACTGACATCAGTAGCAAAGCTCAGGCGCTCGCCTGTTGCAGCTTTTGCATTCAGCTCAGTGCCGGCACGAAGGGTCTTGGCATAAGGCCCGCTGGATATAAAACGCACAACTGTTTGCGCAGGATGAGCATGACGTCCGGGCAATTTGATGCCTGCAATCAGTTCGTCCAACAGCTTTTCACGAATGCGGCCTGTATTCGCGTATACCGACTCTATCTGATGGGCAAAAGTCCTGAAGAGGACCGCAAGCACTGGATCGAGGACATCTACGGTAATGCCAAAATCCTTCAGGCGGCGGCGAAAGTCTTCCCGTAGCTTGTGATCAATCTCAAGAATGCCTGGCGTTTGAAAACTCATTGCTCGGAAATTTCTGATTGCACGGTTGTGGTATAGCGTTCATTGCCTGAAACGAGCGTTACGGAATAAACATCGTAGTCCCGGCGTTCGGAGACTTCCCGTACAATCTCCTCTACCGTGAACTCTGTAAACCCAAGCTCCTGAAGTGCGGCATTTGCGCGCTCCAGAGCAAGGCGTGGGGCATCGGCGCGTAATCTCGCGTCCTCCAGCAGGTCGCGAATACCAAAGCTTGGGCACGCTTTCCAGGAGCCGCCGGGGGTCCTTGCCATCAACTGCATGAGAAAGAGGATAGCGGCGGACCTGTCCGATCTGTGGAGAAATCCGCCTTCCTCTACTCGCAATGGAAAAGAGAGAAACAACTGCGTCCCCGTTTCTTCTTATACCGGGCTTAGTTGCTGATGGTGACGTCCTTAAAGTTCTGCTGATTCAGGACAGGCTCCAGTTCCAGCACCAGCATATGGTTCACTCCGATATGGTCGTTATCGGATGGTTGACCATTCTGGTATGGATTTAAAGTATGGAAGCTGGAAATCCAACCCTTAAAGTTGTAACTCACCAAGGCATCCTGTTTGGCATCGTCTTTCCAGAATTCAATTTTTACGTCACGGATTTTGTCGCGCGTAACTACATTGGAAAGATCAAAGAGCTTCTTCAGGGTGCTGAAAGGCAGATTCTGATCATCGTGGAAATCAACATATGCTTTGATGGACGTACTGAGGCTTCCCATTTGGGGCATGCCAGCGCGGTCTTTTTCAGTCTGGAGCGCAACGGAGACGGAAACACAGTCAAACTTATTCCCATCAATCGTAAGTGTGCTGCGGTTTGGTGAAGCGGCCATGTGTGTGTCTCCTTTCCTAGTTGCTGACCTGAACGTTCTGGAAGTTCTGCTGATTGAGAGCAGGTTCGATATCCAGAACAAGCAGATGGTTGGTGTTGCTGTAGATGCCGCTGACGAAGTTATCTTCATCGCTGCTGGTGGAAGTGGCCCGGACAAAGTCGAGCGGATTGCTGGTTTCAAAGCGGCGGATCCAGCCATTGAAACTGTAGCTGACGAGGGCGTCCTGCTTGGAGTCGTCTTTCCAGTATTCAATTTTGATGGAGCGGATCTTGTCGCGCGTCACAACGTTTGCCAGATTAAACAGCTTCTGGACGGTGCTGAAAGGAATGTTTTGATCATCGTGAAAATCGGCCCATACTCGGACCGATGTTGCCAGACTGCCCATTTGCGGTACACCCGACCGGTCTTTTTCCGTACTGAACCGGACACTCGTAGAGATGGCGTCAAACTTTGTGCCATCAATCGTAACTGTCGTGCGATATGGTGATGCTGCCACGCTGTTCTCTCCTACTCACAGAATTGGAACTACGTATCATTTTCTGGCGATGCGGACGGAAACCGCCGCCGGAAGAGTGCTCTCAAAAAAGAACCAGGGAAGGAAATCGCAGATGAATCTGCTACATGCGGCTTTTCAGGAGCAGCAACATTCATTGGTTTTTCATTTTGTGTTTGATTTGTCTTTTTGATCTGGATCTCCGGAGCGGATGCCGGTGACTCCGCAGGCATCGCTTCTCCGGCAGCCGCAGGCACACCATTCTCGAATTTGAATGGCTTGCCTACTCTAGCAGACAAAGTAAACCCGTGAACGGTCCGCCCAATGGAGGTGTCGTAACTGCGCTGCTCGGCATCGCGCGCTGCCGTCCCTCCGTCAATACGGCGGAATGGCGCAGGATGCGGCCCCTGTTCGGCCCTGCGCGCGCTGTCTCCTGGCTCGATGCTCTTCTTGTGCGGCCCCAAAGACATAGTGAATCTTCAGCTTTCCAACATTTCTATGCGTTTGCCTGTTTTGCTTCAGGATTCGTGGGTTTACTGAATTCCGGAACATCAATCTTCAGCACAAAAGTCTCTGCAGGGCCTGTTGGCATCACGCTCAATGTGATGTCACAGATGCCTTGCATACGTTTGTTTGAATCTTTGTCTACAAACAGGTCATAGCTGAGAATGGTCCCCTGCTCGACCTGTTCATCCAGCAGGCGCTTCAGTGGCGCCTCAATCTGCTGGTCCATAAAGTCCCGCGTGAGCACCTGCCCAGCCACCTGCAAAAGATAGTGACGGCAGCACCGCTCAAGGTATCGCAAAATTCGATAGGAGGTGAAAAATTTCAGCACACCGTATGGGTCGTCCGCCTGCGTGCGGCAGCCGAAGAAGCACAGATGGTTGTCGGCGTCGCGAATTACGGGAATAAGCTGCCGCTCCATGCTGAGGTGCTCCATTTCGCCAATCAGCGGTTCGATGCGGGCCTTTTCCACTCCGTGTACCCGGCCAAAGCGGGAGCCAACCGGGCCTTGCGCCAGCCCCTGCGCGTCATCCGCACGCGCAACAGCGCCGGCAAATGCTACGGATGGTGGAGCATACAGGCCATCATTCGATTGGTCTTTCTCAAACCAATAGGGGGCGCGAAGCTGCAGATATCCCATGAGGCACACATCGGCTGCGGCCTGGTCCTCAGGACGCTTCAGAAATTCGTATTTCCCGCCGGGAAGGAAGTTCCTCTCCACGTTCCTGAAGGACTTTTCGTCATCGAGATCGCTGATCAGCAACATGCCCCATTGGTTTGCAATTTGCTCAAATTTTTCCCGGATGCTCTGCGGATAAAAGCCCGGTACAACCAGATTGCAGATATCGTCGCGGAAATTGAAGTTGTCGTTGCGAGATTTCACGAAATTTTCAACCGCCGCAACGCTCATGCTGAAGATGTCCTTCATGGCCGTGGGATCGGCATTCAGAACGTAAACTTCGACCGGTTTGCGGACTTTGCCGTCCATTACCTTACTGTTTTCGAAAAACAGTTGCAGTTGCCGGTAGCTGCGTTCGATGGGGCGAATCTGCTCAAACACCTGACGCAATAATTCGTCGCGGACGGATTCAGCCTTTTCAATCTGCTGTTGTAGTTTCTGGACCGAGTCGTTATAGCTGTCTTTTTCATCCAGAAGCTGGTCGAAGTTTGTCAGTTGTGACAAAAATTCTTTGGCAGACTGTGGAGTAAAGATGCTGGCCAGCTCGCGCTTTTCATCAGTCAGCGCAGGGTGCAGGTCTGCAAAGATGTCCTGCAACAGTTCGCGGGCGGGAGAATCTGCAATAAGTTCTTCCGTGGTCTTTGTGCGTGTTATGGTCTGCGTGTCTGCCATTATTGTTTACCCCCGTTTGCTACCCGCTCCAGTTCGCTGCGCAACTTGCCCAGCGCGGCGATGATTTCCTTACGTTGCGCCTCATTGGCCCATGCCCGCCGGACGGTCGGAAGTTTCCAGCGGTCTTTCAGGCGATAAAGCAGATCTATATTGGTCTTGAGGTCTGCAATATCGTTGCGCAGATATTCCACTTCGCCATCTTCCTTGCGAATTTCCTGCTTTTTCTGGAGGTTTTCCGGGTCGAAGTCCTTGACGCTGCGGAACCTGAACTCGGCCTTGAATTCGGCCTCATCTTCTCCTGCATGGCCGGTAAATTTCAGCTTTGGCTGGAATTTACGGAACGCATCATTCAGGTCTTCGATTTTGACCGGCTCTTCATTTTCGGAAGCCGCTTCTGCTCCAATACGCTCGGGTGTCATTGGAAGCATCATGGCGCACGTAGAAGTTGGTACTTTTCTTACATGCGGCGTTACTCCCTTTCGAACAACTTTAATCAGCGGCATCGAATTATTCTCCTTTTCCTTTAAACCTCATTGACCTTTGTTTCCACTCTGTGGAGCTGCATTTGTCAGGTCCGTGCGGAGCCTGACCTGAGTCACCTGGGCCGCGGTGCGCTGCGGGGAACTGGCAGCAGCTTCCGTGTCAAACCCATTGGGGGTGTCTCTTACCTGTACTCCCGAAGCCTGCACGGTAGATTCCTTGCTCCAGCGGCGGCGGGTGCCTGCGGCGGGAATGCCGCCCCTCCAGACGATACGCGGCACCCAGAACCATAGCAGCAACAATATTACCCCGAGACCGCAAAATACCAGTATGCCCCGCAGAACGATTGTCCAACCTGAGATGGCAGGGGGTTCTACAGCGGCCAGCGCCTGGAGGGCCTCGCGGTCAAGATGGGTTTCATACAGAGGAAAGCCCAAGGCTGGCGGGACATAGGAAATTGCCGGGCTGGTCAGCACTGTTCCGTCCAGCAAATGGAGACTTACAACGAAATTGGCATTGCGCGCCGCGAGCGAGTGCCGATCAGTTACAGGTGCGAGAAATGCAATTTCAAGCTCGGAGGGGTGGACCGGTGTGGAAGAACGAAAGACCTGAGCAAGCTGTGCCGGGTCTGACGCCAGGAAATACCTGGTTGAAATCTTTTTTAAGGCTTCTGCATCAATATCGGATGCATTGCCAAAGCCAATTCCTATGACTTCGTAACCGGCATCACGGACTTTTGCCGAAGCCTGCTCCAGTCCGAGCGGACCATCGAGCAGCACTGGATCATCGCCATGAAAGACCTCGTTTTTGCCATCCGTCATGACGATGAGCTGCGGAGTAACATTGCCGCGCGGCGTTCCTTTCTTTTCCAATCGCGCAATCTCCGCATTCAGCGTGTCTACCCCGGTAAATACTGCCTGATATAAGGCTGTGTTGTTCTTAGGGCCTGGTTCGGGCAGAGCATTGAGCTGGGCCACGGCCTGGTCGCGTTTGGAAGTAAAGACCGCCGCCTGAATGGTGGGCACAACATGATGGCTCTCAAAGGGAACAATCGCCACTTCATCCACGCCATCTTGCATCATTGCGAGGTAGTTCTGAATGGCCTGCTTTGCGGCAGCAAAGCGGCTGGTGCCGGGAGCGATGGTCTCATTCATGCTCCCGCTGATATCTATTTCAATCAGCACTACATTGGGGCGCGCGACTGCGTCCCCGCCAGCTGCCGCCTTTACATAAAAGGGCGCGATCGCCCCGTTCGATGTCTGAATGGAAACGGCCTGCGTCAAGCGGTCCTGAGGCGGAAGAAGGACCCCGACGGGAGCGCCGTTCTGGTCTACGGGACCCACGCCCACGGTGAAGCAGGGGACAAGGGTGACCGGCGAGCAGTCATGCAAAGTAGCAGGTCCTGTCTGGCGCAAAGATGCCGGTGTCGCGGCAGCCGCGCTTGCAGCAGCAAGAACGAGACAGCAGCAGATGAGCAGCTTGCTTCTCATGGTTCTCCCTGCTTTCTGGTAGTAAAGCGCAGCGCTGTGCGGCCAATAAGAATGTCATCGGCTTCTGTCAGTTCCTGCGAGGTTGTTACAGTTTTGCCACGTACTCTGAGTACGTATTTCGCAATGCCTGCCGGACCGCCTGCATCCGGGTGTCTGGCAATATAAAAGCGTCCTTCTTTTGAAAAGAGCACGGCATGACGGGCGGCCATAGAGGCGTCCGGTATGAAAATTTCCGCTCCTGGCTGGAAGCGGGTTTCAGATTGCGATGTGGCAAGGTTTCCGACCACGTATGTTTCTTCGTGCTGCAATTCCCAGAATTTATTGGCGCGACCATATTTACTTTGCGCCCGCGCATCTGCGCTGCTGATGAATTGCACTGCGCCGTCCCGAATCAATAATGGAGCCAGTCCTGCTCCGAAGCCAATACCAGCTCCAGTCAACATAAGGCCAGCCGCCTGGCAAAGTTCTGGCTGGTGCCCGCCAAAACCCACGAATAATAACCCGCCCAATAAACCCCCGGCAAGACCACCCGTATAGGTGTGCAGGATTCTTAGTTTGTTCGATGTAAGCCAGCGGGAGCCAATCCCGAGGCCAAGAATGGAGGCGGCAAGAGACCAACCGGCAAGGCGATACAGGAATGGCGATTCAACAGCGATGTTGGAGCGGAGAAACCATAGCAGCAGGGAAGCAATAAGCGCCGAAAGGATGGCAATCAGGACGCCAATCCATAAAGTCCCCCAGCGAAAAGAGCGCCCCGAATAACGGTCCAGTTGTGCCAGAAGAAATGGAATGAGCAGGACAGCGACCAACCCCAGGAGTATGGCATCTGCCATCCATGCAGCAGATGGGGTTTCGACAATCGCACCGATCATGGCGTTAACGCCCCATGCCATGAGCCCGGCCAACGCGCCTGAGAGGGAGGAAAAATAGATCAGACGAAAGAAATCCATACGTTCTGTCAAAATTTCATTAGGCCATAAAGAACTAAATATAGTTGTGAAACGAACTTAAAATTCGTTTCAGGCGTCTTCACCGGAAAATATCAACTACTTAGCCTTCTACAAACCAGACCGCTGTAATCTTGTTGTTATGCGTATTGTGCGAAAGAAATGGGTCTTTCAAAGCTAAAGCGAACCAGTTACCAGTCTTGCAGCATAGAAACCCTGTCCGTGGCTTTAGTTGGCCTTGGCGCCCTGGGGAGCGAAATTGCACGTCTCCTTGGGGTCCTCGGGATCGGAACCGTGGCATTAGTTGACAATGACAAAGTAGAATCCGTCAATAGTCTGCAAAGTATATTTTTCCGCAACTCGGACGCTTTAGGATGCTATAAGGCTGAAGTAATTGCAAATCATGGACTTACCTATTTTCCGCGTACCCGGTGGATCCCTCTTGTAGCCGAAATTGCAGATACAGGTTTTAAGGGCCTGAAGAATTGCGCGCTGATGATCAGCGCCACAGACAGCGCTTTGTCGCGGGTAGAAACCGCCTATGTAAGCAGAAAGCTACGTATCCCTATGTTGGATGCCGGCTTGTCCGGTCCGGCATACTGGCGCGGAAGGGTAGCATGGTTTCCGGCAGAAACAAATGCGGCCTGTTACTGCTGCCAGCTAAGCGAAAACCGCCGTGCAGAAATACTTTCCCTGACCTGTTCACCTGTTTTGAGCTGCCGGTGGGCGGAGGAAAACCGTGATATGCCAAGTACTCCAACCATGGCATCCGTAGTGGCAGGCATGGCAGTAGATCTTGCATTTCGTCATGGCCTGTTCGCGAAGGAAGAGAGTTCCTTTGCATGGGAGATAGACCTGGGAAATCCGCCTGGACTGGTCCGGCACGTTTTATCGCACTCTTCTACCTGCCCATTTCATGACCTTTCTTCGAGCAACACTCTGGTGGAGCTTGCTTACAATGAACCATTCCAGAATTCCCTTACGTCGCTTGACGCAGATGCCTTTGAACTTGACTGGCCCATTGCCATCCATGCAACATGCCTGAGGTGTCACCATAGGTGGCAACCATTGCGCCGGATGGCCTGGGTAAGGCGATATGGCAGATGTCAGCAGTGTCGAGAATCTGCCCGGATCCGATACGAAGCAATAGATAAAATCACAAGAAACAGTGGAGAAGCGCAATTTTCTCCGGCAGATTTGTCATACGCTGAAGACCATTTGTACACGCCGGTTTACCATACCCGGTAGAAAAGAATTATGACGGCACGTTCAGGAACAGTTGCACAAGTTGCCGGATTGCTGGCAATCGCATTCACGGTGCTTTTGATTGCCGGAATTGCCGGCAATGTCCCGCTGATTGTGGTAATGCTGTTGGTCGGAATTGCCACGCCGTTTGTTGCCTCTCTGTGCGACGTCCAATTCGGACAATGGTGGATGCTGCCGGCGGTGCTCACTGCAACCTTCTGCGTCTCTCTGGCCGTGCTTACTGCTGCCCGGCATACCGGCACAGTTACGTGGACGCTTCCCCTTGTTCTGTTTGCAGTGATTTCTCTTGCCGCTCTGTTAAGCCGGATGACAAAACGCCGCTGCGCCTTGTGCCACAGACGGCTGGGGCCACATGCAATCACGTTTGGATGCCCGCGTTGCGGCCTTGAAGTATGCGATGAGTTCTGCTGGAATTTTGAACACAGGCGCTGCCGCATGTGCGAGGAAAACCGCGTTCCCATTCTGCCTGCTCAAAGCCAGTGGTGGGACCGACAACTGGGGCCGCGCGTACAACATGGACGCTGCCAGTTATGTATGGCCTCACCTGAGCAGTCTGACTTGCGCAGTTGCGGACATTGCCATCGTCCACAATGCCGGGACTGCTGGGACCAGACCAACGGCGAATGCAGCCGCTGTGGCTGGACCATGCCGAACCTGCCAAAATCTCTCGAGACCGTCGCCGTGCATCTGCCGGTCCACATGGAGCGATAATCATGCCGAAATTCCAGATGTATTTTGATACTGTCCGCGGGGAAACACGCTATAACGTTGACATTGACGAGGACGAAACACTTTCCGAGGTGCTGGAAGAGATTTTGTTTGATCTGCGCGAGCGCGGCGATGTGCTCGCTGGAGAAGGGGAACCACAGGTCATCTGGAATGGCCAGAGCCTGGATTTCTCCATTCCCTTGTATCAACAGGGAGTGCGACCGAATGACGTTCTGCGTATTTCAACGATTGCAACCAATGGGTGAATATGCCGACGCTTCGCCAGCGCAGAGTTACTCATGAATGGGAAGCTTTGCAGCAGTTGCAGGCCGAATCTCCAGACAAGCTGTTAACTCTGGAGCAAGGCGGCGACGAAGCATTTTTAATTACGGTGGCAAAGATGCCAGCGCTTATCTGCCAGCCTTCTGAACACGAAAACGAT
>DASRBV010000378.1:0-2280 GCA_035653455.1 Pseudacidobacterium sp. | reverse complement strand
TGACCACACCACTCCGCGACTACTGGCGACGCGCGGGCCTTCTGCATATATCAAGATTGCCGAGGGATGCGACCACCCATGCAGCTTCTGCGTGATTCCGAACCTGCGGGGCAAGTTCCGCTCGCGGCATTTTGAGTCGGTGGTTGCCGAGGCGGAAAGGCTGGTCGCGCAGGGTGTTGAGGAGATCACGTTGATTGGGCAGGACACGACCTGCTACGGCGAGGACCTCGGCCTGAAGGACGGCCTGGCGCTGCTGCTTGACAAGCTGGCTGGCATTGAGGGCTTGCGCTGGCTGCGCTTTCTCTATGCGTATCCGAACAAGGTGACAGCGCCGCTGCTTGATGCCATCGCCAGGCACGAGAACATCTGCAAGTATCTCGACGTTCCGCTTCAGCACGCTTCCGGGCCTGTGCTCAAGACCATGAAGCGAGGCGCGAATGCCGAGATTTTCCTCAAGATGATTGAGAAGGTGCGCGCGGCTGTTCCCGGGATTGCGCTGCGGACTTCATTTATTGTCGGGTTTCCGGGTGAGACCGATGCGGACTTTGAGGCGTTGCAGGATTTTGTGCGCGAAGCAAAGTTCGACTGGTTGGGGGTGTTCAGCTATTCGGACGAGGAAGGTTCCGGAGCCTTTTCACTAGCTGATAAAGTTCCGGCGAAGGTCATTGAGCAGCGCAGGCGTGCCCTAATGCGTTTGCAGAAGGGCATCAGTAAAAAGGCGAAGCAGCAATGGGTAGGACGAACGATGACTGTTCTGTCGGAAGGCGAGTCAGAGGAGACTCCGCTGCTATGGCAGGGAAGATCGCAGTTTCACGCGCCGGAGATTGACGGCACGGTCTACATCAATGATTTTGGACCATATGAGGTGATTGAGGCAGGGAAGTTCTACCAGTGCGAGATCACCGAAGCGCATGATTACGACGTGGTGGCGCGGGTAGTGGAGTGAGTGGGTGAGTGCATCTTTCGTGTCACTTCGATCTGCGAAAAGAGGGAACGTCGTTCCGGGCGGAGCGGAAATCTTAGCAGGATTGGCTAAAAGCTTACATCGCTAAGATTCTTCCTCCCTTCGGTCGTCAGAATGACGGACCGTAAATATACGGAAAATGCATAGTGATTCAGCTGCTGCACATAAGCCCTAATTCCTTTGAGGTGAGGTGGGATAAAAACTCATTCTGCTTGCTAGACTCTCATCAGAGACGAGATACAAGGCGTTTTCATCAAATCAGTTATGAGCAGTCAGTCTTCAATTAAGAACAAGGTCCTCCGCTGCCCCACCTGTGGAACAATTGTGACTCCCAGTGATGAGAACTTTCCTTTTTGCAGCGAGCGCTGCCAGTTGATTGATCTGGGTAAGTGGGCGAGTGGGGCCTATCGGATTTCCTCGCCGGTGCTCGACCCTGAAGTGCTGGAAGACATTGAATCGGCCCCGCGGCCACGGAAGGACGATGACGAAGAATAAGACGTTCTGGGCGTGGGTGACGGCGACTTTTTTTGGGGCGGGATTTGGTAAGCCTGGACCGGGGACCTGGGGTTCGGTGGCTGCAGCGCTGCTCTGGTTTCTTGTGGCGCGAATTGCGCATCTTTCACAAGCAGGAGTTGCAGCACTTTCTGTCACAGGCGCGCTGGCGGCGCTGGCGACCGGCATTCCCGCGGGGACCATCGTAGCGCGGGAGAGCGGGCGCGAAGATCCGGGGCATGTGGTGTTGGATGAGGTCTGCGGACAATGGATAGCGCTGGCTGCTTGCCCGCCAGAGTGGGGGTATGCGCTGCTGTCTTTGATACTTTTTCGGGTTTTTGACATCACAAAACCGTGGCCAGCGCGAAGGCTGGAACGCCTGCATGGCGGCGCAGGTATTATGCTCGATGATGTGGCTGCCGGAATCTATGCACTGGTGGTATTTGTTGTAATACATCACTGGTGGTAGGGACTGGGCAATGCGCCGCTGGTTTCAGGACATGGCTAGGACAAAAGCAAATACGCAGGAAATACCGAAAATAGAAGCAGTTGTGCCAACGGCAGCCATTCCGGGGGGCGAGGTAGAGCTGCTAGGGGAGAGTCTGGGGCCGGTGGCGCAGCGGCAGCCGATAGTGATGGTGGGCCAACTGGCTGCTTCTGTTCTTTTAAGCCGCAGCCGCCGGATCAAGCTCAAGGTCCCGGATGAAGCTGAGACTGGGCCAGTGCGCGTGCTGCAGAATGGCGCCCAGAGCAACGATGCCCGTGTGCTGGTGGCCGGGATGATTGCTACAGATTTGCATATTGTGGCGAATCCGGCCGTAGAC
>DASRBV010000377.1:0-4402 GCA_035653455.1 Pseudacidobacterium sp. | reverse complement strand
ATCTGGTCGGCACGGGCGAAGTTGCGGACGCGGCGCGCCTGATTGCGTTCTTCGATCAGGGCCTCAATCTGCGCATCGGTCAGTGAGAGCTGCGCCCGGACTTCAGGCGCGACCTGGTCGAGTTTGCCCTCGCGTTCGGCCCACTCGAGGGCAAAGCGGGTCCACTCGGCATCGCGGTCTTCCAGGACAGCAAAAATTTTGTCAAAGTCGGCGAGAAGCCCTTGTATCTGCGCAATGTTCTCTGCCCCCAGGGTGCGGGCGTCCATGGCGGCATTGGCATGGCGGACAAGTTCAAAGACGGCCGCGCGGGCCTCGGCTGTGTTCAGGTCATGGGCGAGAGCGGAGCGAAAAGCCTGCGAGGCGCGTGCAGTTTCTTCGGCAAGATGCTGGTTTGTCTGCTGCGCCGGTGCGACGGAGTGCAGGCGTTGGTGGAAGGTGCGCAGGCGCTCGACGGCCCCGGTCTCGGCAGCCAGTCCCTCGAAGGTGAAATTGAGCTGTTGGCGATAGGGGACTGAAATCAGCAGAAAGCGGATGGCCGAGGCCTTATGGCCCTTGAGCAGAAGGTCGCGGAGCGTATAGAAATTGCCCTCGGACTTGGACATCTTGCGGCCTTCGACCAGCAGAAAACGCACGTGAAACCAGTGGTGCGCGAAGGGTTTGTGCGTGGCCGATTCGGACTGCGCAATCTCATTTTCGTGGTGCGGGAACATCAGGTCTTCGCCGCCTGCGTGCAGGTCGAAAGATTCACCGAGGTAGCGCATCGCCATGGCAGAGCATTCGATGTGCCAGCCGGGGCGTCCGGGACCGAGTTCGGTTTCCCAGAAGAATTCGCCGGGTTTCGGGGCCTTCCAGAGGGCGAAGTCGCGGGCCGAATCCTTGTCGTACTCATCCACGTCTACACGCGCGCCGTCGGTGATGCCGGCGAAGTCCTTCTTTGAGAGCTTGCCGTATTCCGGGAATGCGGCGATGCGGAAGTACCATGAGCCATCGTCCGTTTTGTAGGCCAGATTTTGCGCGGCCAGGCGCTGGATGAGCGAGACCATGTCCGCTATGTGCTCGGTGGCGCGCGCGATGATTTCCGGGTGCTCGACGGAAAGCGTGTCCAGGTCCTCAAAGAATGCCTTTTCGTAGCGGCGTGTATATTCGCCGATGGGCACACCGGCGGCCGTGGCATTGCGGATGATCTTGTCGTCCACATCGGTGATATTCATGACGTGTCTGACTTTGACCCCATTCAGTTCGAGCACACGGCGCAGCACGTCCACATGCAGAAAAGTGCGGAAGTTGCCGATGTGTCCGTAGTCATAGACCGTAGGCCCGCAGGCATAGATGCGCAGGGTTTCGCCGTCCAGCGGCCTGAGTTCTTCGATATGACTGGTGAGGGTATTGAAAAGACGGATGGTCATTCGTGCGCTACGGTTCACTTGCGATTGTATCAGTTGGATTCACCGCCCAGGCGGCGCGAAGGAAGGCTGGCGGCAGCAGCTTGAACAAGCCCGGACGTTGTGTGCGCAAAATTAAAAATTTATGGGAAGCACAGGCCGCAATCTGGTTGTACACTCAACCGTCTTGAAAACACAGGAAGAGACATCCATTGGAACAGGCCTACTTGCCCGAGGAGCGGCCGCTGTTCTGGGCGATGCGCACTCCGCTGAGACTGCCGACATAGCGGGCGACTCCGCGATAGAGCGATTCGGCGATGCGCTGGCGATAATCAGGGTCGCGGAGTTCGCGGGCGTCGTCCGGGTTGGTGAGGAATGAAATTTCGGCCAGAATAGACGGCATGTTGGCGCCAATGAGCACGACGAACGGCGCCTTCTTTACGCCGCGGTCTTTCAGTCCCGGGTTGCCATTTTCAAGTCCTGAATAGAGGCTTTGCTGCACGTCGGAGGCGAACTCGCGCGACTCACTGATTTTGTCCTGCAGGGCGATCTTTTTGACCAGGTCAGAAAGCTGGTGGATGGACTGGTCGGAGACAGCGTTTTCGCGCGCTGCCACTTCGAGCGCGTCGGCCGAGGTGGTGAAGTTCAGGTAGTACGTTTCCACTCCACGAGCTGACGGGTCAGAGCTGGAGTTGGCATGGATGGAGATAAAAAGATCGGCCTGCGCCTTATTGGCAATCGCGGTGCGTGTTTCAAGCGGGATGAAGGTGTCATCGTCGCGGGTGTAAATGACATCTGCGCCGAGGCGCTGCCTGAGCAGCTTGCCCAGGCGAAGCGCTACATCGAGCACAACGTCTTTCTCTTCGATTCCACCCGGGCCCAGCGTGCCGGAATCATGTCCTCCATGTCCGGCGTCTACAACGATGCGGCCGATTTTGAGGCCGAGAGCACGCACCATCGAACGCTCTCCGGTAGCGGTAGGAGTGGCTTCATGGACAGGAGGAGCATCTGCATCCACCACGCGTGTGGGTTTGCTGCTTTTCTTCTGCACCGGAGCAGGCACGGGCGGCGGTATGTTGTTGAGCGCCTCCAACTCGTTTGGCTGCTCTTCCGGCTTTGTGCCGGCGACAGTTTGAACAACCGGGGCCGTGGTCGGATGGCGTGTCGCCTTGACCCGGTTGGGCTGGCGGTCAAGCTGCGCAATGTCTTTCAACGATGAACTTTGTGTACCGGTATTGTTGGGAGTCGACGCACTGGCAGATTGCTCTTGTGCAGGCGTCGCCTGGGTTATCTGCGGCGCGACGGGCTTCTTCTGGGTAGCCGTCTGCGGTGCCGGAGGGCTGGTCTCCTGCCGCGGTTGCGGGGATGGTTGAGGCTGGGTGGAGGCGGTCTGCTGCTGTGGCGGGGTTCCCGGCTTTTTGCCATGCACATCAATAATCAGACGCCACGGATTCGGAAGCAGAAACGCGGAGTACTCGCTCACATCGCTGACGTCGAGCACGATACGGGTGACGTCGTTTGAAAACTGCGCCGCACGCACGCGCTTCAGGAAACCATCGTCGGTCACATCCACAGACTTGCCGATGAGTTCCGGAGCGAGCCTGGTCCCATGCAGGTCAAAGAAGATGCGGTCAGGATTGGGGACACGCGAGGCCTCGTACTGTGCTTCGTCCTGCAAATCTATGGCGACGCGGGTGTAGACCGGAGTAGACCAGTGGCGAATGCCAGTCACCAAAGGCAGCCTGCCCTTACGCGGCGGGGGCGGAGGAGCATTCATGGCTGCTTCACTCAGCTTTGGTCCTTCGAGCGGTTCCTGCGCGTGAGCAGGTTCCACGAACGCGGACGATTGCTCCCTGGGAGCTTCCATGGGCTTTGCGGCAGAAGCAGAGTTTGTTTCAGCCGTTTTTGCAGGCGGTGCGGATGGCTTTGGCCCTGGTGTGCTTTTTGCCTGGGTGACGGTATGCTTTCCGCGCCTTTCTGCAATTTCCTGTTTGCGGATGTTGCTCAGTTCCTGGCGGGCCTCGTCAGCGAGCGTGCTTTTGGGATAGAGCTTCAGAAATTGTTGAAAGGTTTGTCTGGCACTGTCGCGATCATCCAGATCGTGAAGGTAGATTTCACCTTCTGTCAGCAGGGCGCTGTAGCGAAAACGGCTGCCCGGATATTGTCTGCGCAGAAATTCATACTGCCCAATGGCGTCATGCAGAGACTTTTCATCCTGGAAGAGGCGGCCCTGTTCAGCCAGAAGACCGGCGACGGCAGAAATGCTGGCGTCGGCCTTTGGCGATGCCGGGTCTCCGTGATAAACAGCGCGATATGCATTCAGGACCCGCTCGTAATCACGACGTGTGCGCTGCTGTTCGGGACGGCCTTCGAGGGCTTCATGCAACCGCTGGGCCTTTTCATAAGGAGAAAGGGGCGCGTGCGCCGCATATGCGGGGGAGCACAAGACAAGCATCAGCACACCGGCGCTGATGCGCAACAAAAGCGTGCGTCCTCCAGCTTGGTAAGGATGCGGCATAAACAGATTCAGAGGCACACGCCAGAGACATCTTGATTATAGGGTGCGCAGGAAATGCGGGCAATTCAGAAAAGCCGGAAAAACGGGAGGGAAACTCATATGGAAACCAAAATGGAAGGATGTTTCTGCTGCGTTTCCATGAGTTTGGGGCTTCATCATGGAACGCAGCAGACTGATGCGCTTTGCGCATTGGCTGGAAAATAACGAATCTCTCACGCGGTCGCCCGCTGCTTTTCCTGTCCGCCAAGCCGCACGCTCACCACTTTAGAGACGCCAGGCTCCTGCATTGTCACTCCATAGATGAGATCAGCGGCGGTCATCATGCGCTTGGAGTGCGTGACCATGACAAACTGCGTGTCAGTGGCCATGCTGCGTAGCATCTCTGCCAGACGGCCCACGTTCGTTTCGTCGAGCGGAGCATCCACCTCGTCGAGCACACAGAAGGGGCTGGGCTGGTACTGGAAGATGCCCATCAGAAGTGATAAAGCGGTGAGTGCCTTTT
>DASRBV010000376.1:0-6857 GCA_035653455.1 Pseudacidobacterium sp. | reverse complement strand
TTTTGCAGCAGCATAAGGAATAAGTGTTATCTGTTTTTCCGGTTCGGTGCTCTTTACCGGACTTTCTGGTACTGGGTTGGCGACATTGTCCACGCCCATCCAGGAAGGAAGCTGGCGCGCCTTTACCTGTAACCTGACAGGCGCATCAGCCCTGGTAAATGGAGCTTCCGAAACTCGGGTTTCCACGGCTGAGATTGACTCTGCGGCGTTTTCCGCATCAATTGCAAGCGCATAGTTCCATTCCGTTGTGGGATAGACCTGCCAGTCGGCGGTCATGCCACGTGTGCGCAGTTTGAGCCAGTCCTCTCCAATGCTGTAGGAAAATACCAGAGGTCCACGCTCCAGGCTGATAGAGTCGTGATATCCGCGAGATGCGCGTGGAACCATCGGGAACACTATTTCAACACTGTCTCCCTTGCTCCATGTGCGTTCGATGCGAGCAAACATTCCAGGCTGCGGTCTGTTGTCCAGTG
The DNA here is from genome assembly GCA_035653455.1 of Pseudacidobacterium sp. Taxonomy (GTDB): domain Bacteria; phylum Acidobacteriota; class Terriglobia; order Terriglobales; family Acidobacteriaceae; genus Pseudacidobacterium. Next base: position 6,384 of record DASRBV010000376.1, on the reverse strand, counting down.
TTTTCCCATTTACTTTGACACTCGCATTGGTTGCCCAGGCCGGAATTCGCAGCAAGAGTGGAAATGCCAGTGGCGATGCCGGATTTATGGTCAGGCGCACAGTTTCGCGAAATGGATACTCTGTCTCTTCCTGCACATGAACAGGCGTGTTGCGGATTACCGTGTGGACTTCGCACGGAGCATACGCCGTGGCAGCAAGGCCATTGTCATTCGAGAGCATGAAGAGGCTTGCAGTAAATTTGGGCCATCCCTGGCCAAAATTTGCAGTACAGCAGCCGAAATTCGGATCCAGCCCATAGAGGTTCGATTCCGGGCCGTCCGTGGTCCAGGGTTCTTTTTGAAGGCTTACGGTGATCTGGTTGGGCTGCTGATTGTATTGATGCGCCCACATGTCGTCAGTAAATGCGCCGGGAAGAGCATTGAAGGCTATCTTTTCCAGGCGGTCTCCCAGGGCTGCTTCTCCTGTGATGGCAAGAGACTGCTCCAGAGAAAACATGGCTTCAACCACCGTGCATAACTCAGTTCCCTGAGACGGATTACGCCCGGCAAGATGCTCATCAGCGGAGAAAATACCGTTTGGCAGGCCGTGATAGCGGTCGAGTTCTTCCAGCATGTGAAAGATGGCACGGCGGTCGGTAGCGTCCTGTGAAAGCAGCCAGCGCACAGGCGACATCTTGATGGCCATGGCCACATTGACACCGTGTGTCTGCATTGCGCGGTCAGTGAGCGGAGTATTCGGCGCCAGACCGATTGCCTCCGGTGTAGTGCGTTGCGTGTATTTGAGGTCCGCAAACTCAGCCTGCCAGTCGAAGCCCTGCTGCTGTAAGAGCCGGAACAGATCAAGCAGCTTTGCATCTCCGGTGCGGTTGTACAGCCAGATGACTGAGAGGGCCTCATCGTGCCAGCGATATTTTCCCCAGTCGCGGAGCGGACGGGAAGACAGGGTATCACTCTGATAGGCAAAATATCTTGATAATGCAGGGATGACGCGAGGGTCGCCAGAGGCTTCATGGTATTGGGTAAGCACCTTCGCCATCACCATGCGCGGCCACCAGTCATTGTTGGACTTTGGCCCAATCATCCCGTCAGGTGAAGTATTGTCGAGTGTCCAGTCAAGAAATTTTTGTGCTTTTGCTTTCAGGCGAGCGTCGTTCAGCAGATAAGCCAGCGGCACGAGTCCATCAAGATAGTAAGGACCGCGCTCCCAGGATTCTCCTGTTCCGCCAAGCCACCCGCTGTTGGGGCCGACATCGGGCCATGTTTCATCAAGATGTCCTGCGAGTCCATTAGCTTGAATCAAAAGCTGATCGCGCAGCCATCCTGTTGGGCGGATGGACCCAAGCGGCAAGGTATAAAAAGTATTCTGTGCCAGCGGTGCGCGATTTTTTATCGGTGCCGCACTCTTACGGCCCGCCTCACCTGTAGCTTGGGTGGCAGTTCCAAAAGCATCACCTGAAATTGAAGCAATGCCGGCTGCTCCAAGAAAAACGAGAAAACGGCGGCGGGAAAAATGAGAATGAGAAGGCCCAGGAAAACACATGATAGAACGAATCTCCGCGAACTATTGTCTATGTTAATGACTTCATCACATGCAGCACATGGTATGAATGGTCTATTGCGCATACAAAGTTGTGTTAAGTAGAGCGGCAGAAAACTCAAGGAATTGGAAGCGTACAAAATTCAGTCTGCACGCCTCCAGGTTCATATATTTCGGACGATTTCTTTAAAATTCCACTCTTGCCCCAATCTGTCCCTGACGGGGAATCTGTGTGCTGGTAGATGTTCCGAAGGCTGATCCACTGGCCGCATCGGAATTGACGCCGTTGAGATTTACGCGATTGAACAGATTGAAGAAATCTACACGTAAATCCAGTTTGACCTTCTCGGTAATATTGGTGATCTTTTTGAAAGTGGCGTCTACCTGAGCAAACCCGGGATTACGGAATTGATTCAGCCGCTCATTTCCCTCCTGCCCGATTTGCGGCAAAGAGAATGGACCGCAGCCATCCAGGTTTGTTCCAGAACAGCGCGGGAAGACCCCCTGAATGTAGCTTTTGCGGCTAGTGGAGATGTGATACGAAGAAACGTCCGGAAAATCTCCATTATCCCCATCAGCGTTAAAGTCGCCTGAGTCCGGCTGATAAACCAGGTTGCCATTTACATCTTTCGCTACATCCAATGCGGCGCTTGAGAAAACACTGAATGGCTGTCCAGATTGCAGCACAGTAAGCGAAGATATTTCCCATCCAGAGGCCACTCTTCCCAGGAAACCATGCCCACTATGCAAAGATGGCAATTGATAGCTCCATCCGAGCGAGAACCGGTTCGGCACGTCCCACGGAGATGGGCCATAGAATCTGTCCAGCGGATACTCAATCGGATAATTTTCCGAATTATCCTTCGATACCGAACGGGTATAAGAAGCGGTAACAAACCCCCTCTGCGCGAAACGTCCTTTCAGCGCGAGAATCAGGCCGGAGTAGTTGGACCACGGTCCGTTAAAGGTATAGTTAATTGCGCCAAAACTTGAGTTGAGCCGAGTCTGCGTGCCGAAGCAGGTGGCTTGCTGGCCGTTTGGAGGACTGACAGGAGTGCAGGTAAGGTGCTGCAACAAGTCACCTTCATAGACGTTGACGTCTCCTGCGAAAGCATTGCCAAAGGAATTGCCTCCGCCATATTGCAAATCACCGGAATGTTGTCCGACATATCTCACGCCTGCCACCATATTGTTCGTGAGCTGGCGTTCTACACCCACAGACCATGTTTCGGTGTAAGGAGATTTCAGATTGCCATCTACGCCACCAACTGCAATTTGCTGGCCGGGAATACCGCCTTTCGCATCCAGAGGAGTGCCCTGAAATGCAGGATATGGGAAGCCAAAGGGATACGTATTTGATGTGCCGTACCCAAAAATGGGTGGTGCAGTCGAGCCGTTATTGAAGAACGTAGGAAGAACAAATCCAGGCGGATTTCCTTTCAGATTATTTTCCGCATTACCCAATGTGACCCAGTCACGATAGATTCCGAAGCCTCCGCGTACGACCCATTTACCGCTTCCTGTCGGGTCCCATGCTACACCTGCGCGTGGGCTGAAGATCCAGTTCATGTCCTGGTTATAGACGTGGTTCTGCTGCCGGTTGACGCCGTTTGCCACACGTTCGGCCATGGTTGAGCCGGAGCCAAGATGAAAATTAGCAAGAGGCGTGCCAGCCGTTGGATAAGGATTGCCATAGTTATCGTAACGAAGGCCATAGTTAATCGTGAGCCGGTGGGTCACGCGCCATGTGTCCTGCGCAAAAATGCCAAAAGTGCTTTGGGCATACTCATACTGCCCGGGCATCGGCTTGCCCGTAACCGGGTTATAAGAAAGACTGCCTTCCGAATATGGCTTGTCATTGATCAGGTCAATCATGCTGTTGTACTGGAAGTTTGGTTGAGCGTAGGCCGGAGCAAAGAGCGCGAGATCGTCGCCGTGCCAGCCTTCAGCCCCAACGCTGATGGCATGTTCTCCATGAATGTGAGTGAGAACATCGCGCCAGTGATAATTGTGTTCGGCATATTGGGAATCAGCAAAACCGATTCCCCAGCCAATTCCCAGATTATTGACATTTACGACCGGAACAGAAAACAGCCCTTTCTGCGCATATGTGGATTGCAGATAGTTATAGCCAAAGAATGCCTGGTTCAGCGTGTTGGCCGAAAAAGTATGTGTTTCGCTCCCCTGGAGCGCAATCACCGAGGATGGGCTTGAAGTATTGAATGCCGGACGGACCGATGGGCCACCCGAAGTGCTTGTGTCGCGGAAAAGTGTTCCGTAAACCCGGTCTTTGCTGAAATATTTATCAATGCGAATGTTGTACTGTTTTGCATTTTCGTAGCTCGACGAATTAAAGACGCCATTGTCAAAAACAGGCAAAGAGCAGGGAATGTTGTCTGTACTAGGGGTTCCGCATCCGGTATTGTTGGTCAGGTCCTGCGGACCGAATGCATCCTGCGCAGTCGCGGCCACGCCCGTAGTTGTTGCAGCGCTCGGAGGATATTTCGCCATCAACTGCACTTCCGGCGAATTCGGCCTCGCCTGCTGCGCAAAAGAAACAAAGGCCGGGTCCTCATAAGTCAGGACGCTGTTGCCGTTGGAAGTCAATGCGAGGTATGGCTCAATCGAGAAAAAGAAAAAGAATTGTTTTTTCGGAATCACCGGGCCGCCGATTCCGAATGACATGTTCGTCGTGTGAAATGGCTGAATTTTCACACCTGCTGGAAAGAACTCACCTTTGGCGTTCAATCCCTGATAGGTGTAATAGATGCTGCCGAACCCGTGATACTGGTCGGTTCCCGATTTTGTTGTCATGACCGTCTGCATGGAGCTGGTCTTGTTGAAGTCTACGGTGTAGGTATTTGTCTGGACACTGATTTCCGAAAGTGCGTCGGCATTGGGCACCAGTGTCAGAACGCCCGGATTCACATCAATATTGATGTCCAGCCCATCAAGAACGTACTGATTGCCATTGTTGCCTCGCCCATTCGCGCTGTAGTCGGCATTTTCAGTAAAAAAGTTGTTGTAGCCCGCTGCGCCAAGTCCGGTCACTCCGGGAGTCAAAGTAATTAACGAAGTAGGATTTCTTGCCGGCAGCGGGAGCGACTGAATGGCCTGTGTATCAATTGTCAGTTGATTGCGGCTGTCCGAAGTGTCAAGTAATGGTGCCTGTGCTGTCACGGAAACAGTGGCAGCAACCTGCCCGACGGCAAGCGTCAGAGATATCTCGCGGTTTTCCGCAGTTTCCAGCGTGAAGTCTACTTTGGAAGTGGTGAACCCGGAAGCTGATGCTGAAACTTCATAGTGTCCCGGGGCGATGCTCACAAAGCGATATGCGCCTGTATCGTCGGACAACTTTACAGCCGTCACTTGTGTATCAAGGTTGACAAGTGTGACTGTCGCCTTTGGAATCGCCGCGCCTTTTGAATCCAGAACATTGCCCTGCACACTCGAAGAGAATTGTGCAAACGCTTGCATTGAAATCAATAAAGTACACCATGGAAGCAGACCTGAAAATTTACGCATGATCACTGTCTCCTGAAATCGGCAGTAGAGAATCTGGAACAGGAATGTTTTTTGCGCTCTCTGCCCTGAATTCAGCGAGAGTAGCTGTTGTCGTATGCAGTTTGCATGAACCACTCCAACCCCTTCCGGATAGTACAAATGGACTGCCTTATTCCAACCTGGAGAGGCCTGCGAATTTCACCCTATATCTGCCGAAATTTGCGGCCTTGAACTGCCATCTTCCTCCCTCGCGTTCTACTCGCTTTGGCTGCCCATCTATTTCCGTTACAGAAAGGACACGGACATCCTGCGGCAATTCGATTTCAGCGCGCAGATTGCGATCATTTTCAAATGTGAAGTGCAGGCTGATCCACTGCCGTCCGTATGGCAGACGGGAGATGCCGTACTGCTTGCCTGTACCGGAGAGCAGAGGGCTGAATCCGGGACTGAGGATGATCTGGTCCACTGCCTCAGTCTCACGAAAACCAATCAGGTTGCGAATAATATGGGCGGGCATGACTGCTCCCCAACCGTAGACCTCTCCGCCAAAGGCGCCATGCGCGCCCCATATTTCGCAGCTTGTTCCCGGCCATCCGAGGCGAGGAGCTTTCGCGTCTGTACGAAGCACACGACGGTCCATGCTTGCGTAAATACGCTCGCAGATATTTTCCACGGTTTTGGAAGCAAGCTCGCTGTCTCCAGAAGACCACGCGGACTCAAGAAACGGCAGAACAAAAGAAGACCAGTTCAGAGCGTTGTCTGCTGATGATTCAGGAATTTGCGCCTGTGCCAGCATGTCCTCGTACATTTTGCGAAGCGTGGGCAAGAGCTGCTTCTTCTGGCTCTCTGTGGCGATTCCGCAAAATGCCGGAGCAGCCTGCGATGGGTCGCGTTCCGGAACATTCACCAGTTTCATTGAACGGGTATCGAAGTCGTGGAACCAATCGCCTTCCCAGAGCTGCTGCGTCTTTGCAGCGAAGTTTTTCTGAATGCGCTGCCATTCCGGAATGCTCTTCTGGTCGGAAATAAGGTCCGCAAAACGCGCAAGAATGGCCCCTGCCTGCGATGTCGCAGCCTGCAATTCCACAAGGCGCAGAAATTCCACCAGCTCGCCTCCAGTCGGTTGCTGTATCTGAAATCGTTTCGACGTATCCATGCCTGTTTCCCAACTGCATTTGCCAATGACGAAGCCGCCGGAATCCGTGCGGTGCCTGAGTGTCCAGCGCAGAAAAGCGCTCAGGCGTGGATAAAGCTGGCGCAACCAGGCGAGGTCGCGCGTGCGGTTATAGATGGATTCAGCGCAGAAGAACGGAAAGCACCAGGAAATCGCCGTGCCGCATTCG
>DASRBV010000375.1:0-2188 GCA_035653455.1 Pseudacidobacterium sp. | reverse complement strand
CTCGGCTACGGACGCGCCCAGCACCGCACCACCATCAGTTGCCGCAAGCTCTCCGACCCCGTCGCCAAATACGAAATCGTCAAGACCATGCGTGCCTCTGCGCTCGTCCTCGGTCCCCTCGTGGCCCGCACCGGACTTGCCCGCGTTGCCATGCCCGGCGGCTGCGCCATCGGCGGACGCCCCATTGATCTTCACATCAAGGGACTGGAAACCATGGGCGCAAAAATCAGCTACGAACATGGATACATCGAGGCCCGCGCCGAACGGCTGAAAGGCGCAAACATCGTCTTTGACAAAATCACCGTGACCGGAACTGAAGACCTGCTTATGGCTGCCGTCCTTGCCGATGGCGAAACTGTCATGGAAAACTGCGCGCGCGAGCCGGAGGTCACCGACCTTGCCGCGCTGCTCACCGCCATGGGCGCGAAGATTGAAGGCGCAGGCACCTCCACCATTCGCGTGCAAGGCGTGGAAAAGCTGCACGGAGCCCGACACCGCATCAATCCCGACCGCATTGAAGCCGGGACCTTCCTCGTCGCCGGGGCCATTACCGGAGGCGACCTGTGCGTCTCCAACTGCAACCCTGCGCATCTGGGGGCGGTCATCCGCAAGCTGGAAGAAGCCGGGGCCCGCGTCGAAATCCTCGGCAAAGACCAGATCCGTGTCCGCAGCGAAGGCAACCTGAAGGCCGCCGACGTATCCACTGAAGAATATCCCGGCTTTCCTACTGACATGCAGGCGCAGTACATGGCCCTGGCCACGCAGGCCGAAGGCACTTCCATCATTACCGAGAACATTTTCGAGAACCGCTTCATGCATGTGCAGGAGCTGGTCCGCATGGGCGCAAACATCAAAGTAGATGGACGCACCGCCACCGTGCGCGGCAAGTCTCCGCTCTCAGCCGCGGCCGTGATGTGCTCGGACCTGCGCGCTTCAGCATCTCTGGTCCTGGCCGCGCTGGTCGCCGATGGCGAGTCTATCCTCGACCGCGTCTATCACATGGACCGCGGCTACGAACACATTGAAGAAAAGCTCAGAGGAGTGGGTGCGCAGATACGCCGCATGGGCAATATCTTCGCCGACAAACGCGAGGGCCTTGCCATCCAGACAGAACCCACACCAGTCAACTCTTAACCGGAATCTCATCTGCCGCTGCACAAGCCGAAGGCTTGTGTGAGAGCTCCGCAGGATACCGCGTTTGTCTTGCAGTGGAACAGTGCCGCTCTGCAGGGCATCCGCGACTCGAAGCCTAGCGCACCCGAGGTGGCGCGGGCGCAGGCCATTCGCATCCCAGCCAACTTGCTGACCGTTTCTTAGCTGGTCGCCTTTCCGCTGACCGCCCTTTTACTGACAGCGCCGCAGACGCGCTGGCCTGGCTATCCTTCCTGCGTCATCACTCTCCAGATCGCCTCCACCATCACGGCAAGCCTTCCCGTCTCTTTCTCCATTTGTTCCTTGCCCGCCGAAGTCAGCGTGTAATATCGCGCCCTCCGGTTCGTTTCCGAGCTCTTCCACTCCGCCTTCACCCACCCCTGCAGAAGCAGCCGTTGTAACGCCGGATACAACGATCCTTCCTCCACAGTCAGCACGTCGTCGGAAACGCGCTTGATCGCCGCAGCAATTCCGTACCCATGCATCGGTCCCCGCGTCAGAGTCTTCAGGATGAGCATGTCTAAAGTTCCAGGAAGCAAATCAGGTTTTTTCGTCATGCCAAGTACCATAGATTGACTATGGATAGAATGTCGAGGGCAAAATACGCGAAAATCCGCACCAAAACCGGCACCTTTTCACGCGTTTTTTGCTTGTTTTTACTCGAAAAAAGCGGCACCCTCGAAGTATCTGGTAGTTTCTCCGGCGACTGCCGTCGCAGCATGTTCCATCGTCCAAAAACTACGTGCGAAAGCCCTGTTTTGAGACAATTTCTGTGGGACAGCTCCCATTTGTGGAGTTTGGGACGGCTTATCCACAAGATGTTGGGGTACAGGTGTTGATTCTGCCCCTTCCGGACGCTACAGTTTTCTCTGACAGCTACTCTCCGGCCCGTAGGTTAGAAGGAGTACATCTTCATGCTGAAGCTGAAAAAAATCCAGATCCTGGGCTTTAAGTCCTTTTGCGACCGCACCGAAGTGGCCCTGCCTGGCCAGGGCATTGCCGTCGTCGTCGGCCCCAATGGATGCGGTAAGTCCAA
>DASRBV010000374.1:0-4905 GCA_035653455.1 Pseudacidobacterium sp. | reverse complement strand
ATAGGCGAGGCGAGTGGCCACCCGTCCGCGCGGCGTGCGTTCCAGAAAACCAATCTGGATCAGGAACGGCTCGTAAACCTCTTCGAGTGCATCTTCTTCTTCGGCCAGAGTGGCTGCCAACGTGCCCAGTCCGACCGGGCCGCCGTCGTATTTTTCGATGATGGTCTTCATCAGGCGGCGGTCGAGTTCGTCAAAACCATGCGCATCAACTTCGAGGAGCTTCAGTGCCTGTTCTGCTGTGGGACGGTCTATCATGCCTGGGCCGCGCACCTGGGCGAAGTCGCGCACGCGCCGCAGCAGGCGGTTGGCAATGCGCGGAGTGCCGCGCGAACGCATCGCAATTTCGGCTGCGCCGTCCTGATCAATCGGGATGTTCAGCACTTCCGCAGAGCGCTCTACGATATAGCGCAGCTCATCGTCTGTATAGAACTCGAGGCGCAGCAGAATTCCGAAGCGTGAGCGCAGTGGTGATGAAAGCAGGCCGGGCCGCGTGGTGGCCGCAACGAAGGTGAACGGCTTGATGTCCATGACATGGGTACGGGCCGCCGGTCCTTGTCCAATGATGATGTCGAGTTTGTAGTCCTCAAGTGCCGTGTAGAGCTTTTCCTCAAGCACCGGCTGCAGGCGGTGGATTTCATCCAGAAAAAGCACCTGCCGCTCGCGCAGGTTGGTCAGAATGGCCGTGAGGTCGCCCTGAATCTGGAGTGCCGGGCCGGAGGTCTGCTGGAACCCAACGTCCAGCTCATTGGCGATGATGGTGGCCAGTGTGGTCTTGCCCAGTCCCGGGGGGCCGAAAAGCAGCACGTGGTCCAGCGCCTCACCCCGGCTTTTGGCCGCTTCCAGCGCGATGGCGAGCTGTTCTTTGATTTTTGTCTGTCCGATAAATTCCTTCAGCCAGCGCGGGCGCAACTTCAGTTCAAAGGAGCTTTCGTCCTCAGCACGTGCGGCGCTTACCAGCCGTTCCGGATCATCTTTTGCTGCTTTTGCTGCCATTTATCCGGAGTGTAACAGTTACTGCCATAGCAGCGGCAAGCTGGTGATACACAATGCGGCCTGCGCGAGGAGAATTCCACCGGTAATCCAGAGAAAGAGCTTTCGGTATTGGGTTTCCAGCACATCGGCGAAGACGCCGCCTATGAAGGTGAGCAGGAACGGAAGCGCCCAGAGCCAGGTTTCTGACTGTATGCCGGTGGTGATGAGCACCAGCAGCAGCAAAGAGACAATCAGCGGAGTGGTGTTTCCGAAATAGCGCGAACGCCGGAAGATGAGATAGAGTCCGCAGGAGGCAATGGCAGCAATGGTGATTCCGGCGTTTTGAAGAGGCGCGAAAAGGTCGCTGGACTGCCCTGGAGATATCCACATTTTGCCGGCGGCACTGCGGAAGACATAGCTGAAGGCATCGGGACGGAAGGCGTAAGAAGCCAACAGCAGGAAAAAGGCCCCGAGCACCCAGATAATGAGCAGGGTCGGCAGATACGACCTGCGTCCTTCGGCAACATAGGCCATAAACGCAATTGCCAGCACCAGTGCCAGCGCAAAGGCCGAGATATGTGCTGCTGCGGTAAATCCAAAGGCAAGCGTCAGCAGCACAATGCGCGGACGCCACTTGTGTTTAGGCCCCTGCATGGCATGGGCCACGCCAATGGCCAGATAGACGGCAGAAAAGAGTCCAAACGCGGCCAGAATCTCATTGTTCGGATATGTACAGGCATGAATGATGGGCGGTGCGAAGCAGTAGAGCGCGAGCGCGATGTATCCGCCGGTATTGCCATAGAGTCTGCGTGTGACCCACCAGAGGCATGCGCCGAGCGCCAGTCCAGCGGCGATAAACGGCAGCCGGATGAGGAGCAGGACATAGCTGACTTCATGGCGCATCTCCCAGGTCGAGGTAGAAGAAGCCTGTCCGGCGAGGATGCGCTGGATGCTTAGGGGCAGGCCTGCGGCACGGTAGGCGAGCGTTCCATCATGGATATTGCCGCAGGTCGTGAAATACCCGGCAAGGGGAGACGGTTTTTCCCACATCTCGCGGCCGCAGCGTGCGAATTCGTAATCGGTCTGGGTCAGGGTCTGGTGCCGCGCCACCCAAAGGCACTGTCCCAAAAGGATAAGCAGCAGCACTGCGGCAATCTGTTGAGGGCGGTTGAAGCGGAATTTGCGCAGGCTGTGAGCAGTCGAAGGCGGCATCGTGTCGTAAAGTGCTGGGTTCAGTGTACCGGACGGCAGATGTGAAAACTTCCCGCAACCAAAAGGAGCTAACTAAAAGTTCCGGCAAAAATTTCAGTTAAGAATTTCATAACGAAAGAAATTTTAGTGAGCTGTCCGGCAGCTTACCCGCAAACGCCTGAATCCAATAGGCTAAGTCTGCATTGCTGTCTTGTAACTATTTTAGTATCATAGAGATAGATTCATTTCATCCGGCTTCCGTCCGTTACTTCCGACTTGCTTGCCGTGTGAAATTTTGTGACATCTACTATGGCAGACGAACAGAACCCACAACTCCCTCTTGGCGATGGCGGTAACGGCGACATCGGCCCCGGAGCAGCCAACATCCTCCCCATCAATGTGGAAGAGGAGATGCGGCGCTCGTATCTTGACTACTCCATGTCGGTCATTATCGGGCGTGCCCTTCCGGACGTGCGCGATGGCTTCAAGCCGGTGCACCGCCGCATCCTGTACACGATGCACGAGATGGGGCTGCAACATAACAAGAAGTACACGAAGTGCGCCAAAGTTGTAGGACAGGCCATGGGCCAGTACCATCCGCATGGGGATTCAGCCATCTACGATGCGCTGGTGCGTCTGGCGCAGCCCTTCAGCATGAGGTATCCGCTGGTGGACGGCCAGGGGAACTTCGGATCAGTAGATGGAGACCCTCCGGCGGCCATGCGTTACACCGAGTGCCGCATGATGCGCATTGCCGGCGAGCTGCTGGCCGACATTGATCAGGAGACTGTGGACTTCGTTCCCAATTACGACGAGTCCACCTATGAGCCGTCGGTCCTGCCCACGCGCATTCCGAACCTCATCATTAATGGCGCGAACGGCATCGCCGTCGGCATGGCGACCAACATCCCGCCGCACAATCTGACGGAAGTCATCAATGCCGCCATTGAGATGGTGAACAATCCACATGCCGGGCTGGCCGAAGTGCTGAAGCATGTTCAGGGGCCGGACTTCCCGACTGGGGGCTTCATCTACGGGCGGAGCGGCATCGCGCAGGCGTACAAGACGGGGCGTGGACGCTTCCTGATGCGTGCCAAATGCGCCATCGAAAACCTGACGCAGGGCCGGCAGGCGATCATCGTCAGCGAGATCCCGTATCAGGTCAACAAGAACACGCTTATCAAGCGTATCGCCGAGCTGGTCAATGACAAGACGATTGACGATATCAGTGACGTGCGCGATGAGAGCGACCGCGACGGAATGCGCATCGTCATTGAGCTGAAGCGCGGGGCAGAGCCGCAGATTGTGCTCAACCAACTCTACAAGCACACGCAGATGCAGGAAAGCTTTTCGATGATCTTTCTGGCGGTCGTCAATGGCCAGCCCCGCGAGCTTTCTCTGCCAGATGCCATCCGCCATTTCATTGATCACCGCGTAGATGTGGTCCGCCGCCGCACCGCTTTCCAGTTGCGCAAGGCGCGTGAGCGTGAGCACATTCTTATCGGTTACCAGATTGCGCTCGACCATCTGGACAATGTTATTAAGATCATTCGCGGATCAAGTTCCCGGGCCGATGCGCGCGAGAACCTGTATCAGTTCTTCTCCGGCAAGACGATCACGGTGCGAGACCATGCGCTCAAGGGAGTTACGCTCGATCCGGCGAAGTATGCGATTGATCCGGCGACGCTGATTACACCAACTCTGACGCTGAGCTACCGCCAGATTGACGCCATTCTCGAGTTGCAGCTCTATCGCCTGACGCAGCTCTCTATTGATGAGCTGCTGAAGGAACTGGCCGATGTGCGTGAGCGCATTGCTGAGTATGAGTCCATTCTGGCCTCGGAAAAGAAGCTGCGCTCGGTCATCGTAAAAGAGCTTGAAGCCATCCGCAAAGAATACGGTGATGTGCGCCGCACGGAGATCATTGATGAAGCGGCTGAACTGAAGCTCGAAGACCTGATTGCCGATGAGCAGGTGGCGGTCACCGTCTCACACCAGGGATACCTGAAGCGGACGCCCATCTCCACTTATCGCCAGCAACGCCGTGGTGGACAGGGCCGCACCGGCATGAAGACGCGTGATGAAGATTTTGTCTCGCAGCTCATCGTCGAATCAACACATGCGTACCTGCTCTGCTTTACCAATACAGGACGCGTCTACTGGCTCAAGGTCTATGAGATTCCCGACGTCGGCGCGGCGGGCAAAGGCAAGTCCATCCAGAGCCTGCTCAACCTGCAACCGGGGGAGACGGTGCGCACCATTCTTGGCGTGCGCAACCTTGAAGAAGAAGGCAAATACATCTTCTTTGCCACGCGCTACGGAACGGTGAAGAAGACACCGCTCAAAGACTTTTCCAACGTGATGGCGCGCGGCATCATCGCCATCGGTCTGGATGAGGAAGATGAGCTGGTGGCGGCGCGCATTACCGATGGGAAGCAGGTTGTCTTTCTGGCGACGCACGAGGGCATGGCCATCCGCTTTGATGAGGACGATGTGCGCTCGATGGGCCGTCCGGCGCGCGGCGTGCGTGGCATTGAGCTGGGCAAAAACGACTACGTGGTTGGCATTGCCGTGACTCCGAAAGAACGCAAGGTGGAAAACGGCGCCGCCTGCGCCTGCCTTATCCTCAGCGTGACGGAGAACGGTTACGGCAAGCGTACCGATGTAGACGAGTACCGCCTGCAATCGCGCGGCGGCAAGGGGGTCATTAACGTCAAGACCACGGTGCGCAACGGAAAGGTA
>DASRBV010000373.1:0-2189 GCA_035653455.1 Pseudacidobacterium sp. | reverse complement strand
GTTCAAGTCGCGCCAACTCGAGGACTTGCGCAAACGGCTGGAAAATCTAGTGGCCGAAGATGCGGCGGGAAAGCTTTGATCAGCGTTCGTCAATCATCGTGAAGCTCATCTTCTGTAGCGGGGCATCTCTCAGTGCCGATTCGGCCAGTGGGGAGGTCACGCAAGAGTAAAAATCGCCGCGATAATTAGCAACTTTTGGTAGCCGTAGCGACCAGGTTGCATGATCGATAGAAGAAACGTCTGACGGCCCCGGTTTGAGACCGGGGAAGTGCGGGCGCAAGCGGGTCATCCTTCGTATCTCAAAAAGCGGATGGCTGACCCGGCTGCGCCCTTTTTTATTTGTCCCAGCCAGATGCGGAGCAGGGGCAGATCGTCGGGTCATAGCATTTCAAAGCAACACGCGCTGGAGCGTATGACTTGTCGTGGAGAATAGAGCGGGCAAATTCGACAGCTAAGAATAAGCAAACGCAGATTCGTCTGCGGGCTTTGTCCCATTCGAGACCGGGCTGTGCGCCGAATGGCAAAGATTACGCCTCCAAATGCCATGCAAGCGGGACCTCGGAGATTCTTCACTGACGCTGAGAATGACATGCGCAACTCCCAGAGTGGGATGAGCGCCGTTGAGCCAACTACCGGTGCGGTTTGAGAGCAAGAAAGGAGTGCAGTATGGAACAGACTGCTTATGGCCCGGTTCCCATCAGGCATTCTTTCGTTCATGAAAAAGGAATTTTCCGCTTCAGTCTGATCAGCGGCGCGCTGATCTTTCTGGCGTTTACGGGGTTGGCGATCTGGCTGCTGCCCTTCAGCGTGCCGACCCAGGTCTCGGTGCTGATGCACACGCTCCTGGGGCTTGCGGTCGTGATCCCGCTTACGATCTGGCAACTCAGCCATTGGCTCGCCACGCGCAAGGCTCGGCGGTCGTTCCGAAAGATTTGCGCATACACGGGATTCTGGACGATGGCCGTTGTCTCGGCATCGGGCCTGGTACTGACGTGGCAGGCCATGTTCGGGCTGTACACCAGTCGTTTCTGGGACCAGGTGCATTTGTGGTGCGGAATTGCAGCGCTGCCATTTCTCGGTTACCACGTCTGGCCGCGCGCCAAAAAGGCAGCGAATGGACTGAACAACGGGCTGAACGGTCTCAAAGGTAATGGCGGCTCTGTACTTCCGGACTTCCGCCCCGGCCGCCGCCACATGTGGCTGATTAGCGCGGTGACTGCGGTGGTGCTGCTGGCGACGGTTGGCGTCATCGCAGGAATTTACAGGGCCTACGCGCCGAACTTCAGCCACTACAGCCTGCCTGCGAATTACAAAATGCCTTATGGCAAGGACCCCTTTGCTCCCAGCATGGCCAAGACAGTGAGTGGCGGGCCGGTGGCTCCCGAACTGCTCGCAGGTTCGAAATCGTGCGGTGCCTCAGGTTGCCATACTGAAATCTACCGGGAATGGGAAGCCGGCGCGCACCGATGGTCCTCAGAAGACGTTGCGTTCCAAGGGGTACAGGCCGCGCTCATTCATGCCGAAGGCGCACCTGCGGCCCGTTACTGTGCCGGCTGCCATGATCCCGTCTCGCTGCTTTCCGGCTATAAAAACGCCAGTACCAGCATCGAAGCACCAGGTTTCAAAGAAGGCTCATCGTGCGTTGTTTGTCACGCCATGCGGCGTGTGGACGTGCAGGGAAACGGTAACTACGTCTGGGGGCCTCCAAAGCCTTACTTATTTGAGTACGCAAACGCCGGCCAGGCTGCTTCTATCACGCATTTCCTGATTCGTGCTTACCCGCGCCAGCATGACGTGGATTACGATCTCACACTTGACAAGGACACTGCCTCCTGCGGAGCCTGCCACAAGCAGTTTATCGACAAAGAAATTAACCATGTCGGCTGGGTACAACTCCAGAACCAGTATGACGACTGGAAGCACGGCAAGTGGAACACCGATCCCAATCCGACGCACCGCCTGCGCTGTCAGCAGTGCCACATGTACTATCAGGAAGCGCCGAGCGTGGCCCTGGCCGACCCTTACGACCTGAAGTCGGGACTCGGGCTTAAGCATCGCAATCACTGGTTTGCAGCGGCCAATCAGTGGATGCCGGAGGTCATTCATTCGCCTGATGCCAGGGCCCAGGAAGAGCGCGCCATCGAATGGCTGCAAGGGAAGAAATATATCCCTGAAATCGCCGATGTCTG
>DASRBV010000372.1:0-3893 GCA_035653455.1 Pseudacidobacterium sp. | reverse complement strand
CCCTTCAAAGTCTCAACTACGACAAGCAATTTCATGATCGGTGTAACGGCAGCAGCAAGCGCGGGAATTTATCTCAGTCGCGGTTACATTTCTCCGGGACTGGCCATGCCTGTCATGCTGGGCGTGCTGCTGGGTTCGCTGGCCGGATCTCGCATTCTGGTGAAGGCAAAGGTAAAGACTCTGCGGCTGGTCTTTGCCACTGTGATTGTTCTTCTCGGCATGGAAATGATTTACAACGGAATGACGGGACGGCTATGAACGACAGGAAAATGGAATCGCTTATCGGCCAGTTGCTCCGTTTTGGAGTGGCCCTGGCAGCGCTCGTCGTTTTTGCCGGAGGCGTGCTATACCTGCACCAATCGCGCGGCCCGCGCCCCGATTACGCTGCCTTCCATGGTGAATCGCCGGCCCTGCGCAGCCCTTCGGGTATTCTTCAGGAACTGCCTTCGGCCAACAGCAATGCCATCATTCAGCTTGGCTTGCTTCTGCTCATTGCCACGCCGGTTGCCCGGGTCATCTTCGCGGCCATCGGTTTTTCGCTGGAGCGGGACTGGTTTTACACCGCCGTCAGCCTGATTGTGTTCGCCGTTCTGATGTACAGCCTCCTGGCAGATCATTGACCGGAGATGCCAAATGTATGCCGCTCCCGGTATGATATCGGCCATGCGGGTCTTTCTTTATTCTGCGGCGTGGTGCCGCGATTGCCGCGAGGCCAAGCGCTTTCTTGAGCAGCACGGCATTTCCTATACTGAAATTGACATTGAAAGCGTGGATGGGGCCGCGGAAGAGGTGTTCCGCCACGTTGGCAAGCGCGCCATCCCGCAGCTTGTGATTGACGGAAAATGGTTCCAGCCATACCGCCCCGGGCAAGGACTCCTGTACCAGGAGCTGAGCGAAGTGCTTGGCATCACCATCCCAAATTGACTGGCACAGGGAGCCGGCGGCACTGCACAGTGCAAATGGATTGTACAAAATCTGTAAAAATGCCGTAGCCAATTCTGCTAAGGTTTTCTGCTTCGCCCGGAATGACGACCAGCCTTTTCGTGGACCACGGTGAAACTAAAAATGCATTAAGGCGTGGTTTCCAGGCTTTCCTCGGCCTGCCCGATGCGCTCTCCACGGAACGGCATTCGCAGCCGCCGCACACGTTCCAGCCTGGTTTCGCGCTCATGCGAGCGGAAGCGGGCCTGCAACATATCTTCCAAAGAAAGAATACCTGTTACTTTTCCTGTCCCCGGCTCAACTACGGGAAGCGCAAACACGCGCAATGCGGCCATCCGCTCGGCAACAGCACGAAGCGTCTCGTCCGGATACGCAACCTCTGCCGCTGTAAATGGCAGCGGAGCATCCGGCGGATGAGATTCTGCAAAATACTCCAGCATTCGCCGGGTAACAATACCTGCAAGCTTTCCATTCGCCTCTACTACGGGATAGAGCCTCTGTCCACGCCGGCTTCGCATGTCCCCAGCTTCCGGCATCTTGTCCGGAGACCTCCGGTCTTCGATCCAGCGCTTTGCATCCGCAATGCGCGCGTCTACCGGGAGGGCCACAACGCTTGAGCGCATCACCTGCGAAACCGTCATAATCTCCAGTGGATCTACGCTATATTCGCGGCTCAGGTGATATCCGCGGCGGCTTAGGCGCTCTGTAAGGATCGAGCGCTTCTGGAAGAGCACCGTAAAGGCATGCGCCGCAACCGATGCGGCCAGCAATGGAAGCATCAGGCCATAATTGTGCGTCAGCTCCATGCTCAGAGCAGCCGCCGTCAATGGACAACCAATAGCACCAGAGAGCACCGCCGCCATTCCAACCAGAGGCCATGCTCCGACTTGAATAAATGGCAGGCCATGTCCAAGCAAAGCGCCAAGCGCGCCGCCTATCATGAGCAGCGGAGCAAGAATGCCTCCAGATGTTCCGGACCCCAGTGAAAACGCCCAGATAATGCTCTTGACAATCAGCACGCCCGCAATCAGTTGCCAGGCCGTGTTCCCGGAGATGAGTGAATCAATCACATCGTAGCCCGTGCCCAGAGCGCGCGGAAAAATGAGACCGCCAATGCCAATCACCACGCCACCGATGGCCGGCCACCACATCCAGTGCACAGGCAGGTGTTCTTCAAAAAAGTCCTCACTGGCATATACAGCGCGGCTCAATAACAACGCTGCCACTCCACCCACCACCCCTAATATCAACGCCGCTACAACCATGCGCGGCCCAACCGTCATACTATACAAGGGCATGGGAAAGAGCGGCCCCGGGCCAAGCAGATGCCGCCGCAGCACTCCGGCAGTCGTAGCTGCCACAGCCACTGGAACAAGGCTGCGCGGCCTCCACTCAAAGAGAAGCAGTTCTACCGCCAGCAACACAGCGGACAACGGAGTAGAAAAGACCCCTGTCATGCCTGCTGCCGCGCCTGCAACCAGCATGGTCGTGCGTTCCGCATCGCTTAACCTGAAGAGCTGCCCGATCAGCGAACCGACCGACCCGGCCGTCATGATGATCGGGCCTTCGGCGCCAAACGGACCACCCGAACCGATTGCAATCGCAGCAGAGAGCGGCTTGAATACAGCAACCTTGCCATCCACTTTTGCGCCATTGATAAGTATGGCCTCGATCGCCTCCGGCATACCATGACCGCGGATTTTGTCCGACCCATAGCGGGCCATAAAGCCAATGATGATACCGCCAATGACGGGAATGAAGATAGCAAGCCAATGCAGGCGGTTTGCTGCCGGAGAAATAAATTGCCAGCTCAGACGGTGGAAGTAAAACAGGTTGGTCGCAACATAAATTAAATGCAGCAACAGATAAGCCAACGCTGCGCCGGCCGCGCCCAGTATCAGGGCGAGACCGCTCAGTACCAGCATGCGTGGGTCGGCGGTAAAGTCGCGCAAATGCGAGCGAAAAGCGGAGATATTTCGGTCAGTATGCCCGGTCGTCCCAGGAGCACTCATTGCGTTGTAGGCCTTTTCCCATTAGAAATCTGTTTCATGCTCACTACTCTCCGCAAGGCGCGAATCAGTTCCGGCCCAGCCTGCTCCAGTTCCTGTAAGTGATAATCGGCAAGCGAAGCCAGAATCCGCTCCCCCAGCGGAGTCACGCGCAGCAGAATGCGGCGATGGTCTGTCGGATCAGGACAGCGGCGCAGCAGTCCCTGCTCGATCGTGCGGTCCACCAGTTCTACGGCGCTGTTGTGCTTCAAAAGCATGCGCGCCGCAACATTGGCGATCGTCGGATCAAGCTCGCCCGGCATCCCGTACACGCACTGGAGCAATTGATATTGCTGGTGCCGGACGCCGGCGCTTTCCGCGGCCAGATGGCTGAAGTGCAGAAAACGGCGCAACTGAAACCGGAACTCAGCAAGGCGCTGAAATTGCTCAACGCTGAGGCCGGTCCCCTTCGTCTCTGTGGCTGGTGCCTTGCGCGAAACAGCCATCGCCTGCGGTTGGGTGACAGGGACCATAAATATATCGTATCACGATTATCTCGCATTACGACATATCTGGACCTGTAGATGGCCCGGAAGCATTCTCATCCCCAGAATTTTCGTCTCCCCGATCAGCAAGGATGGCCCTGGCATCGTCTTCATCCGCCGCTTTTACCTGCAATTGCAGCGGCCCCAGACCGGGTTCCATAATGCGGGCGTTCTCGCCGGCCAGAAAGGTTTCAATTCCGGCAGATTCAAGACGAAGCCTCACCATTTCCGCTTCCAGCGGCTCAGTAAAGGTAGCAATCGTAACAACTTCTTCCATGGAATTCCCCGTTGTCCCCGTTCATCACGAGTATTCACCACTTCATGTCTGAAACTTTCTCAGCAGCTCGCAGGCACGCAGCAGGTCTTCGTCCTTCTTGGCAAAGCAAAAGCGAAGCAGGTTTTCTCCGCGGCCTTCACT
>DASRBV010000371.1:0-10283 GCA_035653455.1 Pseudacidobacterium sp. | reverse complement strand
CATGATGGCGACCTGCGGATGGATGGCGTCTACCAGCGCTGGGCTGGAGCTTTGATACCATCCGTGGTGCGAGACGATGAGGATGGGGACATGGCCAAGCCTGTTCACAGGGCACATAAGCTGCATTTCCTTGTCCCAGGTGAGGTCGCCGAGGTCGAGAATGCGTGTCTTCCCGAAAGTGACAAGGACGCCGAGCGAGTGCGAGTTTTCTGTTTTATCAGCAGGGCGGCTTTCTGAAACTTTGCAAAAGGAGTTTTGTTCTCCGCCGCCGGGCAGAGAATGGTCAATCAGATCGCCATTGGAACTAATGACCAGTACTTTCATCCCCTGAATGGGCAATACATCTCCCGGCTTTGGGACGATGTGCTTGTACTTTCCTGTTGCCAGCAGATTCTGGTAGGCATTGTAGCCTTCTTCCGTGGCCTTGTCTGATGTTTCATAGTTTGGGCCGTGGTCAATGAACGTGCCGATGGGAATGCGCTCAGCCAGTTGCGGTACGCCGCCCACGTGGTCTGTGTGATAGTGCGTAATCAGCACGTAATCTATTTTGCTGATGCCGGCTTTTTTTGCAGCGGCAACAATGCGGTCGGCATCGCGACCGTTTTGACCGGGCCAACCGGTGTCAATCAGCAGAGACTGGCCTGCGGGCGTGACAAACAGAGTAGCTTGTCCGCCTTCCACATCTATGACGTAGACGCGCAAATCTTTGCTGTTCTGCGCAAAAGTGACAGCTACACTTACGGCCAGGAGGCCGCACCATACGATCAGCTTTCGTGCTTTGTTCATGGCTTGTCCTTTGTGGAAACGGTTGCGCGCACGGCGCCGGTTGAAATGCCTCCGTCTACGAGGAGCGTTTGCCCGGTGATATAGCGGCTCGATTCAGAGGCGAGAAAGACGACCGCGCCATCCAGATCATCCGGAGATCCGGGACGCTTCAGCGGAATACGGTCGGTCAGATACTCGACCCACTGCGGGTCTTCATAGAGAATTTTGTTTTGCGCTGTTCTGAACCATCCTGGAGCGAGGCAGTTTACCGTTACTCCGTATCTGCCCCAGTCATCAGCAAGACTCATCGTAAGCTGGCGGATTCCTCCGCGGCTGGCAGTATATGGCCCCAGACCGGCGTATCCGGCAACGCTTGTGACTGAACCAATGTTGATGATACGGCCGTAGCCGTGGCGGACCATGTTGCGTGCGACAGCCTGGGCGACAAAAAAGCTGCCGCGCAGGTTCGTGTCCAGCACAAGGTTCCAGTCATCCCAGGTGACGTCGAGCGCGGGTTTGCGTACGTTGCATCCTGCGTTGTTGACGAGAATGTGAATCTGTCCAAAAGCAGCTTCGGCTTCTTTTGCCATACGCTCAATGCTGGCATGGTCGCGCACGTCAAGCTCGAGCGGGAGCACGTGGCGGCCCAGAGACTTAATCTCGGCCTCGAAATCTGCCAACGTTTCACGTTTCCGGCTGGTGAGGACGAGATCGGCTCCGGCCTTTGCCAATGCGCGCGCGAAGTACTGTCCAAGCCCGCGGCTGGTCCCGGTGACGATGGCCACCTGGCCGGTGAGATCAAATAATGCGCTCATTGCGTGACCTCATTTGCGGGAGTGAGGACGACCTTCATCAGATTTGGCTCGCGGGCATAAAGGCGAGTAAACCACCCAGGGCCTTCTTCGAGAGGGGCGACGGCTGAAATCAGGGGCTTCACACGGACATGGCCGTTTGTCATCAACTCGATGGCCTGAGGATATTCTCCTGCTGAGGCCGCTGTGCCTTGCAAGCGAATCTGCCGCGAGACTACTTTCTGCAATGGCAGTGTGACTTGCGGCGTGATGTTTCCAATCAGGACAACGGTACCGCCTTTACGCACTCCGTCAATGGCTGCGGCAATTGTCTCACTTCGGCCTACAGCCTCAAACGCAACATCCGCAATTTGGGCAAAGTTTCCATTCGGGCCGGAGAGCACGGTTTCGTCCGCGCCCATTTCTTTCGCCAGTTTCAGACGGGTTGCATCAACATCGGTGACAATCACACGTGATGCGCCTAGCGCGCGTGCTGCCTGTAACGTGAGCAGCCCGATCATGCCTGCACCGATGACGAGCGCAGTTTCTTCGCCTTTCAGTTCTGCCAGACGCACTGCATGAAGTGCTACGGAGACTGCTTCGAGCATCGCCGCTTCAGGAAAAGAGAGGGTATCCGGCAGATGATAGAGAATGCGTTGCGGGACGGCGATGTATTCGGCGAAGGCGCCATTGCGGCGGTAATCTTCGCAGGAAACGCCGACGACCTGACGATTGTCACAGAGATTGACTTCATCCCGGCGGCAATACTCACACTCGCCGCAGTAGACCGTGGAGTCGAAGGTGATGCGATCACCGGGCCTGAATCCAGTAACATTTGCGCCTGTTTCCGCGACAACACCTGCGGCTTCGTGCCCCATCACAATGGGAGGGATGCGGCGCCCGGATGAACCGTCATAGCCGTGGACATCGCTTCCGCAGATGCCGCAGGCTGCGACCTTGACCAGCACCTCACCGGGGCCGGGCACAGGGCGGGGAAGGTCAGAGATTTCGAGTTTCTTGTATTGGGAAAGCAGCAGGGCCTTCATCACTACCGTTTTATTCCTTCAGGGTCGCATCGCGCAAAAAATCATAATTGCCCGATGGTGATAGATGGATGTTCTGCAATCTGCGGCTGTGGACAAGAACTGTATCCAGATACCAAAGATTGATGGTCGGCAGGTCGCGCGCCAGAATCTCCTGCACACGCGCGTAGTCTTCTTTTTGCCGGGCCTGGTCTACGCCTGAAGCCGCGTCGTCGAGCAGCCGGTCTATTTCAGGATTTGCATAGAAACCGCGGTTGGCGCCATGAGGTGGAAAGCTCGATGTGGCAAATGAATAACGAAAAATATCCGGAGCTTCATTTCCGCCAATCCAGCGCGAAGGCGCAAGCTGAAAGATGCCGCGGCTGATATCGGCGTAAAAAGTAGCGAATTCATAGCTCCGCAGGTCTACTGCTATGCCTATCTGTGAAAGCTGCTGCTGGATGACCATAGCCAGCAGGCGGCTGCCTTCGTCAGTCGAGGTCTTCATGCCTATGTGGAAGCGGAAGCCATCGCTTTTGCGCGGATAGCCCGCTTCGTCCAGCAATTTGTTTGCTGCGGCAGGATCGTAATGATGCGGAGGAACATTGCCGTCCCATGCCCAGTGCTCCGGTGGAAGCACGCTTTCTGCCAGACGCGCCTGGTCGCGGAAGAGCGAGTGAATCAGCAGAGGACGGTTGATGGCCAGAGCAATGGCGCGGCGCACACGGGCATCCTGAAGAACAGGGTCGCGCGTGTTGAAGATGAGATACATCAACGTAGTGCCCGGGCCGGAGGCGATCTGCAAATTGCGCTCGTGCCGTAGAGCATAGACCGTATCGGCAGGAAGAGCATTGATGGCTGCATCTGCCGAGCCTTTTTGCAATTCAAGCGCGCGGGTTGTTGCATCGGGGACAACGGCAAAGCGTACACGTTCGATTGCAGGCTGCGTCTGCCAGGAATGCGGCGCACGTTCGATGATGACGTCTTTGTCCTGCTCCTGGCTAACGAACTCAAACGGACCACTGCCGATGGGGTGCCTCCAAAAATCGCGGCCACTGCCTGCGGGCACAACGCCGAATCCACCATCGCTCAGGTTCCACAGCAGGGCCGGGTCTGGTTTTTTCAGGTGAATGATGGCCGTAAGGCGGTCCGGAGCTTCGATGTGGTCAATGGTCTGATAGGCATTCGCCTTCACGCTGATGACCTTGCCTTGCAGGATCGAATCAAGCGTGTACTTCACATCAGCCGATGTGAGTGGGCGGCCGTCGTGAAAATGCACGCCATCGCGCAGATGAAAGATGTAAGTCAGCGGATTGGGAGAGTCCCACTTTTCAGCAAGCCAGGGTTGCAGGTCAAAGTGCTCATCCTTACGAACGAGCGAATCAAAGATAAGCGAATCAATGCGTTCGGATTGCGCATCTACGCCGATGCGCGGGTCGAGATTCGTCGGGCTGCTTTCGATCAGTACGGTGACGGTATTGCCCGGTGGCCGGTCATGATTGCAGCCGGACAACAGGCAGGCGAAGACGATGACGATCAGCAGCTTGTAAATTGCCCGTGTCTCTTTGAGACATGGGGCACCCGGAGTCTCCGGCATTGCGGGGGAGTTTTTAAACATACGTGATCTGCCCCAGAATAGCCGGATGCTTTGCTCCGGTTGCGGAGGGTACGTTTGCAGGACGTCTGTGCCATGTGTAGTAGGCGAGCAAAGCGAATGCGGCGGCCTCTTTTGCTTCGACAGGAAGGCCCAATGCGCTCGAATCGAGCAGCGTGCAGCCAAGCGGTCCCAGCTTTTCGCGCAACATCCGCATCAGAGTTGTATTTTTTGCGCCACCCCCGGAGACGATGTAGTCCACCGGAGCGCCGCGTTGGAGCCGCGGCTGCACGAAACGTGTGAAAGCAAGCGCGATGCTTTGCGCGGTAAGGGCCGTTGCCGTGGCTATAGCATCTTTCTCTGAACCGCCGGTCTTTCTGCATTCACGTAAAAAATCCTCTGCAAAAGATGCGCCGAACTCTTCGCGTCCTGCGGACTTTGGCGGCCTTGTCAAAAAGAAGGGTTGCCGCAAGACCGATTCCACGACCGGATGCAGAACGTTTCCGCTCGCAGCGATTCTTCCGCCCCGGTCGTAAGGTCTTCCGAAAAGCTGTTGCATAAGCGCATCTATCACCATGTTCCCCGGGCCGGTGTCGAAGGCCAATATTTTCTCTATTCCGGATGCTGGAGGGATCGCCGTCAGGTTTCCAATGCCGCCGATGTTCTGTAACACGCGCGCCCGTTTTTGGTTGGCGAACTGCACGTAATCCAGCAGAGGAACGAGCGGCGCGCCTTGTCCGCCTGCTGCCATATCGGCCGGGCGGAAATTGCTGATGACCGGGACATGCATTTCTGCCGCAATCAGCGCGGCTTCGCCGATTTGCCATGTACAGGCGAATTTCTTTCCTGCAAAGCGGGCGGGCGTACCCTGATGGTAGATGGTCTGGCCGTGGCACCCAATCAGGTCGAGTTTGTACGAATGCCGCTTCAGAGTTTCTCGAACGGCTTCCGCATAGGCAAGCCCGAGTCGCCAGTTGAGACGGGCCAGTTCTGCGGTTGAGATGGACTTTGCATCCATTGCAGCCAGTACTGCTGCACGCAAATCTTTTGGGAAAGGAAACGCCTCATGCGCGAGCAAGTCGAGTTTCAGCCTGCTTTTTTGCGGACGGACCCGCACCAGAGCAACATCCATGCCATCGGCGGAAGTACCGCTCATGATGCCGGCGACAGTCATGGTTCGGAAGGGAAGTGGTTTCAATAGAAATGCCTCGGAGCTACAGAACACATTGTAATGACTCCGTTCCTGGATGCGGTTTACCCAAAATATCCACCGCTTGGCCCAAATTTTGCTCCGGCGTAGGATGCAATCATCCGAGGATACTATTGTGGCGGACGTAGAGACCTTATCACGTGTGGCGGACGTAGAGACCTTATCACGCAGACAGTCCGGAGTGCGCTATCCGGGATGGCTTGCGCTGTTTTGTATCTGGACGCTGATTGGCGTGCTGGCCTTTGCACGCCACTATCTGGATACAAGCGCAGCAGGCAGGCACGAATTTTCATTGAAAGAACTGGCCGAGTGGCTGACCTGCTTCTATCCCTGGGTACTTTTTGCGCCCGTTGTTTTTGAAATGGAGCGGCGCTTTCCGTTGAACCGGCAGCAGTGGAAGCGCAGCGTGCCTGTGCTGTTTGTATTCGCGCTGGCGGTGTCCTTTGCGGTTATGAAATGCACCCAGATATTGTGTCTGATTCTCAACCGCAAGGCCGATTTGCATGCGGTACTCTATACTCTTTCACCGGGAGAATGGGTACTCGCTTTTTTCCTCTTCTGGAACGTGGCCGCCGCGGGGGCCATTATTCGCACGTTTATCCATCTGGAGCGGCAGCAGCGCGTGGCCGCAGAACTTGCACTGGAAAATGCAAAGCTGGAGACCAGCCTGAAGAACGCAGAGCTGGAGGCGCTGCGGCTCCGCCTGAAGCCGCATTTTCTTTTCAATACGCTTGAGAACATCTCTGCGCTTGCGGAGGACAATCCCAAACTGGCGCGCAGGATGCTGGCGCGTCTCGGCGAGCTGCTGCGAGCTGCCGTGCGGCGTGATTACCAGGCGGAGATCAGACTGGATGCCGAAATCGCGCTGATGAATGCTTATCTTGATGTCGAGCGCGTCCGCTTTGGCGAGCGCCTGCATGTAGACGTGGAAGTTGCTCCGGAAACGGAAACCGCGCTTGTGCCCAGCCTGTTGTTGCAGCCGCTGGTTGAAAATGCCATTCAACATGGATTGCGAAACGTTTCCGGGGCCGGGTGGATTGAAGTCACCAGCAGAAAGAGTTCCGAGTATCTTGTCCTGACCATTAAGGACAATGGCAGCGGACCTCCGGATGAAATGGCGCTGGGCATTGGCCTGGGCTCGACGCGCGAGCGGCTGATGCGGATGTATCCGCAGGAACACCGGCTTTTCATTGAAAAACTCCAGAATGGAGGGACCCTTGTCTATATCCAGCTTCCTTTCCGTACCCGAAATGCGTCTTCCAATGGCAGCGCTGCGCATTCTTATCGTGGATGATGAGCCGGCGATTCGCAGCGGCATCCGCAGAATGCTATCGTCTGTGCCGGACGCCGAAGTCATTGCAGAATGCGCCAATGCGGCGGAGGCAATCGAGGCCATCCAGCATGGAGAAGCCAACCTTGTGCTGCTCGACATTCACTTGCCGGATGCTTCCGGACTTGAAGTTGTCCGAACCGTCGGGCCTGAACGGATGCCTCCCACGGTGTTTGTGACTGCCTACGATGAGCACGCCATTGAAGCTTTTGAGTTGAATGCGCTGGATTATCTTCTTAAACCGTTAGATGAAGAACGTCTGGAGCGTGCTCTGGCCCGAGCCAGGGAAAAACTGGCCTCGAAACAGCCAGCGCAGTTGCACCAGCTTGAGGCATTGCTGGCGTCTTACCGTCCTGCAGGGCCACAGCGGTTCGTTGTCCGCAAGTCAAATCATTATGAATTTGTCTCCAGAGAAAGCATTGATTGGGTGGAGTCCGCTGACAATTATGTGGAGCTGCACTGCGGCGGGAAAACGCACCTGCTGAATGAGACCATGGGCCGGATGGAACAGCTTCTCGACACGAAGAAGTTTCTACGGGTTCACCGGCGGTATATTGTCAATCTTGACCGGATCCAGGCCATTCATCCGCTGGCCGGCGGTGCTTATGAAATTGAAATGCAGCATGGCGCACGACTCACTTCAGGAAGGAATTACGCTGGTGCCATCAGAGAGCTGCTCGGGCGGTAGAATCGTCGCATGCGTGCCGCAGTCCTTCGCCACACCGCACCAGTTGAGCAGAAGCCACTCCAAGTGGAAGAAGTCCCGGAGTTGCAGCCCGCGGCAGGCGAAGTCCTGCTCAAGGTTGAAGCGTGCGGGATCTGCCGCACCGATCTGCATATTGTCAGTGGAGAATTGCCTCCGCGGCTGCCTGCTGTTATCCCCGGGCACCAGATCGTCGGGCGGGTAGAGGCTTTGGGTCGGGATGTTACGCAATGGAGCAAGGGGGACCGTGTTGGTGTTTCGTGGCTTGGAGGCACGGACGGTTCCTGTCTGCTTTGCCGCAAAGGAATGGAAAACCTCTGCGATCATCCCGTCTTCACCGGATACACCGTAAACGGCGGCTATGCGGAGTACGCAATTGCCCGCGCAGATTTCTGCATTCCATTGCCTGAAAACGCGTCTGCCATTGAGCTTGCGCCATTGCTCTGCGCGGGAATTATCGGATTTCGCAGCCTTCGCGTGGCAGATGTGCAGCCGGGAGACCGCGTGGGACTCTTTGGTTTTGGCGCGTCGGCCCATCTGGCGATAGAAGTGCTGAAGCACTGGAAATGCGAAGTCTACGTCTCAACTCGCGGAACATCGCACCAGCAGCTTGCCCATGAGCTTGGAGCAACCTGGGTGGGTGATGCCACTCAGCGCCCGCCTGTACCGCTTGACCGTGCAGTGACATTTGCTCCCAGCGGAGATATTGTTATTGCTGCGCTGGCCTCACTGCGAAAAGGTGGGATTGTTGGGATCAACGCAATTCATCTTGACCGCATGCCGCAGTTCGATTACGACACGCTGCTGTGGGGCGAGCGTCAGTTGCGCAGCGTGACCAATATGACCCGTCAGGATGCGCATGATTTTGCAAAACTGGCTGGAGAAATTGGCATTCGGCCGCGGGCCACGGTTTTTACTCTCGATCAGGTGAATGAAGCTTTGGCGGCGGTGCATCACGATGCGGTCAACGGCGCTGCCGTAATCAAAATGGATGATGCGTAATCCCTCATTCTGCTGTAGTATGCTCAACGAATGCGAAAAGAACGACACGTTGTCCGGTTCCTGATGTTTGCTGCTTTTTCGCTATCAGCAGCGTTGGCGCAGAAGGATGTTTCTGTGCCGCAGAGCTGCACTCCCCAGGTCAATCAGAAGTTGGGCGATCTGCTGCATGCAAATCAGACGCAGGCTGTGGACAATGTAATGGTTTGCGGCATCACGGTCAGTTCCTCGCGCACGCAGCGCGGAGGTCCGCACGGAAACCATGAGATTCTTCCGCTGCGTGTGACATTTCCTGACGGCAGCACGCGCCTGGTCGAGGTAGTGACAAACGATGACCTGGATGGCGTGGTTACCGCTCCTGTAAATGCACAAGTCTATGCTTACGGTCAGGCGTTCTTTCCATCGCGTGGGCATTTTGTTGCCGGAATTCATGACGTTCATTGCTCGACACACCGTGGTGCAGATAATGGATGGGTGGTGGTGAACGGGCAGAAGTATCCGGCAAGCTGTTCGGCGCTCAGGTAAGTCATGTCATTCACACCCACTACCATCGCCGCCCTGATTATCGCAGCCAGTTTTGCCGCAGGGTTGAATGTGTATGCCACTGTGCTGACGCTTGGGCTTCTGGCCCACGTGCATTGGATCGCATTGCCTGCGGGTCTGGACATTCTGAACAACTGGTGGGTGATCGGCGTGAGCGGCGCGATGTTTGTGATCGAGTTCTTCGCCGATAAAGTCCCCGGCTTTGACATGATCTGGAACGCGCTGCATACATTTGTGCGCGTTCCTGTTGCGGCGCTGCTTGCGTATCGTGCCAGCGAACAGCTATCGCCGGAGATGCAGCTTCTTGCAGCCGTTGCAGGAGCGGGCATCGCGATTGTTTCCCACGGATCGAAGACTGCGGTGAGGGCGGCCGTAACACCTACGCCGGAGCCGGTCTCCAATATCGCGCTCAGCACGAGTGAGGACGTCGTGGCCATTGGGGTTACGTGGCTGGCGACGCGGCATCCTTTTGTAGCGGCAACGATTGCCGTCATCTTTCTGATACTGGCGGTCATCACGGTGCGCTGGCTGGCGCGTTTCATACGCCGTATGTGGAACAGACCGAAGCCTGCGAATGCGGCATAATTCGCTTTAAGATAACGTACAGCCTGAAAAGAAAAGCAGGTCCTTCGCTCAGGATGACAAACATTTAGCGAAGCAGACACAAGGATGGCGACAATAGAACAATGGAAAATCATCTCAACCTTACTGTCGCCATCACCGGAGCCAGCGGGTCCGTCTTCGGGCAGCAGTTATTGCAGGCACTGGAGGCAGATGCCCGTGTTGACCGCGTGCATCTTGTGGTTTCAGAAAGCGCGCTGCGGGTCATTGCCGAGGAGCTTGGACTCAGCGGGCGCAATGCTCTGGTTGAGAAGCTGCCTGGACAGAGTTCCTCTAAAATCCTGCAGCACGCTGAGTCGGACATCGGAGCGCCGATTGCAAGCGGCAGCTATCCATCCAACGGAATGATTATTCTGCCATGCAGCATGGGAACACTGGCCGGGATTGCCCATGGTCTGGCCCAGAACCTTGTCGAGCGGGCAGCCGATGTTTGCCTGAAAGAACGGCGGCCTCTGGTGCTTTGCGTAAGAGAGACCCCGTTCAACAAAATTCATCTGCGCAATATGTCTCTGGCTTCCGATGCGGGAGCCACGATCTTTCCCGTCATTCCAACCTTCTATAACCATCCGGTGGATTCCACAGCCATGGCGAAGCAGTTTGTGGCCCGTGTGCTGGCGCACATCGGGCTTCCGCAGGCTGATGCGTACGTCTGGAAGGGAGAAGAGTAGGGTGAGTAGTAAATTCTGTAAATTCTTCAAAATAAAT
>DASRBV010000370.1:0-4187 GCA_035653455.1 Pseudacidobacterium sp. | reverse complement strand
GAACTTCGTGTGCGGCGTAATCGAACCGGGCTTGGCCAGCACCATCCCGCGCTCCACCTCGTCCTTCGCCGTGCCACGCAGCAGCAACCCGGCATTGTCTCCAGCCAGGCCCTCGTCCAGCTGCTTCTTGAACATCTCTACGCCCGTGACTACAGTCTTTCTGGTCTCGCGGAAGCCCACAATCTCCACTTCCTCGCCCACCTTCACCTTGCCACGCTCAATTCGGCCCGTCACCACAGTCCCACGGCCTGAAATCGAGAAGATGTCTTCTATCGGCATCAGGAACGGCTGGTCCACCGCCCGCTGCGGCAGAGGAACATTCTTGTCCACCGCCTCCATCAGCTCATCTATCTTCGCTTCCCACTGCGCTTCCCCGTTCAGCGCGCCCAAAGCCGAGCCGCGCACCACCGGCACATCGTCCCCGGGGAAGTTGTACTTGTTCAAAAGCTCCCGCACTTCCATCTCGACCAGGTCGATCAGCTCAGGGTCTTCCACCGCATCGCACTTATTCAGAAACACCACGATGTACGGCACGCCCACCTGACGGGCCAACAGCACGTGCTCCTTGGTCTGCGGCATCGGCCCATCGGTCGCCGCCACCACCAGAATCGCACCGTCCATCTGCGCCGCGCCCGTGATCATGTTCTTGATGTAGTCCGCGTGCCCGGGGCAGTCCACATGCGCATAGTGACGGTTCGGCGTCTCATACTCCACGTGCGCCGTCGCTATCGTAATTCCGCGCTCCCGCTCTTCCGGCGCATTGTCTATCGTGTCAAACGAGCGGAACTTGATGTTCGGGTTGTGCTTCGACAACACCTTCGTGATCGCCGCCGTCAACGTCGTCTTCCCATGATCAATGTGCCCGATCGTCCCCACATTTACGTGCGGCTTCGTCCGGTCAAATTTCTCCTTCGCCATTCCTCAGTTCCTCTCTCGTGTGACTCAAAATTCACCGGGCCTCGCATCGAAGCCCGGCATGATTCTCAAAAAACCTATTTACCCTGGTTACGCCCGATGATCTCCTCAGAAATCATGCGCGGGGCCTCTTCATAGCGGGCAAACTGCATTGTGTACGAAGCGCGGCCCTGCGTTGAAGAGCGGATATCGTTCACATATCCGAACATCTCCTTCAGCGGCACCATCGCCTTGATCACCTGCGAACCGCCCACATGCTCCATGCCTTCAATACGTCCGCGGCGCGAGTTGATGTCGCCGATGATCGTGCCCATGTGCTCTTCCGGCACGGTGACTTCGACCGCCATGACCGGCTCCAGCAGCACCGGGTTCGCCTTCTTCGCTGCCTCTTTGAAGGCCATCGAACCGGCGATCTTGAAGGCCATTTCGTTCGAGTCCACTTCGTGATAGCTCCCGTCGAACAGTGTCACCTTGAAGTCCACCATCTCGTAGCCGGCCAGTACGCCACTCAATGATGCTTCGCGAATACCCTGCTCGGTCGGCTTGATGTACTCACGGGGAACCACGCCGCCCTTGATCTCATCAATGAACTCGTAGCCCTTGCCCGGCTCATTCGGCTCAATACGGATCTTGACGTGCCCATAGTTACCCGAACCACCCGTCTGACGGATGTACTTGCCTTCTGCTTCGGCAGATTTGCGGATCGTTTCGCGGAAGGCCACCTTCGGCTCACCGACGTTGGCTTCCACCTTATGCTCGCGCTTCAGGCGGTCCACCAGAATTTCAAGATGCAACTCACCCATGCCGCTGATGATCGTCTGGCCCGATTCCTGGTCGGTACGGACCTTGAATGTCGGATCTTCATCGGCCAGCTTCGCCAGGGCCAGCGCCATCTTCTCCTGGTCGCCTTTTGTCTTCGGCTCAATTGCCACCGAAATGACCGGCTCAGGAAAATCAATCGCACCCAGCGCAATCGGGGCAGAAGGCACACAAAGCGTATCGCCCGTCTTGATTTCCTTCAGACCCACGCAGGCGCAGATGTCGCCAGCCAGAATCTCAGTGATGTCCTCACGCTTGTTGGCATGCATCTTCACCAGACGGCCCACGCGCTCCGTTTTGCCCGTGCGCGGGTTGAGCACGGTGTCGCCCGTCTTCAATGAACCCGAGTAGACCCGGATAAAGCTCAGCTTGCCGAAAGGATCGTTAATCAGCTTGAAAGCCAACGCAGAGAACGGAGCATCATCGCTCGTCTCGCGCGTCAGGACGACAGAAGTATCGTGCGGATCCACACCCTGCACCGCCGGGATGTCCAGCGGGCTGGGCAGATAATCCACCACTGCATCGAGCAGCGTCTGTACACCCTTGTTCTTGAAGGCCGATCCGCACAGGACCGGGAAGACCTTCATATCAATCGTCGCCTTGCGCAGCGCCTTCTTCAGCTCCTCAGGAGTCGGGGTCTCGCCTTCCAGAAACTTGTGCAGCATGTCGTCATCGTTCTCGGCGACTGTCTCAATCAGCTGCATACGGAAGGCTTCCGCTTTTTTCTGAAGCTCGGCAGGGACTGGCTCGACCGAGTACTTCGCGCCCATGGTCTCGTCATGCCAGAGAATGGCGCGCATCTCAATCAGGTCAACAACACCTTTGAAATTCGACTCGGCGCCAATCGGAATCTGAATAGCAACCGGACGCGCTCCAAGACGCTTGCGGATGGTCTCAATGACGTGCTCAAAATCGGCACCCGCCTTGTCCATCTTGTTGACAAAGCAAAGCCGGGGGACTTTGTACTTGTCGCCCTGGCGCCACACGGTCTCCGTCTGGGGCTGAACGCCGGAAACAGAGTCAAACAGGGCCACCGCTCCGTCAAGGACGCGTAGCGAGCGCTCGACTTCGGCAGTAAAGTCCACGTGCCCGGGCGTATCAATAATGTTGATCCGGTAGTTGTTCCAGAAGCAGGTGGTCGCAGCGGAGGTAATCGTGATACCACGCTCCTGCTCCTGCTCCATATAGTCCATCGTCGCCGTGCCTTCATGCACTTCGCCGATGCGGTGCGTAATGCCCGTATAAAACAGAATGCGCTCGGTCGTCGTCGTCTTTCCGGCGTCAATATGCGCCATGATTCCGATGTTCCGGCAACGAGTTAACGGTACTTGGCGAGCCACAGTAATTCTCTCTAGTTCTCTCAGGCCTTTGGCCCAAGGTTCGAATTTCTTTCGGGAGCAACCTTCCGCTCCCAACATTCCTCATGCGCCGAAGGCGCGTCCGCCCGGACGGCCAGTCCTCACCAACGATAGTGGGCAAAGGCCTTGTTGGCCTCGGCCATGCGGTGCACGTCTTCTTTCTTCTTGATCGCGCCACCACGTCCATTCGCGGCGTCGAGCAATTCGTTGGTCAGCTTGTCAATCATGCCCTTTTCACCGCGCTGACGCCCATAGGTAATCAGCCAGCGAATCGCCAGCGAAGTGCGGCGGTCCGGATTCACTTCCACCGGCACCTGATAGTTCGCACCGCCAACGCGGCGGGTCTTCACTTCCAGAACAGGCTTGCAGTTCTCCACCGCCTTCTTGAACAGCTTCAGGGCCTCATCGCCGCCCTTCTGCTCAAGGTTCTTCATGGCGGTATAAAAAATCGCCTGCGCTGTGGACTTCTTGCCGTCCCACATCATCGAGTTGATGAATTTCGTAACCAGCGTGGAGCTGTAGACCGGATCGCCTGCAACCTCACGCTTCGCAATGTGACCTTTTCTCGGCATAAAACCTTTTGACCTTCAAGCTTTCAAAAAAACAGAACCCTTCACTACGCCCGGGATGACATCTGATTACTTCTTGCCACCGCCAGCCGCAGCGCCACCTTTGGCGCGCTTGGCTCCATACTTCGAGCGCGACTGCGTGCGCTTGGCCACGCCGACCGAGTCAAGCGTGCCGCGAACAATGTGATAACGCACACCCGGCAGGTCCTTCACACGACCGCCACGGATGAGCACAATTGAGTGCTCCTGCAGGTTATGGCCCTCACCTGGGATGTACGACGTAACTTCAATGCCGTTCGTCAGGCGGACACGTGCCACCTTGCGCAGCGCCGAGTTCGGCTTCTTGGGCGTCTGCGTGTAAACACGCGTGCAGACGCCGCGCCGTTGCGGACAGGCCTGCAATGCGGGCGAGGCCGTCTTATACTTCGGGGCGGTGCGCCCCTTCCTCACGAGCTGACTGAATGTAGGCAATCCAGACTCCTTACCAACTCAAAAACTTACCTGCGGACACGCCAAAACACGACGC
>DASRBV010000369.1:0-2726 GCA_035653455.1 Pseudacidobacterium sp. | reverse complement strand
AGACCTGTGTTATCCTTTGTCGTTTATATGACCGAGCGCACTACTCCAATTCGCGTCCTTGTAGCCAAGCCAGGACTGGATGGCCACGACCGGGGCGCGAAAGTGATTGCCCGGGCGCTGCGTGATGCCGGAATGGAAGTCATCTACACCGGTCTGCGTCAGACGCCGGAGATGATCGTCAACGCCGCCATACAGGAAGATGTGGATTGCGTCGGCCTGAGCATTCTTTCAGGAGCGCACAATGCCATTGTTCCGCGTATTACGTCCCTGCTGAAGGAGCGCGCCGCCGATGACATCCTCGTCGTCCTCGGTGGCACCATCCCGGAACAAGACATCCCTTTTCTGACGTCTCAGGGTGTCAGCGCCATCTTCGGCCCTGGAACCTCTCTGGAAGCTGTCGTCAGCTTTATCCGGCAGAATGTGAAGCCGCGTGGCGTCCCCGCCTGATTTGGTTCTTCTCATTGCTTTTTACAACGCGAAAATCTGGCGAGGTGGTCATACTGACCAACGAGAGGAAAGACCTTCAGCGATCTCCTAATAAATCTCAGCCGTAATCTTCATGCTCAGGTCTACGGCAACTGCGGAGTGCGTGAGCGCACCCACGGAAATGTAATCCACGCCAGCAAGCGCATATTTGCGGACATTCTCAAGATGGATGCCGCCTGAGGCTTCAATCGGAATGTTAAGGCCGCGTTCGCGCACGATGCCCACGGCCTTCTTTACTTCCTCAGGAGTCATGTTGTCGAGCAGTAACGACTCCGCGCCGTTGTCGAGCGCGACTTTCAGTTCATCGAAGGTGCGCACCTCAACATCAATGGTCTGGCCGGGCTGACGCAGCTCATGCGCGCGCTTCAGGACCTTCTCTAAGCCTCCGCCGAGTGAGATGTGATTGTTCTTGATGAGAATGCCATCGGAAAGATCGAGACGATGGTTCTGGCCTCCTCCGCAGCGAACGGCGTATTTGTCCAGGATGCGCAAGCCGGGGATGGTCTTGCGTGTGTCTAAGATGTGGGCGTTGGTCCCGGCGATGGCGTCCACGTACTGGCGCGTGAGAGTAGCAATGCCGCTCATGCGCTGCATCAGGTTCAAAATGACGCGCTCGCAGGAAAGGATCACGCTGGCATTATGACGGATGACCGCAAGCGCGTGTCCTTTGGTGACGCGCACGCCGTCGAATATCTCCGGATGATGGACGACCTCATAGCGGCCATGATTACGGCCGTCGAGCCGCGCAAAGATTTCCAGAAAGCGCGAGATGCAGCCCAGTCCGGAAACAACACAGTTCTGCTTGGCGATGATCGAGGCCGAAGCGCGAAGCGAAGGATCAATCGTGACTGCCGTGGTCACATCGTGGGTTGCCTTGTCTTCAATCAACGCCTGCTCAAGAACACTTTCAATCCGCCTGCTCTTCCAATCCATTATGCAAACTGCTCCAGTTTTTCGAGTGCATCCAGTGTTTCCTGCCGCAGCATGGCCGCTTCCTCTGCCTGCTTTTTCAGGCCAGACACAACTTTCTCCGGTGCCTTGGCCAGAAACGCTTCATTATCCAACTGCCGCTTTGCATTGGCCAGAATTTTTTCATACTGCTCGAGTTTTTTGTGCAGGCGTTCACGTTCAGCCACAACATCAATCTGCTTCTCATAAGGCGTACCCACGGTGAAATTCGCAGTGGTCCGCGTATTGGCGGGGCCGAGCCTCCAGGCTGCTGAAAATTCAATCGCAGAAACACGCGCCAGCTTCTCGACAATGTCGCGATTGGAAGCGGCGAGTTGCCAAACATGTTCAGACGCCGAAATTTCAATCGCCACCGGCTCGCGCTCCGGCACATCCAGGTCTTTGCGCAAGGCGCGGACGGTCACGATAAGCTCCTGTAAGACAGCCATGTCAGTCTCTGCCGTAAAATTCTGCGCGTCTGAATGGGGCTGCGGATAGCGCGACAAAGCTATGGACTTTGCCGGAGGTTTTCCATCGTAAACAGCGTGCCAAAGCTCTTCCGTAAGAAATGGCATGAAGGGAGAGAGCAGACGCAGCGCGGCTTCAAATGTACTTAGGAGGGTCATCAAGGCTGATTTGCTGACATCCCGACTTGCTGACTGGCTGAAATCAAGCCGCAGCTTTACGATTTCCAGATACCAGTCGCAGAAGTCTCCCCAGAAGAACTGATAGACGAGATTTGCCGCCTCATGGAAGCGGTATTCGCCCAATGCCTGGTTTACTTCTGCCGCGGTGCGATTCAGCCGCGAGGTGATCCAGCGGGCCTCGATGGAAGCAGGCGCATCGGCGAGAAGCTGCGGGTCAACGGCAATGCCGGCCTCGGCTGCTTTGTCTACATTCATGAAGATGAAGCGCGCGGCATTCCAGATTTTATTGGCAAAGGCGCGATAGCCTTCTGTGCGGGCCTCGCTGAAGGCAATGTCCGTCCCAGGAGAGGCCATCGCGGCCAGCGTGAAGCGCACGGCATCGGTCCCGTATTTGCTGACGATCTCGATGGGATCAATCACATTGCCCTTGGTCTTGGACATCTTCTGGCGCTCGGCGTCGCGCACCAGCGCGTGGATGTAGACCTCGCGGAAGGGCACGGCATCTTTCAGCCCGCGTTTGGAGCCGTCGGGCATCGGCACGTCAAGCATGAAATGGCAGCCGAGCATGATCATGCGCGCCACCCAGAAGAAGAGAATGTCGAACCCGGTGACCAGCAACTGCGTCGGATAGAAGACGTCGAGGTC
>DASRBV010000368.1:0-7277 GCA_035653455.1 Pseudacidobacterium sp. | reverse complement strand
GCTTGCATTGAACAGGAATTGGGTCAGAGGGTTGTGCATCCAGTAGATGAAGAACTTCTCATTGCCTGTCAGATTGATTTGCGCAATCTGGCCGAGTGAGAGTCCGGTGGAATCGGGCAGCAGTCCGCGAACATAGAGGTCGAAGCTCGATGCCGTCCCGCTCGAGGGCTGCACATACGTGACCAGACCACCGGCGTAGAAACCGTCCTGTGAGACGATGGCGACTTCATCTGCATCAATTGTTGAATCGGCCCGGTCGAGCACGCCGGATATCTGCACAATGCTGTTGGCCGTAAGCTGGTTGAGGCCCTCGTTGTTGTCCCACTCGGTCTGTCCATTCACCTGGACAGTGAACTGATGTCCGTGTGGGCCCTGAATAACGAAGGATTGCGCAGAGGCATTGACGCTGACGACTCCGGCATTGAACTCATCAATGTACGCGCCGGGATCACTCGGGCCTATGGCTTTCACATCGAAGACAGGCGTGACCTGGCCTGTGATTTGGCCGTTGCTGTCCACCTGGATGGACTTGTACAGATCAAAGTCCAGGCGGATGCCGACCGGGCCCGTCTGCGAAACCACGAGCGGCGAGCTCAGGTTTTCCGTAATGGTGGACTGCGTAAGGACCGCAGGCATGGTCTGGATCGTTGGGGCTGCGCCCTGCTGTGTCTGCAGATAGCCGATGCTGGCGCTGCCCAGCGTAATCACAATGCTGTTGTAGGTCCCTGCC
The DNA here is from genome assembly GCA_035653455.1 of Pseudacidobacterium sp. GTDB lineage: Bacteria > Acidobacteriota > Terriglobia > Terriglobales > Acidobacteriaceae > Pseudacidobacterium. Next base: position 6,547 of record DASRBV010000368.1, on the reverse strand, counting down.
GGAACATCATTCATATCGAGCAAGGTTTGCAGGCCGTTGTAGCGGGCAAAATCCACCGTTGGAGAGCCGCTGAGGAGTGGAACGCTGTTCCCGTTTGAGTCAATGGCATTGATGCCCTGCACCTGCACCGAGAACGAGGTCACGCCAGCGCGCGGAGCATCGGTTGCAATGATGAATGCCGGACCGGTATTCGACGAGGACCCGGAGCTTCCGCTGGAACCGGAAGACGGTGAGGAGTTGACTGTGGAGCCGCAGCCGCTTGCCAGCAGAACAGCAAGCGGGACCGATAAGAGAGAGAGAAATAGCGTCTTGCCTGAACATTTGCGAGACATCGTGGGTCACCCTTCTTGTACAGCCCTTTTGCTGACCAAACATCCGCAGGCACACATCTCCCGCTGCGCGCCAAAGCGCTTTTTTGTTACGTGCCCTCTCGGAGAAAAGGAAAAAGACCTACAGATGTTTGCCCAGCAAGAGAGTGCTGGAAATTGGTATTGCGCCAGAACGGGCGCTGCCATTTGTAACACAGGGTGTTCTGAAAAGTTTCGCCGGAAATTTCGCTTTGGGAAACTGTCTGGTCTTTGTGTTATATAGTCAATCAGCCAGAAACACGCAAAACAATGGTTTCCCTACCACCACTCGACCGCGAAAGTGTGATTCCGCTTTACCACCAGATTGAGCAGCGTCTGCTGGGCCAGATACGGGCTGGCGTATTCAAGCTGGGTGAGCCATTGCCCTCTTCGCAGGAGATTGCGACAGCGCTGGGCGTCAGCCCGATGACGGTCCGGCAAGCCATCAAGTCATTATGCGAACTGGGCGTAATTTACAGCGAGCAGGGAAAGGGTACTTTCGTTTCCGGTATCAAGATAGACAAGAACTTCAGGCAGGTACTGTCCTTCACTGAGGACATGAAGGCGCGCGGCTCGGTCCCCAGCACAAAGGTGTTGAAGTTTGAGGTGCGGCATCCTTCTCAGGACGTGGCGGATGCTCTGCGTCTGAAGCCGGACGAAGAGATCTTTCACCTGGCACGCCTGCGTCTGGCCGATTCGCTTCCGCTGGGCATCGAGTACTGCTCGCTGCCGCGCCGCTTGTGCCCAGACCTGATGGAGCGGTTCGATCCTGGGACTTCGCTGTATGAAGCGCTGGCGCGGAGCTATGGAATCCACATTGCAGTAGCCGACGAGGTGGTGGAGGTGGGTTTCGCCAGCAAGCAGGAAGCGCAACTGCTCAAGATTGCAAAGAACAATCCGGCATTTCTGTTTACGCGGATCGCGTATGTACAAAGCGGCCAGCCAGTGGAGCATGTGCGCTCTGTTTACAGGGGAGACCGTTACCGCGTGGTGAACCGGCTGACGCGCGTCAACCGTGAGTTACTGGAGGCCTCTCTGGCGCGGTGAAAACCAAAGGCGGGCCGCAGCCCGCCTCAAATCATTGATCAGGTATTAGATCTTATATTTATTTCTGTTGCGTCTTAGAGCGGCTGAACGTCCGCTGCCTGCCAGCCCTTGGGCCCCTTAACGACGTTGAACTGGACGGCCTGGCCTTCCTGAAGGCTCTTGAAGCCACTCGAGACAATGGCGGAATAATGCACGAAGACATCATCGCCATTCTGCCGCGAAATGAAGCCGAAACCCTTCGCGTCGTTAAACCACTTTACGGTACCTTGTTCCATGTGATGCTATTTCCTAATTGGGATTGCGCTGGAGCCAACGGAGCCAACTTCTGGCAGAATCTTGCTGGTAGGCGAGGTGCTGCTTTTGCCTGGTCCGGTTCTAACGCCTTTACAGTCTACCAGATTCTGGATTTTATTCTTCCCGCAGCGCCTCGACAGGTTCGATGGAAGACGCTTTCCGGGCAGGGAACAGCGCTGCAATCAGTCCGGCAAGGACCAGTGCTGCTGTCCACGCCAGAATCCGGCCCGCATCTTTTTCCAGATGCATGGCAACTACGGAAGCGATGTATTTGCGGACCGCCCAGGTCAGCGCAAGGCCAATGGCAACGCCGGTGCCCAGCATCCAGCCTACGCGGCGGTAGATATTCGCCAGAATCCGCGCGCGTGTCGCACCCAGGGCCATGCGCACGCCAATGTCTCTCGTTCCAAGCTCGACCTCATGGCTGATAAGCCCATAGAGGCCCACAACCGCCAGAAGCACAGCCAGCGCGGCAAAGGCGCCAAAGAGCCAATTCTCCAACCGTTCAAAGGTAAGCCTGTCGGCGATGATCGTGCGCATCGTCTCAGGTGTGCGGAAAGGGAGCGTCGGATCCACATCGTGATAAGCGCGGCGCAGGGCAGGGATGATGCTCTCCGGCGGAACGCTCGTGCGGATGACGAGTGTCATGTTCCCTAACACGCGCAGGCTTTCTTCCTTAGGCACCTGGGAGGCGATATAATCCATCTCCGCGCGTGGCGGTTCCGTGATGTTGTGCCGGACATTTTTTACGACCCCGACAATGATCGGCTTCTCATCATTATCAAGGTGCATGCCAATGGGGTCGTGCCCTGCAGGAATGAACTTTTTTACAAAAGCTTCATTGACGACGATGACAGACTTTGATGTTGGTGTGTCCAGGGCCGGATCGAGCAAACGCCCACTCACCCGAGGGACCTGAAAGACATCGAAATAGCCAGGAGACACGATGCGCAGCTCCGCCAGCGTGTTCACATTGGGCGGAGGTATAGGTGTCCCGGCAACATGGATTTCTGAGTTCCATCCCCAGTTCTGGATGGGCAGCACCTGAATCATGCCTACTGCCCGCACTCCGGGGATGGCGCGTATCTTCTCAAACAGTGGATTGTAGAAGTCCGCCATCACATCGCGGCCATCATAGCGCCCGGGCGAAAGATCAATTTCTGCGGTAAGAATGTTGTCCGGAGAGAAGCCGAGGTCTGTGTTTTTAAGGCCGCCCAGCATGTGCATCAGCAAACCGGAGACCACCAGCAGCGCAAGAGCGAGGGCCACCTGTGTAATCACAAAGCCTGCACGCAGGCGGTGCTGCCCGCGTGATGCACCGGCGCTTCCTCCGGTACGCAGCGCCAGGCCCGGTGATGTTCCGGAGAGGCGCAGCGCAGGTGCAAGCGCCGCCAGCAATGTAACTACCACAGATACAAATAAAGCAGCCAGCAGTACGGGCACATTCAGCCCGACTTCCGAACCGCGCGAAAGTGCCGCAATCAAAAGCATCTTGATGACGCGCAGCAAACCATAGGCCAGCAGAACGCCACCTAGCGCCCCGCAAAAAGCAAACAGCAATGCTTCGGTCAGCATCTGCCGAATGATGCGTAGCCTGTCCGCGCCTACAGCCGAGCGCAGCGCCATCTCACGCTCGCGCTTGACGCCGCGGGCCAGCAGGAGTCCGGCCACGTTGACGCAGCCAATCGCAAGCAGCGCAAGTACGGCATAAAGCAGCAGATGCAATGAGTCACGAGTATCGCCAAGGATGAAACTTCCAATATCGAGCAGTTTGACCCGCCGTCCTTTGGTTTCAGGAATAGAGCGTCCCAGGTCTGCAAAGACGCTGTTCATGTCAGCTTCGGCCTGTTTCAGCGTGACGCCGGATTTCAGTCTGCCAATGGTCGGCAGCCAGTGGTTTCCGCGGCCTTCCCGCTGCTGTTTCGACATATGTAACGGCGTATAAATCGCATTGATCTTGCCAATGGGATAGCGAAATCCAGCGGGCATGACGCCAATGATGGTATAAGGCCGGCCATCAAGCTTCACCTTTTGGCCAATCACACTGCGCTGTGCTCCGAAGAACTGCTGCCAGATTTCGTAGCTGAGGACTACGACATCATTCCTGCCGTCCTGGTCTTCGCCGGGAGCAAAGGCGCGGCCCAGAATCGGGTTCACACCAAAAACATCAAAGAAGTTGTCGGAAGCCTGCACGGCATGGAGCGCGACCGGCCCCGTTGGACCTTCAAAATTTACATTGGAGTAGTCGTTATAGGCCGCCAGCGCCTGGAAGCCGTGGTTCATTCGCCGCCAGTCAAGGTATTCCGGATAAGAGGCCGGTTGGGTATATCCCTGAGAAGAGTAGGTTTCAAGCGCAACGATTCTGTCCGGATTGTTGTACGGCAACGGACGCACCACCATTGCATACAGCACGCTGAAGACGGCGGCGGTAATGCCCACACTGAGGGCCAGTGTGATGATAACGGTCAGTCCGAATCCAGGCGATTTTTTCAACTGTCGTATGGCGTAGCGGAAATCCTGCACGAATGATTGCATGGCGAAGCCTCTCTTCCTGTACACGCACGTAAATTGCCATTTGTTCAGGCAGGAGGAGCTCTTTGAAATCAATGAAATAGAGGATTTACGATCGAACCAACATAGAGGTTGTGTCCATTTCCGGACGTGGGATGTCCATATACGGACAGTCGTGCTGTTTTTGTAGCGGGTAATAAACAATCAACGCTTCGGCAAATGTGTTAATACTTCACCTGGCTCGGGGCGGACGCGAAAATCGGCGTGGGCCTCGGCGAAGAGGACGGTGCCGTCCTGGTCAACCACGTAAGTTGCAGGCAGGGGAAGAAGCCAACTTTCGTCACCATTGATGAAGGGAATATTTACAAGAATGCTGCGGTAATAGTTCTGGAGAAAGGGCGGGACCTTCCAGGCGAGGCCGAAAAGCTGGGCCACATCGCAGTGGGAATCATGCAGCAGCGGAAAGGGTATCTCGTGCTGGGTAACCGTAAAGTCGCTCTGCCGGACGGTCTGTGGCGAGATGCCGATCAGCAGCGCTCCACGGTCGCGGATGACAGGATAGAGGTCGCGCCAGGCTTCGAGTTCCGTTGTGCAGTAGGGACACCAGCGCCCGCGAAAGAAGTTGAGGATGAGTGGAGCAAGTGCTAGCAGGTCAGCGGAGCGCACGGTGCGTCCGGAGGAGTCAGGCAAGGCAAATTCGGGGGCCTTTGCGCCAACAGGAAGAATCTGCTGCTCAATCCCGCTGGAAAAGAGGTCGGTGATGGCCTGCTCGCTGATGGCCAGCCGCTCCGGCTGCACCAGTTTGCGGGTGTTGGCGGTAATTTCGTCGAGCTGGTCCTGCAGGCGATGGTCGAGGTCAATCATAGTCATCTTAGCGAGTCAGCGCGCCTGTCGGCGCAGTCAGCTAAAGCGGCCGGTCTGGTCTTCGCTTGCCGGGTTGAGTCGGCAGGGGTGACCAGGTTTATCTGAAGCCTTTCATGCCGCTCAACATACCCATGGCCCGGCGCTGGAGCAGTCCACCCTTGCCAACATTTTTGAACATTTTACGCATCTGCGCGTATTGGCGCAGAAGCTGGTTGACTTCCTGCACAGTGGTCCCCGATCCGGCGGCGATGCGCTTGCGCCGGCTGCCGGAGATGATTTCGTGGTTGTTGCGCTCCTTCTGCGTCATGGAATTGATGATGGCCTCGACGCGAACGAACTGCTTTTCGTCTACCTGGTCGGCCATCTGCTGCATGCCTGCGAGCGGCCCAACGGAGGGCAGCATTTTCATGATGCTCTGCAATGAGCCGAGCTTGCGAATCTGCCTAAGCTGATCGCGGAAATCTTCCAATGAAAAGCCGTCGCCGGAGAGCGCCTTGCGCGCGAACTCTTCTGACTTTTTGCGGTCGAGTTTTTCCTCGGCCTTTTCGATGAGCGTCATGATGTCGCCCATTCCCAAAATGCGGCTGACGATGCGGTCCGGATGGAACGGCTCGAAGGCATCCGGCTTTTCACCCACGCCGATGAACTTTACCGGTTGTCCAGTCACGTGACGGATCGAGAGCGCAGCACCGCCGCGAGCATCTCCGTCCATCTTGGTGAGGATGACGCCTGTCAGGCTGAGCCGTTTATGGAACTGGTCGGCGGAGTTGACGGCGTCCTGCCCCGTCATGGCATCGGCGACGAAGAGAATTTCCTGCGGCGAGAGCAGCTTCTTGAGCGATTCCATTTCGCCCATCAGGTCTTCGTCAATGTGGAGGCGTCCGGCGGTGTCCACGATAAGGGTGTCGCAACCGGAGATGACGGCTTCGCGCTTCGCTTCCTTCGCCAGCCGCTCGACCAGGGCCGTGCCTGCTGGCTCGCCCTTTGTATCGCCTTCGTAGATGTTGGCCTTGATGGATTTCGCAACTACCTTCAACTGCTCGCGGGCTGCGGGGCGGTAGACGTCCACAGAGACGAGCATGGGGCGATGGCCGCCCTTCTGGAGCCATGCTGCGAGTTTGCCCGAGGTTGTCGTCTTACCTGAACCCTGAAGACCCGCCATCAGAATGACTGTTGGCGGACGCGAAGCGAAGTTAAAACGGGCGGTGTCCTTGCCCAGAAGGGTGACCAGCTCGTCGCGGACGATCTTGATGACCTGCTCGGTAGGCGAGAGCGCCGTCATGACTTCCTGCCCGAGGGCCTTGGCGCGAATGTGCTCAAGCAGGTCTTTGACTACGTTGAGATTGACGTCTGCTTCGAGCAGAGCGACGCGGATTTCCCGCAGGGCCTCACCGATGTTTTCCTCGGTGACGGTGCCCTGTCCGCGAAGGTTTTTGAAGGCCCGCTGAAGCTTTTCTGAGAGATTTTCAAACATGATGGCTTGC